>NZ_JBFTPV010000007.1:0-117388 GCF_056398665.1 Pseudarthrobacter sp. 01T43 | reverse complement strand
CCGGTATGGGAAAGTTGCATCTACGAGATGCCTCTCTTTTTGGTGAAAAGGTGTTCTAGACAAACCCCATTTTCCGCGAAAAGACAGGCATTCTCGGTTTAAACCGCCGACCGCGCCCCGATCAGCATCGGTGAATCAAGGCTAAGCAGCCCCAAAAGTGGGCCACGGCTCCGGCGCTTTTTATGGGATTAGGCGGATTCCTTCTGGTGGTGTCCGGCTCCCCAACCCATGACCTGCTCGCAGGGGTGTGGCCCCCCGCTTTGCTGGTGCTAGCGGCCTGGATGGTTGTCCAAGCCCAACGGCAGCTGCGCAGCCCGAGCGGCCGCATCCTCCTGTATCCAGTGCTCGTGTTGCTCGTCCTGGCTTCATTGGGCGGCGGCTTCGAAACCGCAAGGGCCACTCTGAAGGCAGAGGCCGCTCCGGCACAGGGTCAGCTGATCGACGTCGGCGGGCACCGCCTGTATCTGAACTGCACCGGCTCCGGCAGCCCCACCGTCGTTCTCGAACCCGGCGCCGGCCTGATGTCCTCTGACCTCGGATGGATAGCACCGTCGGTTGCCCGTGACACCAGGGTGTGCGTCTACGACCGGGCAGGTCGTGGGTGGAGCGACCCGGTGACCACCACGCAGGACGGTGCGCAGACCGCGGCCGACCTTCACACGATGCTGCAGCGCGGGAACGAGCCTGGACCCTACGTTCTGGCAGGGCATTCATTCGGTGGCCTCTACGCGCTCACGTTCGCTGCCCGCTACCCCGTAGACGTGGCCGGATTGGTGCTGGTGGACTCAACCGCGCCAGCATCGGACAAAGACGCAGCCCACAGCAGTACCGCGGACGCCGAGGACACGATGAAGCGTGCCTCCGCACTCGCTTCGATGGCAGGGCGTCTCGGTCTGGGCCGTTTGCTCGGACTGACACCCGGGCACCTCAAGAGCACGCTCGACGAGTACATCCACACCGGCTCCTCGACGCAACAAGCCGCCGAGCTGAGGAACTTCACCGATAAACCGCTGGTCGTCCTGACAGCAGGCTCAGGCAGCCAGCCCGGCTGGGCCGCCTCGCAGGACGCCCTCGCCTCCCTCTCAACCAACAGCCTGCACCGAATCATTGACGGATCCACCCACATGTCATTGATAGACAATCAGGAAGACGGGGCCGCGTCCGCTCAGGGGATTCTGGATGTGGTCTCGACAGTGCGAACGGCAAGCCCACTGGCCCCGTAGCTCCACTCCCCCGAGTGGTTTCACGAGACGCGGAGCAACCTATGCGAACCGGGAGCGCAGGAGCTCGGCGACGACCGTAGACTGCACACGGGGCCATCGACAGGCTCGTAAAGTGTTACTCGAAGGAGATCCGTGGCTGACCTGGTTCCTGAATACCTGACCCTTGATTACCGGTGCCAGTTCCGCGGGACCCCGGGCGCGCGCCACGACCCGGAGGACTACCCGATGGTCTGGACCGTGAAGGTCAGGGGCACGGTGTGGGACGACGAGGATGACAGCGGGGACGGCAAAGAAGTGACCGTCGGGAAGGCCCAGCTGTATGTGGTGCCAGACGCGGGAATCATCGACCTTTTCCTGACCATGGACGCGGTGAACCAGAAGATGGCGAACATCGCCGAGATGCTCACGATCAAGCGACCTGACCTTCTGAAGGAGATGGCCCTCGGCGGGGACCTGCTGGTCCTGTCGTCCCTGGAGATTGAACCGAAGTTCCGTGGCAACAAGCTCGGGCACGCTGTCCTGAAGGCGATCCTCGGCGCCGTCGGCCGTTCAACAGCCCTTGTCATCGTGGAGGCTGCCCCGCTCCTAAACAAGGCTGCCCCGGAGCAAGGCACTCCCGAGCATGATGCAGCGAAGGCTGCGCTGCGGCTCTACTGGGAAAGCTTTGGCTTCCAGTCAGCGTACGGTGACTACCTCATGCTGGACGCAATGGCGGACGTCCTGGAATAGAGCTGCATTCCCGTTCCGGCACTCCTTGCCTGGTTGCCACTAACCTGCAGGACGTTTAGGGCCAAGAAGGGTAGGCCGCCTCTGGTGCCGGGACCGGGCGCGACTAGCGTGCGGCCGCACGCGGTACCAACTTCACGCTTCGTCGCAGAGAACAGGACCCCGCCGTGAGTACACCCTTCAAACCCGTCACCGCCTCTCCAAAACAGTGGTTCTGCTGATCGCGGTCCTGTTCGTGGACACCCCGCCGGTGGATGCTATCGTCTTCCACCACGACCTGCTGGGCGCGGACGACCCGAAAAGCTACTTCAGCGTGAGGTGATAGGCCGCGTCACCGACCTCGAGACCTCCTCGGACGAGAACCAATCCGCGCTAAACGCCGGCGGATGGCGCCGCCTGGACCTACATCGATAAGCAGATCGATCCCGTCCTCTCCGCTGTCCGGTCACGCACCCCCAACCCGGGGACAGAACAGAAAGTCCTGAACAACCTCCTCACCACCCTCGGAGGCGCCTAACCGCCCGCGAAGGCCGAGATGCGCTCCGCCCCAGAGGTACCTTTCCGAGGTGGAACTGACCGTCCGGCTGATCTGCCTGCCCGGAGTACACAGCCGACTAGCTAGTGACCCGTCGAGTCCCCTGCATACGTGTAATCCTTAGCGTCCTACCAGCCGGCGACTGGCTCAGCGGCTTGCCGTGCCGTCCACGAAGGAAACGCGGCCCGCGTACTGCTGGTATAGCTTCACCGCCTCGTCGACGTCGATGTGGCCGACGTCCAATGAGACAGCAAGACCCTCAAGTTGAGCGGAGCAGGTTTCCGCGGCGCTGACCTTGTCCGCGACTGCGCCGGAGGTGGCGAAGTTGGTGGCCAGTGCCGCGGCGACCGAAAAAATCACTGCGAGCAGGCACAGCACCCGCCACACCGTCGAGTCCTCGCTGAGCGCGAAGATACCGGCCACGGCGTGGCTGAACCCGGTCCCGCCAGCTGCGGGACCAGCGGTGAGTACGGCGGCCAGGCCGCTGCCGATGATACTGATTTTGGAGAGCCTGTCCCGCCGGGGGCGTTCCCGGGCAAGGTAGGCGCGGAGGGCCTGTTGTTTATCGTCGATCCGGGTGGACAGTCGCTGCCGAGCGTCCGGTGTTTCGCTCACGATCTGATGCCAGCCTCCCTACCGATCTGGGGCCCCTTGCGGTGACCAACGCGGACAGCAACAGCATCCTCCCGGAGACCTGCCGTGTCCAGAGTTGGATAGGCTCTTCACCCGTCTTGCTGGCCGCCCTGGCCGCCGCGTCGATGGCTTTCTCAAAATCGGGCGTTTGCGGGAAAAATGTCCGCTTCATCCTCGTCCTGGGGCCAGGGCCAAAAGGGGGTCCCCGTCGCCCAACTAAGCTAAGTCTCTCCGCCGGAGACGTTCGGGAATAGCCGCGGACATTGCAAACTTGGCGGCTCACGAACACGTCGACTGTTGCCTGCTTAGCCCAGGAGTGAAGTCGAAGAACTGATCCACGAGCGCCGAAGACCGGCTAGGACCGGGGGATCCCGTTCCGGGAAAGATGAGTCCACAAGAACTCCCAGATTAAGCCGTCGGTACTCCCCGGTCTGGTGGGGAATAGTTCAAGCACCTGAAGGTATCCGCTCCGTCCCCGTCCGAAGCATGACTCGTGTTTGCCGGTTGACGATGCGGACAATCCTGTTGCCGTGACTGTTCCCCGATTCCAGCCCTCCACAATCAAGGCGTGGCCTGCTCCTGTCTCCCGGGCGTCCGTAGGTTACAGCCTCGGGCTAGCCCGCGCGGTTGCCTGCGTAGGCGTCGGCGGTGTCGAAAGTGGTGATGCCCAGGTCCAGCGCCTGCCGGATGCAGGCCGTGGCCGCGTCCTGGTCGATCTGCTCGCCGTGGGTGACCCAGTTCCCATAGGCCAGTTCGCTGATGTACATGCCGGAGGAGCCAAGTTTGCGGTATTCCATGCTCGCCGTGCCTTTCGGAAACAGATGCTGGCGGCGGCTTCCGGGCCGGAGGCAGCGCACGCGGATTTTTGAATTGTCAGAAGGATGGACTTGTGACCCGGCTAAGAAGCCGGCTGCAAATGGTCCCTGAGTTCCTCCAAGGTCGGCGGATTTGCGCCCGGGCGGCGCACGGTGATGGCGGCGGCCATGGAGGCTGTGCGTCCCAGCTGCTCCAGGACGGCGGGGGCTAGGCCGTCGGTGCCGCGGGTGATGAGTCCCAGGATCAGGGCTGCCATGTATGCGTCGCCGGCGCCGATCGTGTCAGCGACCCCGGATGCCACTGATGGGATGTCCAGCTGTGTCGCGGCGGTGGCGAGGAGTGAACCCTGTGAACCTTGGGTGATGACTGCCAGCCCGGCTCCGAGCCCGAGGAGGTGCGCTGCGGTGCCATCCAGGTCCTTGCGGGGGTAGAGCCAGCGTGCGTCCTCATCGCTGAGTTTGATGACGTCGGTCAGGTGAACCAGGTCTTCGAAGGTGGATATGGCCTCGGCGTGGCTGCCGAGCAGGGCGGGCCTGATGTTGGGGTCATAGGTGATTGTGCTTTCGTGCCGGCACTGCTGCAGGAGGGATTTGACCGCGTCCGCGCCCGGTGCAAGGAAGGTGGCGATCGAACCGGTGTGAAGGACCTTCGGGACATAGGCGGGGGCGACCGGTTCCAGTGCCCAGCTAATGTCGAAGTCGTAGCTGGCGGACCCGTCCGGGGCGATAGTCGCGGTCGCCGAGGCGGTTCTTCCCAGGGAGTATGAGCCGGGCAGGAGCGTCACACCGGCACTGTGCAGGTGCCGTTCGATGGCGGCACCGCGTTCGTCGTCGCCGATGGCGGTCAGCAGGCCGGTGTTGATGCCGAGCCGGCCAAGCCCATAGGCAACGTTGGCGGGTGACCCGCCAGGGTATTCGCTTGTCCCCTCGTGCGAGGTGACGACGTCGATGAGGGCTTCTCCGACAACGACGACGTCCAGGGGCTGCCGGGACGGGCCGCGGGACTCGAGATTGTGCATGTCATGTCTTTCTTGAGGTGGTGTGCTGCCGGGTTCGCGCAGGAGGTGGCCGCGTTCATGCTGCCGGCCGTGCTCAGGCCGCGGCGGCGGTTGCCGCTTCCACGGCGGGTCGGGGACCGTTATGCGTATTGGGTGACATTCAGGCTGGTGAGGGTTGCTGTGCCCCCGTTGGCGTAGAGCGAGACCTCGGTGCTGGTGGCGGCCGGGAAGATCAGCTCGGTCAGGGTGATCTGGCCTCCCTGGGCGAAAACCTCGACGGAGCAGCGGTCCACGTAGATGGTGATTTCATAGGCACCGTCTGTCGCCCGGATCGGGGCAGTGTCGATGGAGGCGAAAGATTCGTGAAAGTCCGTGTGTCCGGATTCCCTGCGGTCGATAACGATGAGCGCTTCCGCGGGACGAATGCCGATGCGGGTTCCGTGCGCTCCCTCGCCGCGAACAATCAGCCCGAATTCCTCGGCCGTTCCCGGTGTAGCGGTGAACTCGATGCGTTGGACGCTGCCGGCGGCGCCGTCCAGGACGTGCTGCCCCTCGGAAATTTCGACTGCCGCAAGGCCGAATGACGGACCCTGCCCGGCGCGTGGAGCCAGCTCCCCTGCGGCCTGCTGCGCCAGCCGCCAGCTCCCCTCGACGCTGTGCAGAGACACTTCCCGGACCAGGGACATTGGACTGCGCCACGGCGAGGTGGGGATCTCGTTGGCGTACTGCCAGTTGTTCATCCACCCGACCATGAGCCTTCGGCCGTCGGGAACGTCGCTGAAGGAAACGGCGGCGTAGTAGTCCCTGCCCCAGTCGAGCCACTGGTACTCGGCGAGGCGGCCGGGGTTCTGCAGACCGTCGGTGACTGTGGTGTCTGAGGTGAACGTGGTCCCGTCGAAGTCCCCGACGAAGTACTGTCCGGCCGAGCCGTCGTTGGGTCCCCCGGGATTGAGGTTTACGGTCAGGACCCACTTGAGGTTTTCCGGGTCACTGTCGACAGGCAGCGGGAAGAGGTCCGGGCATTCCCAGACCCCGCCGGTGGCGTTGGCCGGGCCGAAGCTGCTCAGCAGTTCCCAGGCCTTGAGGTCGTGGGATTTGTAGAAGACGACTTCGAAATCCTGGGCTTCCACGGCCGCCATGACCCAGTAGCTTCCGGCGTCGGATTCGTAGCGGAAGACCTTGGGGTCGCGGAAGTCGGCTGACCCCCGGTTCAGCACGGGATTGCCGGGGTGTTTGGTCCACGTGTAGCCGCCGTCCAGGCTGTAGGCCAGGGACTGGGCCTGGACGCCGTGGTGCGCGGAAGCGGTCTTGTAGGCGCTGGTGTAGACGGCGACCAGCGGAGCCGTTGATCCGGTGCCGAAGCCGCTGGTGTTGTGCCGGTCGAAGACGATGCTGCCGGAAAAGATGTCTTCAAATTCGTCGCAGGCGATGGCTACCGGGTGCTCAGTCCAGGTCAACAGGTCCGTTGAGGTGGCGTGACCCCAGGACATGTTTCCCCAGACGTTGTCCCGCGGGTTGTTCTGATAGTAGAGGTGGTAGACGCCCGCATGGTGGACCAGGCCGTTGGGGTCGTTGAGCCAGGTATTCCGGGCTGCATAGTGCAGGGAGGGCCGGAAGGTGTCGGCCGTCGTGGCGGTCACGGCAGTCATGAGGGTCGGATCTCGATTCTGTGCTGGTGCGTACGGGAATTTCCCGGTGCGGGGTCCCGGACGGCAGGGCAGGCCGGCGYGTGATGAACCGGCCTGCCCCGCCGTGTCGGTGGCTAGGAGTTCTTCTTGTAGCGGTCGTAGGCCTGCTGGTAGACCTCGATCATTTTCTCGACTCCGATGTTCTTGAGCTGGGTGAGGTAACCGTCCCATTCCTGCTCGATGCCGCCGGAGACGATCCATTTGGCGATGTTTTGCTTGACCAGGGAGGTGGTGTCGGTCTCGATGCTGGTGATCTGCTGGAGTTCCTCGGTGGACAGTGCCACCGAGGGGTAGCCGTCGTTACCGGCGAAGGGCTTGTAGTTTTCGTTGACCGTCTTCTGGCGTTCCGCGGCGCGCGGTTCGGGCGCGACGACGGTCTTGAAGTTATCCGCGGTGTTGGCCTTCGGTCCGCCGGGGGCCACCTTCTGTCGGCGTTCGCCTTCGCTGGTTCCGGCCGGGGCGGGGATCTGGGTCAGCATCCCGTTGGCGTCTTTTTGGAGGGTTTCGCCGATCGGTCCCCAGTTGGCCTGGGCGGACTGGGTCGGGTCGTAGAGGTTGTCGGCCCAGCGCATGGTCGCGGCGGGGTATTTGTCGGCCCGGGTAATGGCGAAGGCGCCTCGGGCGATTTCCTGGTTATTGGACTGGCTGGCGATGCGCTTGCCGTCCACGCCTTGGAGCACGGGCACAAGGGCATAGTCGTTGGCGCGGTCGGCGCCGACCATCTCGGGGACTTCCCACCAAGCGAACGAGCCGAGGTTTTCCGTGGCGGCCTTGCCCTTCGCAAGGTAGGCCTTGTCGTCCTGGGAGAAGGATTCCGGATCGATCAGGCCTTCCTGGTACCACTGGTGCAGGGTCTGGATGGCTTTTTTGTAGCCGTCCTGCGTGGGGGTGAAGATGACTTTGTTGTCCTGGACGATGCGGTGGTCCATATTGTCCGGCACCCCGCCGAGGGCGGCGATCAGGTCCACGATGTCCCCGCACCAGGAACCGGGCATGAAGCTCAGCGGGATAGTCTTGCCGGTTCCTGATGCGTCCCGGGTTTTGAACGCCAGCAGGGCGTCGTGGAATTCAGCGATGGTCTTGGGCATGGGGATGTTGAGCTTTGTCAGCCATGCGGTGTTGATGGCGATTTCGTCGGGGAACTGGACGAGGCCGAGCTCCTCTATGGAGGGCAGGGAGTAGATGTGCCCGTCCGAGGAAGTGATGGCTGCCTTGATGTCGGGACGGGCAGCGAGCAGCTTGGAGAGGTTGGGCGCGTTCTTCTCAATCAGGTTCTCCAGCGGGATCAAGGTGCCGCTTGCGGAGTACGTCGCGATTTCCGCATCCGTCAGGCCCGTGTTGAAGAACGCATCCGGAAGGTCCCCGCTGGCCAGGATAAGGTTTTTCTTTTCTTTGAAGACGGTCTCGGGCAGATTCTGCCAGTCGATATGGATGTTGGTGTCCTTTTCCCAGTTCTTCACCACGGTCATGGTGCTGAAGTCCGGTGCCAGGGCCGTCTTGGTTCCCGAGAACTTCAGGGTCAGCTGCTTGCTGACGATCGGGAACCCTGTTGCTTGGAATCCGAAGTCAGCGGAGGCGTCTTTGACCTCCGGAGAGCCGGACTGGCCGCCTGAACAGGCGGTGAATGTCATTGTTCCGGCCAGGAGGGCGCCAAGGACGGCGCATTTTCGGCTGATTGCCATGGTCATTCCTATTCTGAGGTGTGTTTTGCCGGCCCGCGGCGGGTGCCCCGGGGACCGGTGGTGCGAGGCGAGGGTCCCTATTTGACGGCGCCGATCATGGCGCCCTTGGTGAAGTGCTTCTGCATGAATGGCAGGGCAATCATCAGCGGCAGGCTCGAGACGACGATCATGGCGTACTTGGTGAGCTCCGCGATCCTCTGCGCTGCCGCATAGGACTGGATGTCTCCCCCGGTGGTGCCGGTGGATGAAACATCGGATTGGATGAGGATGTTGCGCAGCACAAGCTGCAGCGGGTATTTGGAGTCATCATTCAGGAAGATCAGGGCGTCGAAAAACGAGTTCCACTGGGCCACGACATGGATCATGATCATGAGCATGATCAGTGGCTTGGACAGCGGCAGGACCATCTTGAAGAAAAACTTGAAGTCCGTGGCGCCGTCCATCTGGGCGGCTTCGCGGAGTTCATTCGGGATGGTGTGTTCAAAGAAGGAGCGGGCGATGATCAGGTTCCAGACCCCGACCGCACCGGGAAGGACCACGGCCCAGGCGGTATTGAGCATGCCAAGGTCCCGGACGACCAGGTACTTGGTGATGAGTCCGCCGTCGAAAAACATGGTGATGACGAACAGGAGCATCAGGATTTTCCGGCCCGGCATGTCCTTGCGTGACAGTGCGTAGGCGCCGCACAGGATCGTCGTGACACTGATCGCGGTCCCAAGGACGGTGTAAATGAGGGTGTTGCCCAGGCCGTTCCAGATCCGGCTGTCCGCGAAAATCCGCTGGTATCCCTCAAGCGTCACGCCCGAGGGAAACAGCCAGACCTTGCCCTCGTAGATCGCGTTAGGATCGCTGACAGAGGCGATGGCGATGAAGTACAGGGGATAGACCACTGCCAGGATCGACAGCAGCAGCACTGCAGTGGCGGTGACGTTGAAGACGCGGTCACCATACTTTTCCCTCAGCGTCTGCCGAGGGCGGTCTTGGATGACGGCCCGTGCGGGGCTGCCGGTAGTGCGGGGGTTGGTTGTCAGGGACATTTTGGCATCACCACAGGGTCGCTTGGTTGGCCCGGCGCGCCACCGTGTTGAAGAAGAGCAGTAGCGCCAGGTTGAGGATGGAGTTGAACAGGCCGATGGCGGCCGAATAGCTGAACTGGGCCTGCTGCAGACCGGCGTGATAGACGTAGGTCTGGATGATCTCCGAGCTCGAGAGGTTCAGCGGGGTCTGCATCAGCAGTGCCTTCTCGAATCCGACGTTGAGCAGGTTTCCGATGGCGAGGATGAACAGGATCGTTACCACCGGCATGATGCCCGGTAAGTCGATATGCCGGATGCGTTGCAGCTTCGAGGCACCGTCGACCTTGGCCGCGTCATGCAGTGCCGGGTCGATGGCCGCCAGTGCCGCGAGGTACACGATCATGGAGAATCCGGCGTTCTGCCAGACGTCGGAGATAACGTAGATGGGACGGAACCACTCGGCCGATCCCATAAAGAAGATCGGCTCGCCGCCGGCCAACTGGATGGCGTTGTTCACCAGCCCCGACCTCGGCGACAGGACCACGAACATGATGCCGACCACCACCACCGTGGAAATGAATGCAGGCGAATACAGTACCGTCTGGGTGAACTTCTTGAACCTCTCGCTTTGGAGCTGATTGACCAGCAACGCGAGGATGATCGGGATCGGAAAAGCCACCAGCAGGCCCAGTACGGCAATCCACAGCGTGTTTCCGAGGACCTGGCCGAACTGGTACGAGTTCACGAACCGGATGAAGTGCGTCAGACCCACCCAGGGGCTGTCCGTGAACCCGTCAGCAGGGTTGTAGTTCTTGAAGGYGATCTGCACGCCGTACATCGGCCAGTATTTGAAGACCGCGATATAGATGAGGGAGGGGGCTAGTAATACGTATAACTGCCACGCCCGGAAAATCCTCTTCAGACGGAGCGAAAGGGAAATCTTTCGTTGCGGCGACAATGCCGCGGACGGACGCCCGCGTCGGGCCGGGATGGTGCGGCTCATGGCATCTCCTTAGGATGGGTCACTGAGTTACGTTCAATCAGAGGGCAGTCCATTAGCTCGACCCGGCCATCGGGTTCCGCGTCCTGGAGGATCAGTTCGACCGCGCGCCGGCCCATGGCGACGAACGGCAGCTCAAAGGTAGTCAGGCCCGGCCGCAGGAACGGTGCCAGCGTTGCCTGATTATCGAAACCCACAATAGAGACGTCCCGAGGGATGGACAGACCCAAATCCGAGACCGCCTGATAGGCGCCCCAGGCGCCCCGGTCGTTGGCACAGAAAATTGCCGTTGGCGGCTTCGGACTCGTCAGCAGCTCCATCGCGTACCGGTACCCGTCTTCCTCGCCGCCCCCACCGAAGCGCACCAGATCCGGATCCACGTCCAGGCCCGCCTCCCGAAGGGCCCTGGTGTAGCCCTCATAACGGCCGACAGCAGCAGGCAGCCCGCTCTCCAAGGTCTCGATGTTGATCAGCCCTATACCGCGGTGCCCTGCGTCAAGCAGCCGGCGCGTGGCGGCATAACCGCCCTTCACTTCGTCGGGGGCGACGCTCGGGAATCGCCCTGCCCGGTCCTGGGAGTTCAGCACCACCGACCGCACTCCTGCCAGAGCCGCCGGGACATCCAACACACGGTGATACATGGCGGCATAAACCACACCGGCAACCTTGTAGGAAAGCATGGTGTCCAGGGATGCGACCTCAAGCTCCTTGTCACCCCCAGTGTTTACTGCCAGCAGGAGGAGCCCGTCTTCCCAGGCCCGCTGCTGCGCCCCCTCGATAATGGCCCCGGCGAATGGTGTTGTGGCTACGGTGTCGCCAATGAATCCGATCATGCCGGCCACCCCGTCGCGGAGGACCTTGGCGTGCGCGTTGGTGCGGTACCCCAGCCGATCCACGGCCTCGCGGACCCGCCGGCGGGTGTCCTCAGAGAAGCGCGACCCGGAAGCCGAATTTAACACCAGCGACACGGTCGCCTGCGAAACCCCGGCAGCAGCCGCGACGTCATGCATCGTCGGTCCTGACTTCGGCCGCGATCCAGCCATGACACCTCCTCGAGCCTTAGGTAATTTGGTAGGTTATGCGTATAACTTCTGATGAACTGTATCGTGCATCACACCAGCCGTCAACAGTGCGCGTTGACTCATTGAAAACCTCCGCGTAGCCGGATACGTTGCCTCATTTGAAAACCTCCGCCTGGCGGCGTGGTCTCCGACCGAGGCGGCGGTTGGCAGGACCCGGAACGATTGGGAGACCGCGGGTCTGGGCTACAAAATCATGTCGCCTGGAACAGAGACCTGCATGAAGTGGTTCAGGCAGCGCCAGGAGGAGGAATCAAAATTCAGGCCGAAAAGCCGTACGTGCACGAGAGTGTGCACAATGTGCACACTCCCTTTGGCCGGACAAACACGCATGGGCGCCCTTCACCTCGCTCGCCTAAGGCAGTTATCCGAGGAAAATCCCGAAAAGCATTTCGTCTGGTCATGTCGACACAACAACTACTAACCATGAACGAGTGAAGGCCAACAACTGGCCACCGGAGCAGTCAGAAGGGACGACGCATAGCCCTAGATCCCAGCAGGCGGAGGACCCCCAGGCAGGACCCTGACCCCGCCACCCACACAACCAAATAGGCGACCGCGGCGCCAGGCACCGACCGCGGACAGTGTCAGAGGGACCCTCCGAGAGACAATGTCCACACATTAAAGCAAAAACCCCTCTGGCGAGGGGTCATGCGTGCCCGAGGTGGGACTCGAACCCACACACCTTTCGATACCGCATTTTGAGTGCGGCGCGTCTGCCAATTCCGCCACTCGGGCGCGGAATACGTGCTGCAGACCGGTACGCCCACAGCTGATTGTGAGCAACGCGATCGCTTCACGTACGCGGAATTACTCTACATGCAGATAGGCTAAATCCCAGAATCGCGCCGCTGAAGCCGCAATAGACCATGCAGTTCAAAGTACGGCCGCGGGCGCACCTAAAATGGTGATGTTCCCCCGTACCCTTCCAAGGAGATCCCGTGACTGAACCGACGGAGTCAAACCCCACGTCCCAGCCGGCGCGCCGCGTCATTGTGGCCGAAGATGAAACCCTCATACGGCTCGACATCATCGAGATCCTGCGCGGCGAGGGGTACGACGTCGTGGGCGAAGCAGACAACGGCGAGAAGGCCGTGCAGCTCGCCGAAGAACTTAAACCTGACCTTGTGCTGATGGACGTCAAGATGCCCGTCATGGACGGCATCACCGCGGCCGAGAAGATCGTCAAGGCCCGCATCGCCCCCGTGGTCCTGCTGACRGCGTTCAGCCAGAAGGAACTCGTGGAGCGCGCCCGCGACGCCGGCGCCATGGCCTACGTGGTCAAGCCCTTCACCCCGGCAGACCTCATTCCGGCCCTGGAGATCGCCCTCTCCCGCCACGAGGAGATCAAGGCCCTTGAGAGCGAGGTGTCGGACCTGCAGGAGCAGTTCGCCACCCGCAAGCTCGTGGAGCGCGCCAAGAGCCTGCTGACCACCAAGATGGGCCTGACCGAGCCGGAAGCTTTCCGCTGGATCCAGAAGACCTCCATGGACCGCCGCCTCAGCATGCGCGAAGTCGCCGAGACCATCATCAATCAGGTCAACTAGCGAGCCTGGCCGGAATTTCGGCAAGCTCAAGCACCGGGCCTCAGGCTCAAGGAACTGTTTAAATGGAAGAACCCCCGCCAACCGGCGGGGGTTCTTCCATTTAAGCCGCCAAGGCGTCTTAACTCGTCAGGACGTCGGCCAGGGGCCGAGCTTCTCCCTGGGAGCACTCTCACTGCCGTCGCCCAGGCTGCCGGCGTCTGCGAAGTCGCCCACCCTGTGCGCCTTCAGGATGTTGGTGGAACCAGCCTTGCCGGGAGGCGAACCGGCGGCGATGATCACCAGGTCACCATCTTTCACCAGCTTCATTTCCAGGAGGCTGCGGTCAACCTGTGCGGTCATCTCATCGGTGTGGCCCACCATAGGAACCAGCACCGGCTGGATACCCCAGGTCAATGCCAGCTGGTTCCACACGCGCTCCACCGGAGTAAATGCGAACACCGGCTTGATGGGGCGCAGACGCGACAGACGGCGTGCGGAGTCGCCGGACTGGGTGAAGGTACAGATGTACTTCGCATCCAGCTGGTCAGCGATTTCGACGGCGGCACGCGTGATGGCGCCACCACGGGTCTTGGGCTTGGTCCCCAGCGGGGGGACGCGCTCCAGGCCGTGGACCTCGGTGGACTCGATGATCCGGGCCATGACCTTGACGGTCTCGATCGGGTACTTGCCCACGCTSGTCTCKCCGGAMAGCATSACTGCGTCGGCRCCGTCGAGSACKGCGTTGGCGCAGTCCGARGCCTCSGCMCGGGTSGGRCGCGGGTTGTCRATCATGGAYTCRAGGACCTGGGTGGCCACGATGACCGGCTTGGCCCAGCGGCGCGCCAGTTCAATGGCGCGCTTCTGTACAATCGGCACTTCCTCCAGGGGAAGTTCCACGCCGAGGTCGCCACGGGCCACCATGATGGCGTCGAAGGCGTCGATGATTTCGTGGAGCTGTTCCACCGCCTGCGGCTTTTCGATCTTGGCGATGACCGACACTCGCCGGCCCTCTTCATCCATGATCTCGTGCACGCGGGTGATGTCTGACGCATCGCGAACGAAGGACAGCGCAATGAGGTCCACACCGCGGCGCATCGCCCAGCGAAGATCGTCCTCATCCTTTTCGCTCAACGCGGGAACATTCACGGCAACACCGGGCAGGTTGATGCCCTTGTTGTTGGACACCATGCCGCCGACAGTGACGACCGTAACGACCTTGACGTCGTCCACCTCGGTCGCGCGCAGGGCGACCTTGCCGTCGTCGATCAGCAGGGCATCGCCCACCTTGACGTCTTCGGTGAGGCTCTTGAGCGTCGTGGAGCAAATCTCCTTGGTGCCCGGAACATCCTCGGTGGTGATGGTGAAGACGTCACCCTCGGCGAGCTCATGCGGGCCGTCAACAAACCGGCCCAGGCGGATCTTCGGGCCCTGCAGGTCAGCCATGATGGCCACCGGCTTGCTCAGCTGTGCTGCAGCCTTGCGAACGTTCTCGTAGGTGATGTCATGCACGGAATAGTCGCCGTGGCTCATGTTCATCCGGGCCACGTCCACGCCGGCTTCCAACACCGCCAAGGTGTTCTCAAAACTGGCAATTGCCGGGCCAAAGGTGGCCACAATCTTAGCGCGTCTCATATACCTACCCTAATAGTGTGCTGCATTGATTAAGTCGTTATGGAAGTGAACCTGAGGCGAACTGACCGTGCGTCTGGGACCGTTCGTCAGAGTACGGTGATGGCGCGGTCCGTCGGCGCCACCGGCGCCGGCAGGATGGTGCTCCCCATAAGGAACTTGTCCACCGCGGCTGCGCAGGCACGGCCCTCGGCGATGGCCCACACGATGAGAGACTGCCCGCGGCCGGCGTCGCCCGCCACGAAGATTCCCTCAGTGTTGGTCATGTAGTAGCCGTCGCGGGACACGTTGCCGCGGCCATCGAAGTCGGCACTGACCTGCTCGGTGATGCCGGCCGGCTCTGCTCCGGTAAAGCCCAGGGACAGGAACACCAGGTCCGCTGGAATGATCCGCTCGGTACCGGCCTTGGGGAGCCGCTTGCCGTCGACGAATTCCGTTTCAGCTACCTTCACGCCGGTGAGCTTGCCGTTCTCGCCCACGAACTCCACGGTGGAGGCGAGGTACGTGCGTTCGCCGCCCTCCTCGTGGGCGCTGGCCATTTCGAACAGCGTGGGGAACGTCGGCCAGGGCTGGTGCCCGGCACGTTCGGACGGCGGCTGCTTGCCGATGGCCAGGGTGGTCACCGAGGCGGCCCCGTGGCGGTGCGCGGTGCCGAGGCAGTCGGCTCCGGTGTCGCCGCCGCCCAGGATCACCACGTGCTTGCCCCTGGCGTGGATCTGGTTCTCCACGGTCTCCCCCGCGACAACGCGGTTGGCCGGCACCAGGTAATCCATGGCGTAGTGCACGCCCTCCAGGCCGCGGCCGGGAATGGGCAGGTCACGCGGGACGGTGGCGCCGGTGGCAACCACCACGGCGTCGTACCGGCGGCGCAGCTGCTCCCACGTCACGTCGGTACCCACGGCGACGCCGGTGCGGAAGCGGGTGCCTTCGGCCTTCATCTGCTCGACGCGCCGGTCCACCTGCTCCTTCTCCATCTTGAAGTCGGGGATGCCGTAGCGGAGGAGCCCGCCGATCTTGTCGTCACGCTCGTACACCGCCACGGTGTGGCCCACGCGGGTCAGCTGCTGCGCGACGGCCAGGCCGGCAGGGCCGGAGCCGACGACGGCAACGGTCTTTCCGGTCAGGCGCGTCGGGGGCAGCGGGTTAACCCAGCCGTTGTCCCAGGCCTCATCGGCGATCGAGACTTCAACCTGCTTGATGGTCACGGCAGGCTGGTTGATCCCCAGCACGCACGACGCCTCACAGGGCGCCGGGCACAGCCGGCCGGTCCATTCGGGGAAGTTGTTGGTGGCATGCAGCCGCTCAATCGCTTCCTCGCCTTTGTCCCGCCAGGTGAGGTCGTTCCACTCCGGGATCAGGTTGCCCAGCGGGCAGCCCTGATGGCAGAACGGAACGCCGCAGTCCATGCAGCGGCCCGCCTGGGCCTTCAGGACGCCCTTTTCCTGGGCCTCGTAAACTTCCTTCCAGTCCATGATGCGGACCGGAACAGGGCGGCGTGGCTGGGTTTCACGCTGGCGTACTTTTAGAAATCCGCGTGGATCAGCCACCGGTTACCTCCAGGATTCGAGCCCAAACTTCTTCGCCGTCGGGGTCCAGGCCCTCTTCGATGGCGTCAAGCCGGGTTTGCAGGACTGCCGCGTAATCGCGCGGCAGCACTTTGGTGATGCGGGCAGCAGTGTCGTCGAAGTTCTCCAGCAGCCGGGCAGCGTGCAGCGATTCCGTTTCCTCAACGTGCTTCAGCAGCAGGCCGTGGACAATGTCGCGGTCTTCGGCGTCGAGCTCCATGAGCTGGAGCTCACCTGATTGCAGGGCGTCCTTGTTGACCCGCGTGATCCGCAGGTCCAGCACGTAAGCGGTACCGCCGGACATGCCGGCACCGAAGTTGCGTCCGGTCCGGCCGATGATCAGCGTCTGACCGCCGGTCATGTACTCGCAGCCGTGATCACCGATGCCTTCAACGACGGCGGTGGCGCCCGAGTTGCGGACCAGGAAGCGTTCGCCCACCTGGCCGCGCAGGAACATTTCGCCGCTCGTGGCGCCGTAGCCGATCACGTTGCCGGCGATGACGTTGGCTTCCGCCTTGAACACGTTGCTGCGGTCCGGCCGGACAATGATGCGTCCGCCGGAAAGGCCCTTGCCGACGTAGTCGTTCGAGTCGCCGAACAGGCGCAGCGTGATGCCGGCGGGCAGGAACGCGCCCAGCGACTGACCGGCTGTGCCCGTCAGGGTGATGTCGATGGTGTCCGGCGCCAGCACGTCAGTACTGAACGTCTTGGTCACCGTGTGCCCGAGCATGGTGCCCACCGAGCGGTCAGTGTTGATGACGTCCACGGCGATCTTCACCGGGCTGCGGTCAGTCAGCGCCTCCGTAGCCATGGTGATCAGCCGCTGGTCGAAGTGCTTATCCAGCTCGTGGTTCTGCGAGGTCATGTTGCGCAGCGGAGCGTCGTCGTCGAACTCGAGACCGTGCAGGATCGGGTCCAGGTCCAGGCCGTCGGCCTTCCAGTGGTTAATCGCCTCGCGGGCATCCAGCACCTCGGCATGGCCAATGGCCTCCTCGATGCTGCGGAACCCAAGTTCGGCAAGGATCTCGCGGACTTCCTCGGCCAGGAACTCGAAGAAGTTGACCACGAACTCGGGCTTGCCGCTGAAGCGGGCCCGCAGTTCCGGGTTTTGCGTTGCCACACCCACGGGGCAGGTGTCCAGGTGGCAGACGCGCATCATGATGCAGCCTTCCACCACCAGCGGAGCGGTGGCGAAGCCGAACTCCTCACCGCCGAGCAGCGCGGCAATAACCACGTCCCGGCCGGTCTTGAGCTGGCCGTCAACCTGCACCACCACGCGGTCGCGCAAGCCGTTGAGCATCAGCGTCTGCTGGGTCTCCGCGAGTCCCAGCTCCCACGGCACACCCGCATGCTTGAGCGAGTTCAGCGGGGAGGCGCCCGTGCCGCCGTCGTGTCCGGAGACAAGTACGACGTCGGCCTTCGCTTTCGTGACACCCGATGCCACAGTGCCGATCCCCACTTCGGAGACGAGCTTGACGTGGACCCGGGCCGAGGGATTGGCGCGCTTCGCATCGTAGATGAGCTGCGCGAGGTCCTCGATGGAGTAGATGTCGTGGTGCGGGGGTGGAGAAATGAGCCCGACGCCGGGCGTCGAGTGACGCGTCCGGGCAACCCAGGGGTACACCTTCTGCGCCATCAGCTGGCCTCCTTCGCCGGGCTTGGCACCCTGCGCCATCTTGATCTGGATGTCGTCGGCGTTGGTCAGGTACAGGCTGGTGACACCGAACCGGCCCGAGGCGATCTGCTTGACCGCAGAACGGCGCTTGGGATCCAGCAGCCGGTCCACGTCCTCGCCGCCTTCACCGGTGTTGGACTTTGCGCCCAACTGGTTCATGGCGATCGCGAGGGTCTCGTGGGCTTCCTTCGAGATGGAACCGTAGCTCATGGCGCCGGTGGAGAAGCGCTTCACAACGCTGGAGACAGGCTCCACTTCCTCCAACGGAACCGCGGGACGATCATTCTTGAACTTGAGCAGACCGCGCAGGGTCATCAGGTTCTCGGACTGGTCGTCCACACCCTTGGTGTAGGCCTTGAAGATGTCGTAGCGGCGCTCACGGGTGGCGTGCTGCAGCCGGAAGACGGTCTCCGGGTTGAAGAGGTGCGGCTCGCCGTCGCGACGCCACTGGTATTCGCCGCCGCCAAGCAGGGGGCGGTGCGGCTGCTCGATTCCGCCTTCCGGGTACGCCATTTGGTGCCGTGCGGAAACCTCGGCAGCGATGACGTCCAGGCCCACGCCGCCCAGCTGCGAGTGAGTGCCGGCGAAGAATTCGTCCACCAGTTCCTGCCCAAGGCCCAGGGCCTCGAACGTCTGCGCGCCGGTGTAGGAGGCCACGGTGGAGATGCCCATCTTGGACATGATCTTCAGGACGCCCTTGCCGAGGCCCTTGATGAGGTTGTACACGCCGTCCTGCGGCGTCACCCCCACCACGTCGCCCGTGGAAATGAGCTGTTCGACAGATTCCATGGCGAGGTACGGGTTCACTGCGGAGGCGCCGTAGCCGATCAGGACAGCAACGTGGTGCGTCTCGCGGACGTCGCCGGCCTCGACCACGAGGGCGGTCTTGGTGCGGTTGGCGCTGCGGAGCAGGTGGTGGTGCACGGCGCTGACCAGCAGCAGCGAAGGAATCGGTGCCCACTGGGCGTTCGAGTCACGGTCGGAGAGCACCACGTACTGCACGCCGCGGTTGATGGCACCGGAAACCTGCTCGCAGATTTCGGTGAGACGGGCACGCAACGCGGACTCGCCGCCTTCGGGGCGGTACAGGCCACGGACCTTCATGGCTATGCGGTCGCCGTCGGGCGTTTCAATATTGGCGATCTTGGCGAGCTGGTCGTTGGTGATCACCGGAAACGGCAGCGAAACCTGCGGCTGCCGGACCCGCTTGGTGTCCAGCAGGTTGCCGTTGGGGCCGATGGCGCAGGTCAGCGAAGTGACCAGCTCTTCACGGATGGCATCCAGCGGCGGGTTGGTGACCTGCGCGAAGGACTGCACAAAGTAGTCGAAGAGCAGCCGGGGGCGCTTGGACAGCACTGCCACCGGGGTGTCGGAGCCCATGGCGCCCAGCGGTTCCGCACCGGTGCGGGCCATCGGTCCCAGCAGGATCTTGAGCTCTTCGGTGGTGTAACCGAAGGTCCGCTGGCGGATGTTCACCGACGCAGCCGTATGGACCACATGCTCGCGCTCCGGGAGGTCCTTGAGGTCGATCAGGTTGTCCTTGAGCCATGCGGCCCAAGGGTTCGCCGCGGCGACGTCCGCTTTGACCTCTTCGTCGTCAATGATGCGGCCGGCGTCAGTGTCCACCAGGAACATCTTGCCCGGCGAAACGCGGCCCTTCTTAACCACTTTGGAGGGTTCGACGTCGATCACGCCCACCTCAGAGGCGAAGATAACCAGTCCGTCCTCGGTGATCCAGTAGCGTCCGGGCCGCAGGCCGTTGCGGTCCAGGGTGGCGCCTACCAGGTTGCCGTCAGTGAAGGAGACGGCGGCGGGACCGTCCCAGGGCTCCATGAGCAGTGAATGGTATTCGTAGAACGCGCGCCGTGCGGGATCCATGGTGGCATGGTTCTCCCAGGCCTCCGGGATCATCATCATGATCGAGTGCGTGATGGGCCGGCCGGAGAGCCAGAGCAGCTCAGCCACCTCGTCGAAGGACGCTGAGTCGGAGGCACCGGGCGTGCAGATGGGGTACAGCTCTTCGGGGGAATCCCCCAGGAGCGGGTTGGCGAGCTGGGACTGGCGGGCGCGCATCCAGTTCCGGTTGCCCTTGACGGTGTTGATTTCACCGTTGTGGGCGATGGTGCGGAACGGCTGGGCCAGCGGCCAGGACGGGAAGGTGTTGGTGGAGAAGCGCGAGTGGACGATCGCCAGCTTGGTCTTGAAGCGCTTGTCGGAGAGGTCCGGGTAGAACGGCTCCAGCTGGGCAGTGGTCAGCATGCCCTTGTAGACGATCGTGCGGGAAGACAGGGACGGGAAGTAAACACCGAACTTGTTCTGGGCACGCTTGCGGATCCGCCAGGCCCGGGCGTCGAGCTCATTGCGGTCCAAGTGCTCGCCGGTTGCCGAGGCAAGGAAGGGCTGTGAGAAGTACGGCATGCAGGCGCGGGCCATGGCACCCACCAGGTCAGCCACGATGGGCACTTCGCGCCAGCCCAGGACGGTGAGGCCTTCATCAGTGGCAAGGCCTTCGATGCCTGCTTTGGCGGCGTCGGCCTCGCGCTGCTCGGACGGCAGGAACGCAGTGCCCGCCACGTACTGTCCGGGCGCGGGAAGTTCGAATTCTGTAATGGCCCGGAAGAACTCGTCGGGGATCTGCATCAGGAGGCCGGCACCGTCACCGGTGCCTTCGTCTGCGCCCACGGCACCACGGTGCTCGAGGTTGCGCAGCGCGGTCAGGGCGGCGTCGACGATGTCGTAACCAGGCTCACCGCGGAGCGTGGCGATGATCGCAAGGCCACAGGCGTCTTTTTCGTTTTCCGGGTTGTATAGACCCCGGGCCTCCGGCAGCGCAGCGAAGCGCTTGAACGGAGAGACGGGGCCGTCGGATCCTATTTTTTCGGACCAACGCGGGCTATGAAGATGGGTCATTGAAGACGTCCTTCCTCGAGATCGTACGTATGGAAGGGACACCGTTGGCCCCACTTCTGAGCGCCGATGTGATGGGCACAACAAAGTGTTATTTACTGGAAATTGTAGGCCAGACAGGCCTGCTGAACGAACAGTTACGCAGGCCCCTGACCCGGGCTTGACCAAACAGCGGCTATCTGCTGCCTGGGCGGGCCCTTCTTGCCACGACGCTGTGGTGTGTGGGCGCTCCGAGGGGTGACTCTGCTGCCCTGCCGTGCCGGCGTGCTACTTGCTTGTGCCAGCCTCCGGCGCGGATTCCGTTGCCTTGTGGCCGGAATTCCCGGCCTCCGACGTCACAGGGATGGCCGTGTCGCCGTCCCTGGATGCCGGTTCCTCTTCCGTTGGGGTGGAAGAATTTCCGGGTCCATTTTGGATATCAGGCAGATTATCATGCGATTCACTATCTGAGACACGGGTATCCGCATCGCGGACAGCCGGAATCCCGGGCGCCACACGAACACCATCTTCCCCGCCGTCCCTGACCTCGCCCGCACCCTCGGCGGCCGGGCCACGACCCGCCAGATAAGGCGTATCCGGTTCGGGCCGGCCTTTCCGCCCCAGCAGGACGAACACGATAAGCGCTGCCACAAAGACGAAAATGCTGGTCCAGACATTGAGCCTGGTGGTGATGCCGAAGAGGTTGACCTGCTCAGCATCATCGATGCGCATCGCTTCGATCCAGACCCGGCCCAGCGTGTAGTACATCGCGTAGAGCCAGAACAGCCGGGCACGGCGGAAGTTGAACCTGCGGTCAAGGGCGAGCAGGATGAGCACGCCCGCAATGTTCCAGAGGGACTCATACAGGAACGTAGGGTGGAACAGCGTATCTGCCGGCATGCCAGCCGGGAAGTTGGCATTGTTCGGATCGATCTGCAGACCCCAGGGCAGCGTTGTGGGCCCGCCGAAAAGCTCTTGGTTGAAGTAGTTTCCCCACCTGCCGATGGCCTGGGCCAACAGCAGGCCCGGTGCCGCTGCGTCAAGGAAGGATGTGAGCTTCACGCCAGCGCGCCGGCAGCCGATCCAGGCTCCCAGGACGCCCAGGACCACGGCACCCCAGATGCCCAGTCCGCCGCGTTGGATCTGCGGGATCAGCCAAAGATCCCCGGTGCCGTCGAAACCGGGGCCGAAGTACTGGTCCGGCGACGAGACCACGTGATAGAGACGGCCGCCGATGATGCCGAATGGAATCGCCCAGATGACGATGTCCCAGACACTTCCTTCAGGGGCGCCGCGCCGGGCCCACCTGACGGAGGTCAGCCACAGGCCCGCGATGATCCCGGCCAGGATGCACAGGGCATAGGCGTGGATCCGGAGTGACCCCCAGGGCAGCGGGATGTCGAAGCCGGACCAGCCCGGGCTGGGAATGCTGGCCGGCACCAGGGCGGCGGCCTGAAGGAGGATCTGCATCGTGGCTAGGCTACTTCCCTGGCGAGGCCGGCACTCAGGTCGTGGGTAAGCTCTGCGATGGCGGGGACACCGCCGTCGCGGATTGCGGCAACCAGCGCGGTGCCTACGATGACGCCGTCAGCGTAGGCGGCGATCTCGCGGACATGCCCGGCGTTGGACACGCCGAGCCCCACGCAGACGCGCTCGGCCCCGGCGGCACGGGTGTCGGCGACGAGCTGCTCAGCGCTGCTGCTGACATCCTGGCGGGTGCCCGTGACGCCCATGATGGACACTGCGTACACAAAGCCCCGGCTTGCCTTCACGGTCATGGCCAGTCGCTCGGGAGTGGAGGAAGGGGCCACGAGGAACACCCTGTCCAGTCCGTACTTATCCGAGGCAGCGAACCATTCTGACGCTTCGTCCGGGATAAGGTCCGGCGTGATGAGCCCTGCTCCCCCGGCTTCGGCCAGCCTGCGGGAAAACTCGTCCACGCCCATTCGGAGCACGGGGTTCCAGTAGGTCATGACCAGCACGGCCACATCGGTGGCCGCCGTGATGCCGGCCACGACGTCAAACACGCTCTCCACGCGGAATCCATTGGCGATGGCTTCGGTGGTGGCCGCCTGGATGACGGGACCGTCCATGACCGGATCCGAGTACGGAATGCCGATTTCGATCAGGTCGGCACCGTTCTTCGCCATGGCAATGCCTGCGTCGATGGTGGCCTGGACATCGGGGTACCCAGCCGGCAGGTAGCAGACCAGGGCTGAGCGTCCGGCGTCGCGGGCGCGGTCGATGGCGGCGGCGGACTTGCTGGCCGTCAGTTCAGTCATCAGTGGTCCTCGTTGTTGTCTACGGCATGGGTGTCTGCGACGGCTTTGTCGCCAACGGCAGCAGGCGCGCCGGCGGCGGGAACGGCTTCAGTTTCGGTCCGGTCGGCAGGGCCCTTGGGCTTGCGGGTGGAAAGGTTCGTGCCCTTGACCTTTCCCTCCTCGTCGAGCATGCCGAACCACTCCGCGGCGGTCTCCACATCCTTGTCTCCGCGGCCGGAGAGGTTGACGATGATGACCGTTTCGGAAGGGTCGGCGCTGCCCTCGGTCAGGCGCTTGCCCACCTTGATGGCGCCGGCGAGGGCGTGGGAGGACTCGATGGCAGGAATGATGCCCTCGGTCCGGCACAGCAGCTTGAACGCATCCATGGCCTCGGTGTCGGTGATGGGCTCATACGTGACCCGGCCGATATCGGCCAGGTAGGCGTGCTCCGGACCCACACCCGGGTAGTCCAGGCCCGCTGAGATGGAGTGGGACTCGATGGTCTGACCGTCGTCGTCCTGCATGAGGTAGGAGCGCGCACCGTGGAGGACACCGGGCTTGCCGAGCGTAATGGTGGCCGCGTGGCGCCCTGTCTCGACGCCGTCGCCGCCGGCCTCGAAACCATAGATCTTGACGCCGGGGTCATCCAGGAAGCCGTGGAAGATGCCAATCGCGTTGGAGCCGCCGCCAATGCAGGCAACGACGGCGTCGGGCAGCTTTCCGGTCTGCTCCAGGATCTGGGCACGGGCTTCCTCGCCGATGACCTCGTGGAAGAAACGGACCATGGCCGGGAACGGGTGCGCGCCTGCGGCGGTACCGAGCAGGTAATGGGTGGTGTCAACGTTGCTGACCCAGTCCCGGAGGGCGTCGTTGATGGCGTCCTTCAGGGTCTGGGAACCGTTGGTCACCGGCACCACCGTAGCGCCCAGCAACTGCATGCGGGCCACGTTCAGCGCCTGGCGGCGGCAGTCCTCGGCGCCCATGTAGACAACGCATTCGAGGCCGAGCAGTGCCGCGGCGGTGGCGCTGGCCACGCCGTGCTGCCCCGCGCCCGTCTCTGCGATGACGCGGGTCTTGCCCATGCGCTTGGCCAGCAGGGCCTGGCCCAGCACGTTGTTGATCTTGTGCGATCCGGTGTGGTTCAGGTCCTCGCGCTTGAGGAAGATCCGGGCCCCGCCGGCGTGCTTCGAGAACCTCTTGGCTTCGGTCAGCAGTGACGGGCGGCCGGAATAGTTCTTGTTCAGGTCCGCGATCTGGGCCAGGAACTCAGGATCAGCCTTGGCCTTTTCGAAGGTGTCCTCAAGCTCGTCCAGCGCGGCGATGAGCGATTCGGGCATCCACCGTCCGCCGTAACCGCCAAAGTAGGGCCCGGGGGCATGCTTCAGCGAGCCGCCCTGCAGGAATGCCTCCGCGGGGTTGTTGTCAGCGTTCTCTGAGGCTTCAGCCATCGGTCCCGTCCTGTTCCAGTTGATCGTTCAGAAGTATTGTGCCGCCGGCACCAGGGCCGGCGGTTGCCGGGGGGCTAGGCCCGTGCGGCGATCGCGGCAGCGCCGGCCGCTGTGAACTCGGCGATCCGCTCCCGCGGAGTCGAGTCGCTCACCAGGGCTTCGCCCACCAGGATCGCGTTTGCGCCGCTCGCCGCGTAATGCGACACGTCGTCCACACTGCGCACGCCGGATTCGGCGACAACCAGCGCTTCGCTGGGGATCAGGCCGGCGAGGGACGCGAAAACGGAACGGTCGACGTCGAGCGTTTTGAGGTTGCGGACGTTGACGCCGATGATGCGCGCCTGCGCCGCCACGGCACGTTCGATTTCGGCTTCTGTGTGCGTTTCCACCAGGACATTCATGCCCAGTTCCCGGCTGAGCGCGCTGAATTCGTGCAGCTGGCCGTCGGAGAGCGCCGCCACGATGAGCAGGATCAGGTCCGCGCCGTGGGCACGGGCTTCCCAGATCTGGTACTCGTCGAGCGTGAAGTCTTTGCGCAGCAGCGGAATATCCACGCGGGCGCGGACGGCATCCAGGTCGGCGAGGGAGCCCTTGAAACGCCGCTGTTCAGTGAGGACACTGATCACGGCGGCACCGCCGTCGGCATACTGGGCCGCGAGTGAGGCAGGATCCACAATGGTGGCAAGGTCCCCCTTCGAGGGACTGCGGCGCTTGATTTCGGCGATCACCTTGAGCTGGTCGCGCGGTGCGGCCGGGCCGCCAAGGGCTGCCCACGCATCACGCGCCGGGGCGGCCGCTGCGGCCAAATCCTTCACTTCGGCAAGGGAAACCAGGCGCTTCCTGGCTTCCATATCCTCCCTGACACCGGCATTGATGTCATCGAGAACGGTGGCCATCAGTGGCCGATGTTCTTCAGCTTGCTGCCTTCGACGCCGTAGCCTGCCTTGCGCATGATGAAGCCGAGGATCAGGCCGAGGACCATAACGCATGCGCCCGCGATGAAGATGGGAGTGTTGGCGATGACAAAGGCGATTGCCGCGATGAGCGCGCCCACCAGCATGACAATCACGCAGGTCCACGCAGCGGGGCTGTTGCCGTGGCCCAGATCCTGGCTGTGGTCAACGCCGTGGTGCACGGCAGATGCCGGGGCGGTTTTGGACGCGGGTGCGGGTGCTTTGCTCATGTGAATCTCCTCAGGATCAATACTGCTTACATTCTGCCATTTTTTGGTCGCAACCTGCCCATCGGCGGGCCGGGCCGCGGTTTGAGCGGCTTATTTCCGGCGGCGGCCGGCGGCGCTCAGGTGGGATCGTCGCCGCGTGAGAGCCTGTCCCAGCTGTCGATCTCATCCACTGGCCCTGCGGCTGCGGCGGAAGTTCCTACCGCGGCATCGTGGGCGGCCGCGTCATATTTGGTGCGGGACTTCCAGTACCGGCCCGCCGGGACGATCAGCAGGGCGCCCAGCGCCAGCAGGATTCCGACGACGACGGCGACCACCGGGAAGGGGGTCACCCCGGTTCCTGCGCGGCTTCCGCTGACTCCGGTGGCGGCAGCAATGGAACCTTGCGCGGCGCTCAGCGGATCGGCCAGCACCGTGGCGGCTGCGGTGATGATGCCGGCCGCAGCGAGGACCACGATGGCGGTAATGACCCACCGTGCGATCCTCCCGGCAATGGACGCAGCCAGCCCCCCGGCCAACGCCACCAGCGCCAGCGCGGTCACCGCTGTGGCTGCCTTGCTGCCCTGGACGGTGAGGGTGTGCTGGCCCCCTGCGGCCTGGCCCGCCTGGTCCGGATCCAGGGTCACTGTGATCCAGGTTTGGGTGGTGGTGCCGAAGACTGCCAGGGCCAGCACGGCAATCAGCAGGACCAAAGTGGATTTCCGCGCCCAGACCGGGGTCATTCGCGTGCCTTCCCCGGTTCGGGCAGTGACTCTGCGGCGATGTTGCGCAGCGATCCGGCCGTGTGCACCGCCCGGAGCGGGGCGGCGGCCTTGTTCACGGTTTCGATCGCTTCGGTGGGGTTCACCGAGTCCGCCACGATGCCGCCGCCGGCCTGGACGTAGGCCCGGCCTTCACGCAGCAAGGCAGAGCGGATGGCGATGGCCATATCCATGTCGCCGGCAAAGTCGAGGTAGCCCACCACGCCGCCATAGATCCCGCGCCGGTGCGGCTCCAGCTGGTCCAGCAGCCGCAGGGCCCGGGGCTTCGGGGCGCCGGAGAGCGTACCGGCGGGGAAGGTTGCTTTGAGGACGTCGTAGGCCTTGGCCTGGGGGGACAAGGTCCCCACAACCGTCGAAACCAGGTGCATGATGTGGCTGAACCGTTCCACTTCCATGAACTGGGTGACATCCACCGTGCCAGCCACACAGACCTTGGACAAGTCGTTGCGAGACAGGTCCACCAGCATCAGGTGCTCGGCGCGTTCCTTCTGGTCGGCCAGGAGTTCCTCGGCCAGGGCCTTGTCACCTTCAACCGTCTTGCCGCGGGGCCGCGAACCCGCGATGGGGTGCGTAATGACTTCATCGCCGGTCACGGTCACCAGGGCCTCCGGCGAGGAGCCGACGATCGTGTACTCCCGGCCGTCGGCGTCCTCAAGGCTGAAGAGGTACATATACGGGCTGGGGTTGGTGTTGCGCAGGACCCGGTACACGTCCAGGGGCGAGGCTCCGCACTCCATCTCGAAGCGGCGGGAAATCACTACCTGGAAGACTTCACCGTCCACGATGGCTTCCTTGCCGCGGTCCAGTGCCTCCAGATAGGCGGGTTCGGCCCAGCGCTCCTCGACGCTGGAGGCGAAGTCCAGAGCAGCAGGTTCCAGCACGGAAACGGGTTGCGCCACCGGGGTGCTGACCTTGGTGAGGAGGGCTTTCACCCGGGCAACGGCATCGTGCCAGGCCTCGTCAACGCGCTCTGAGCTGTTGTCGAAGTTGATGGCGTTGGCGATGAGCAGCACACTGCCGTCGTGGTTGTCATGGACGGCCATGTCCGTCACCAGGTTCAGTGCCAGCTCGGGAAGGTGGAGGTCATCCTCGGGCGGGCTGGTGAGGCGTTCCCAATGCCGGACGGTTTCCCAACCTAGGAAGCCCACCAGGCCGGACGTGAACGGCGGCAGACCCTCGAACCTGCTGGTCCGCAGCGCTTCGATGGTGTCACGGATGGCGTCCACCGGGTTGCCGTCCAAGGGCACACCTGCAGGGGGCTGCCCGAGCCAGTGGGCCTGGCCGTCCTTGGTGGTCAGAGTGGCCCGGGACTTGGCGCCGATAAAGGAGTACCGCGACCACGTGCCGCCAACCGCCGCGGACTCCATCAGGAAGGTTCCCGGCTGGCCGTTGGCCAGCTTCCGGTACAGGCCGATGGGCGTCTCAGCATCCGCCAACACCTTGAGCGTGACGGGGATGACCCGGCTGGTGCCGGCGAGTTCGCGGAACTCCTCGAGGCCCGGGCTGATGATTCCAAGGTCCTGCATGGCTATGCTTTTCCGCCTGTTCTTATGTGCCGCCGGGTACGGCGTCAGTCTTTATGCTGGCAAAAGTATGAAGCCTGCGGCGGGTTCCGCCCCAGGGAGTCGGTCAGGGAGCCGAACCTGCCTGGACATCAAGTGCACGCCCGTCGAAGCAGGTCCGGGTGCCCGTGTGGCAGGCCGCGCCCACCTGGTCCACCCTGACCAGCAGGGCATCGCCGTCGCAGTCCATGGCCACGGATTTGACCCACTGGACGTGGCCCGAGGTGTCCCCCTTGCGCCAATATTCCTGGCGGGAGCGGGAGTAGAACGTGACCCGGCCGCTGGTCATGGTGCGGTGCAGCGCCTCATCATCCATCCAGCCCAGCATGAGCACCTCGTTGGTGTCGAATTGCTGGACCACGGCAGCAACGAGACCGGCGCCGTCACGCTTTAGCGCCGCAGCCACGGCCGGCGGAAGCGGGCCGGTGACGGGGGCCGGGACAGGTACGGGGGCGGGGGCAGGCTGCTCAGACATCAGGTCAAGTCTAGTGCCTGATCTGAGGGGCCTGAATATGCTCCGCCCGGCATACACGCCGTGTGTTACCAACGGCACCCGTGCTATGGCGGTTCTGCTGCCCAACTCCCGCGCTCTCGTGCTAGTTTCACAAGTGATGCATTACGTTGACCCGTCCCGAGAAGTCCTGGCCGAGACCCTTCTGGCGGCCGGCCCTGATGCCCCCACCCTCTGCCGAGGCTGGCTCACCAGGGACCTTGCCGCGCATCTGTACCTGCGCGAACGCAAGGCTGCCGTGGGCCTGGGCCTCATCATCAAAAGCCTGTCCAAGGCCTCCGATAAGGCCACAGCCAAGCTCGCCGCCAAGCTGAAGACCCCGGACGACTACACGGGCCTCGTTAACACTTTCCGCGGTGGGCCACCTGCCCTGTCGCCCATGAAGATCAAGGCACTGGACGAGAGCTCCAACCTGATCGAATACTTCGTCCACACGGAGGACATCCGCCGGGCCGGTGACCGCTGGGCGCCGCGGGCCCTCGACGAGGCGTACTCGGACGCCCTGTGGGACGAGCTCATCAAACGGGCCGCCATCCTCTACCGCGGCGTGGACCTCGGCATTGTGCTGGTGCGTCCCTCCGGGCCCCGGCACGTAGCCAAGCGCGCACCGGTTTCGGTGGCGATCGTCGGCGAGCCGGGCGAACTGCTCATGCACGCCCACGGCCGGACCCGCCACGCCTTGGTCACGTTCGAAGGCCAGCCCGACGCCGTCGCCCTCCTACAGTCAGCCGAAGTCGGCCTCTAACTTTTGGGCGGGTGGTGGGCCCACGCCCGCAGGGTTCCCTGACCGAGCCTGCGAGGTTAAGGTGCGAGCGGGGACTAGCGGACTTCGAAGCCTGCTTCCCGAATGGCCTGCTTAACCTGGGCCATCATGTTGTCCGGGCCCCAGTGGAAGATCGAGGCGGCCAGGACGGCGTCGGCGCCGGCGGCCACGGCCGGCGGGAAATGGGCGGGTTCCCCGGCTCCGCCTGAGGCGATGATCGGCACCTTCACGGCGGCCCGAACCAGGCGGATGAGTTCCAGGTCGAAACCGTCCTTGGTGCCATCGGCGTCGATGGAGTTGAGCAGGATCTCGCCGATGCCGCGGTCGGCGGCTTCCTTGGCCCACTCGATGGCGTCAATGCCGGTGCCGGTTCTTCCGCCGTGGGTGGTGACTTCAAAGCCCGACGGCGTGGGCTTCTTTCCGGGGCGTGTCCGGCGGGCGTCGACGGACAGGACGAGGACCTGTGACCCGAAGTGCCTGCTGATTTCGTTGATGACGTCCGGCCGGGCAACGGCGGCCGTGTTGATGGAAGCTTTGTCCGCGCCGTAACGCAGGAGCTTGTCCACCTCAGCCACGCCGCGGACTCCGCCGCCCACGGTCAGCGGGATAAAGACTTCCTCGGCGGTGCGCCGGACCACGTCAAAGGTGGTCTCGCGGTTGCCCGAGGACGCGGTGACGTCAAGGAACGTGAGCTCATCAGCCCCGGCGTTGTCGTAACGGTGAGCCAACTCCACAGGATCGCCGGCGTCGCGAAGCCCCTCGAAGTTGATGCCCTTCACAACGCGTCCGGCATCGACGTCGAGGCACGGGATGACTCGTACAGCTACAGCCATGACGATCTCCTCCTAGATCCGGCAGGCGTGGATGCTGCTGACCAGGATGGCGCGGGCACCGAGATCGTAAAGCTCGTCCATGATGCGGTTGGTTTCCTTTTTCGGGACCATGGACCGCACGGCCACCCACTCGGAGTCACGCAACGGCGAGACCGTGGGCGATTCCAGTCCGGGCGTCAGGGCTGCAGCCTGCTCCACCAGTTCCTTGCGGATGTCGTAGTCCATGAGGACATACTGCCGCGCGACAAGGACACCCTGCAGGCGGCGAATGAGTACGTCGATCTCCTTGGCAGTGCCGTTCGCGGCGCCGCCTTTTCCGGTCCGGCGGATGAGCACAGCCTCGGACTTGAGGATCGGATCGCCGAAGATCTCCATGCCGGCGGCCTTGAGTGTGTTGCCGGTTTCGACGACGTCGGCTATGGCGTCCGCGACGCCGAGGCGCACGGAGGATTCAACGGCGCCGTCGAGCCGGACCACTGTGGCGTTGACGCCCCGCTCGGCGAGGTAGCCGCGCAGCAGCACGTCGTAACTGGTGGCGAGGCGCTTGCCTTCAAGTTGTTCAACTGCCGTAAAGTCCCCGACCGGTCCGGCAAAGCGGAACGTGGAGGCGGCAAAGCCCAAAGGCAGCAATTCATCTGCTTCCACCTCAGCGTCCAGCAGCAGGTCGCGCCCGGTGATGCCGACGTCGAGCGTTCCGCGGCCGACGTAGACGGCGATATCGCGCGGGCGGAGGAAGAAGAACTCAATGCCGTTGTCCGGGTCCATCATGACCAGCTCGCGGGTGTCGCGGCGCTGGCGGTACCCGGCTTCGGACAGCATGGCTGAGGCGGCTTCGGACAGGGAGCCCTTGTTGGGGACGGCTACTCGCAGCATGGGGGTCTTTCTTGTTGGGAGGTCTATTGATCAGGCAAACGGGCCACAGAAGGCAGCGGCGGACCGGGAAGTCCGCACAATGCGCAGTGGCTACAGATGCTTGTAGACGTCTTCCAGGGTCAGGCCTTTGGCGAGCATCAGAACCTGCAGGTGGTAGAGCAGCTGGGAAATTTCCTCGGCCGCGGCCTCATCGGATTCGTACTCAGCGGCCATCCAGACTTCGGCTGCTTCCTCCACGACTTTCTTGCCAATGCCGTGGACTCCGGACTCCAATTCAGCGACGGTGCGGGAGCCTGCCGGACGGGTGGCTGCCTTTTCACTCAGTTCAGCGAACAGCGTCTCGAAATTCTTCACGCCCTACAGCCTACTTGCTGCGCGCCTGACGGCGCCTGTCGGGCCGTTGCATGACGGGCGCGATGTGAGGGAACACACACGCGCCCGTCAGCTGTTCTTTGTCGAACTGCTACTTGTAGGGCTTAAGCAGAACAGCGGTGGCCAGGGCCGCCGTCACTGCTTCGTGGCCCTTATCCTCGTTGGAGCCGGGCAGGCCAGCCCGGTCCAGGCCTTGCTGCTCCGTATCGCAGGTCAGCACGCCGAAGCCCACCGGCACTCCGGTGGAGACGCTCACGTCGGTAAGTCCCGACGTCGCCGCCTGGCAAACGTATTCGAAGTGCGGCGTGCCGCCGCGGATCACGACGCCGAGGGCCACCACTGCGTCAAAGTGCGGCGCCAGCCGCGCAGCAGCGACCGGAAGTTCGAAGGCTCCCGGAACCCGCAGGACGGTGGGGTCGCTGATTCCTGCGTCTTTGGCGGCGCGCAAGGCCCCGTCCAGGAGTCCGTCCATGATCTGGGTGTGCCAGCTGGCAGCCACGATGGCCAGCCGGAGCTGCGACGTTTCCTCCGGGTTGAGGGTGGTGAGGTCGATATCTGGTGCGCCGTGTCCGCTCATGCGTGTATGTGGTCCGTTCAGTCTTGTTCGAGGGCGAAAGTGTCAGCAGCGGCGCCGGGCACCGATACTACGTGGGTGTCCAGCGTCAGCCGGTGCTCCATGCGGTCCTTTTTGGTCTGCAGGTAGCGGATGTTCTGGTCGCGGGACGGAACCTCGGTGGGAACCATTTCCACCACCTTCACGCCGGCCTTGGCAAGCCGGTTTTGTTTGTCGGGGTTGTTGCTCAGGAGCCGGACTTCGTGCAGCCCCATCTCTGCCAAGATCTGGGCGGCAGCCTTGTAGCAACGCGCGTCCACGGGCAGCCCGAGTTGCTCGTTTGCCTCCACGGTGTCGAAGCCGGCTTCCTGAAGGGCATAGGCCTTGATCTTGTTGGCCAAGCCGATCCCCCGGCCTTCCTGTCCGCGCAGGTACAGGAGCGTGCCGCCGAACTCGTTGATGAGCTCCAGGGCATAGGCCAACTGTTCGCCGCAGTCACAACGGTAGGAACCGAAGACGTCGCCGGTCAGGCACTCGGAGTGGAGCCTGACGAGGGGCGCAAGGCCGTCCTTGGGAGGATTGGGTGAGCTCACCGCCAGATGCTCGGCACCCGTGACCAGGTCAGTCCAGGCCTGCGTAATAAAGTCACCAAAGGCGGTGGGCAGCTGCACGATAGGACCGGCGCTCACCGGGTGGTGGGCATGGCCGTTACTGGCTGCCCCGCGGTGGTGACCGTTCTGGTGGCTATCGTCCGAAAGTCCGGAAACCGTCATCGTTACTCCTCTACTCCGCCCGGGCGTCCAGCCCGGTGTTACTGTCGGCGGGAACCGCGGCCCCTGCTTCAAGGTAAGCCACCAAGTCCTCAATCGAGATCAAGGGGCACCCGTGTTCGGCGGCGAATGCGCGCAGCCCGTCGAGCCGCATCATTTCACCGTCGTCATACACAACCTCCGCGATCACGCCCACCGGCTCCAGTCCGGCAAGCCGGCAGAGGTCCACGGCCGCTTCGGTGTGGCCGGGGCGTTCACGCACTCCCCCGTTAACGGCCCGGAGCGGAAAAATATGCCCTGGCCTCGTCACGGCCGCCGGTCCGGAAGCGGGGTCTGCCAGCACGCGTGCGGTCAGGGCCCGGTCCGTGGCGGAAATTCCGGTGCTGACGCCCACCGCCGCGTCGCAGGAAACGGTGTAAGCCGTACCTTTGGAGTCCTGGTTCACAGCCACCATGGGAGGCAGTCCCAGGGCGTCGGCGCGGTCCCCGGTCAGCGGGACACAGATGACACCGGAGCTGTACCGGATGGTCCAGCCCATCAGGGCGGGTGTGGCGTGCTGGGCCGCGAAGATAATGTCGCCTTCGTTTTCGCGGTCCTCGTTATCGACCACCAGCACGGGCAGGCCGGCGGCCATGGCACGGATGGCATCTTCCACGAGGTCAAGGCCCTTGGCTGCGTCGGGACGCGGCGTCGCCTCCGCGGCGGCCTCGAGGCGGACTGTAGTGTTCATCGGGTTCCTCCGTTTGCTGCGCCGGTGCTGAATGCCAGCAGCCGTTCGGTGTACTTGGCCAGCACATCCACTTCCAGGTTGACGCGGCTGCCGGTGCTCTTGGCTCCGAGGCCGGTGTCCGCGAGCGTGGTGGGGATGAGCCCCACTTCGAACCAGGGTTCGGTCTTCTCCGCCGGGCTGACCGCCGTGACGGTGAGCGAAACGCCGTCGATCGCTATGGAGCCCTTTTCCGCGATATAGCGGGCGAGGTTGGCCGGAACGGCGAAGCGGAGGCGTTCCCAGTTGCCCAGGGCTTCGCGTTCCACCAGCTGCCCGACGCCGTCCACATGGCCCTGCACCACGTGGCCGTCCAGCCGCCCGCCAGCCGGGACGCAACGCTCCAGGTTGACCGAATCACCGGCGGCGAGCTCGCCGATGGTGCTGCGCACCAGGGTTTCGCCCATCACGTCAACGCTGAAGTCCTTGCCGTCAATTTCGGTGGCAGTCAGGCAGACGCCGTTCACGGCAATGGACCCGCCGAGGGCAAGCCCGTCGGTGGTGCCCGGGGCGTGCAGCCGGAGGGTTGCGCTGGTATCGCCGTCCCGCTCCACGGACAGCACCTTTCCTTGTTCGGCAATAATTCCGGTAAACATCAGTAGCCTCCCATGGCTGGTTCCGCGGCAGTGCGGGATGGTTGTGGTTCCAAAGCTTCAAGTGGTTCCGGACGGAGGTGCAGCCTCAGGTCGCGTCCCAGCGTCAGCACCGCGCCGCCGTCGGACGGGTCCCATTCCCAGTGCCGGGCGTCTTCGAGGGTGGTGATTCCCAGGCCGTTCAGGGCCGGTGTTCCGGAGCCCAGCAGGGTGGGCGCGAGGTAGACAATGAGTTCGTCCACGAGCCCGGCGGCAAGGAAGGAGCTGAGGATACGCGAGCCGCCTTCCACCATGACGTGGCGGATTCCTGCGGCGTACAGCAGCGACAACGCCTCCTGCGGATCGCGCGTGGGCAAGTGGAGCACGTGGCCGTCGTCGCCGTGGACCGCGGCATCGGCCGGGATCTCCCGCAGCCCCATCACGGCGCGCAGTGGCTGTTTACCGCTGGCCGCACCTGACCCGTCACGCGCTGTCAGGCGAGGGTTGTCCACCAGCACCGTCTGGGTGCCCACGAGGATGGCGTCGATCCGCCCCCGCAAGCTGTGGTTGTCCGCGAGCGATTCAGGGGACGAAATCCATTGGCTGGTCCCGTCCTCCGCCGCGATCCGGCTGTCCAAAGTCTGGGCGATGTGCAGGGTAACGAAGGGCCGTTGGGCGGCTACGGCCAGGAACCATTGGCGGTTCAGCTCGAAAGCCTCGACGGCGGCCAGTCCGCTGCGGACCTTGACGCCGGCGTTCCGCAGGGTGGCTGCGCCGCCCGCGGCAGGGTCATGGGGATCGTCAACGGCATACACCACGTCTTTGATCCCTGTGGCGATGATCGCCTGCGTGCAGGGTCCTGTCCTGCCGCTGTGGTCACAGGGTTCCAGCGTGATCACCATCGTGCAGCCGGTCAGGTCCAGCCCGGCCGCCTCAGCCTGGCTAATCGCGTCCGCTTCGGCGTGGGGGGTCCCGGCGCCGCGGTGGTATCCGGTCACCAGGTGCCGGCCGTCAGCATCGATCACGACGGCGCCCACCAGCGGGTTCGCTCCGCGCGGCCCGCGCAGGGCTGCTTCGAGGGCTGAGTCCATGGCGGCGGTCTCGGCGGTGCTGAACGCCGTCACATTGTCGGCGGCAGTCATAGGGCGGCCACCGTTTTGGCGTTTTCGGCGTCCCGTCCACGGGACAGCCTGGCTTCAAAGAGCCATCGCAAGGGGTTCATGTGTGTGTGTCGTTCCTTCCCTCTAGAACCGCGATGGCTCCGGGGGTATACGACAGCAGAAGACGTGGCGTCACTGTGACGCCACGGATACAGCTGTACGTGCTTCTCTCATCCAGACTTTAACTGTCGGTACCGGAATTTCACCGGTTCAACCGTCCGCCGGTTCCCTCCCTGGTTGGGGAAAGCGCCGGCTCGCGGGTCGCGGACTATCACCGCCGGTTCGGACTTACACCGACCCCGGAGCACGTATTGTGTGTTGCTATTGTGCCATAACTGCTAAGGACTCAAGACTATTCCCCGGACCCGCTGCGTAACCTAAGGCTGCCGGCCTCGCGCAGCCGTCCGATGGCCGCGGCAGGGTCCTCGGCACCGTAAACGGCCGAGCCGGCCACGAAGACGTTGGCCCCCGCCTCTGCAGCCCGCAGGATGGTCTCCTCGGTGATGCCGCCGTCGACCTGAAGGGCAACCTCCAGGCCGGAACCATCGATGGCTGCGCGGGCGCGTCGGATCTTGGGGAGGGCCAGGTCAAGGAAGGCCTGGCCACCGAAACCCGGCTCCACGGTCATGATCAGGAGCATGTCCAGTTCTTCAAGCATGTCCAGGTACGGTTCCACTGCGGTGGCCGGACGCAGTGCCATTCCGGCTTTGGACCCACGGGCCCGCAATTCCCGGGCAAGCTTGACCGGGGCAATGGATGCCTCGGCGTGGAAGGTCACCGAGGCCAGCCCTGCGTCGGCGAAACCGGGCGCCCAGCGGTCGGCGTCGGAGATCATCAGGTGGGCATCCAGCGGGACGGGGCTGACGGCCTGGATCCGCTGGACCACGGGCAGCCCGAGGGTGAGGTTGGGGACAAAGTGGTTGTCCATAACGTCCACGTGGACGGCGTCTGCGTTGCTGATCCGCTGCAGTTCGGCTTCGAGGTTGACGAAGTCGGCGGACAGAATGCTCGGGTGGATGCAGCACTGCGGCATGGGCGAACCTTTCACGGGTCAGGCCTTTTTGCGGATGAGGGCCAGGAACATGGCATCGGTGCTGTGGATGTGCGGCCAGAGCTGGGCCGTGGACTCGTGCCCGGCCCCCAGGTTCCCGGTGAGGCTCACGCCGTCCAGGACCGCGCCGGCGTCCAACAGTTCCAGGTCGTTGCGCTTCCGGAGGGCGTCGGTGACGACGGCGGTGGTTTCGGCCGGGTGCGGTGAACAGGTCACATAGGCCACCACTCCGCCGGGTCGGACGGCGTCCAGTGCGGAGGTGAGGAGGGCACGCTGCAGCGGGCCAAGGTCGGCCAGGTCCTTGGGTGTGCGGCGCCAGCGGGACTCCGGCCGGCGCCGCAGGGCACCTAGTCCGCTGCAGGGAACGTCCACCAGGACACGGTCGAAGGATTCGGGCTGTTCAGTACCCATTTCCCGGCCGTCCCCGGTCCGGACGCGCCAGACATCCGCCGGCACTGCGGACAGGGCCTGGCTCACGAGCTTGGCACGGTGCGGGGCCGGTTCGTTGGCGAGCAGCGTGGCACCTTGCTGCCGGGCGAGGGCGCCGAGCAGTGCGGCTTTGCCGCCCGGACCGGCACAGAGATCCAGCCAGGCTTCGCCGGTGGCACCAGCCCCTTCGTTGGTGCGAGGACCCAGGTCGACGGCGGCCATGGCCCGGGCCACCAGCTGCGAGCCAACGTCCTGGACGCGGGTGCTGCCTTCGCGCACCGAGGCGAGCCTGCCGAGGTCGCCGCCGCTGGACAGTGCCGAGCCTTCCACGAGTTCGCCGGGGGTGGCACCGTTTTCCAAAGCCTCAGCCAGGCTTCCCAGGCCAGGCAGGGCAACCAGGTTGACCACCGGAGCGGCGTTGTCGGCTTCCAGCAGGTCGTTGATCTCCGTGGCGGAGCGTCCGTGTGCCACCAGCGACTGCCGCATGGCCCGGACAATCCATTCCGGGTGGGCGTAGAGGATGGACGCGATTTTGGTTTCATCGCTTTCCCCGGCGACCAGGAGCTCAACCCATTCCTCCAGGGTGTGGGCCGTGACCTTCCGCAGCACCGCATTGATGAGGGCAGACGGGCCTGCGCCGATCACGGCGCGGGCCAAGCCAACTGTCTGGTCCAGGGCGGCGTGGGCAGGGACGCGCATGGCCAACAGCTGATGGACGCCGATGCGCAGGGCGTCAAGGATGGCGGGGTCGAGCTGGTCCAGGGGCCGGTCCACACAGCGGGCCAGGATGGCATCGTAGGTGCCTTGGCCGCGAAGGGCACCGTAGCTCAGTTCGGTCGCGAAGCCGGCGTCGCGCTTGTCCAGCCCGTGATGGCGGATGCGGGACGGGAGGACCAAGTTCGCGTAGGCGTCCTCCGCGGCGACCGCCCGAAGGACTTCGAACGCAACCAGGCGAGCAGGATCCGCCCGGCGGGTGCGCTGCGCGGGGGCGTTCTCGGTGAAACTCTTCTGGGAGCTTCGGTTCCGTTCCCGGCCCTGGGCATTTCGTGTGCTTGAATCACGCGGGCCGCCCTTGCCCCGGCCGCTTCCGCCGCCACCCCTGCCACGGCCGCCTGTATTACCGCCGGACTCGCTCATTCGAACACCACGCTTTCAAGTGAAGCCATGCCGCGTGCCCAATCGGCCGCGGCCATCATTTTCTTGCCGGAAGGCTGGATCCTGGTCAGCTCCACCGCGTGGGACCCCGTCCCCACCAACACGTTTTTGCCGTCCAGGAAGACTGCCCCCGGCGCCAGGGCGGGGCCGGCCGGTCGAAGCAGAACGGGTTCCAGCTTGACCCGTTGCCCCTCCAGCGTGGTCCAGGCCCCGGGCTCGGGAGTAACTCCCCTGGCCCGCCTCCCGATGGCCAGTGCGGGCTGCTTCCAGTCGAGCCGGCCGTCATCGATGGTCAGTTTGGGGGCCAGCGAAATGTCGCCGGCCTGCGGCTGCGGAGAGGCCTTTCCGGCTTCCACCGCTGACAGTGTCTGCGCGAGGAGCACGGCTCCGCCATGGGACAGCCGTTCCAACAGCGCCCCCGCGGTATCGTCCGGCCTGACGCTTTCGGTCAGCGTCCCGAAGACAGGCCCGGTGTCCAGCCCTTCCTCCAGCAGGAAGGTGACAGCGCCGGTCACGTCGTCGCCGGCCATAACGGCCCGCTGCACCGGGGCAGCCCCGCGCCAGGCGGGAAGGAGGGAGAAGTGCAGGTTGATCCAGCCATACGGCGGAACAGCGAGGGCGGCAGGGGGAATCAGTCCTCCGTAGGCCACGATGGCGGCCACGTCCGGTTTGGCGGCGGTAATTTGCGCCGTGACTGCGTCATCAACGCGGGTAGCGTGGATGACCTCGATGCCCAGTTCGGCGGCGCGGGCAGCAACGGGCGACGGCGTGAGCACGCGTTTGCGGCCAATCGGCGCGTCCGGGCGGGTCAGGACGGCAACGACGTCAAAGCCCGCCTTGACCAGGGCGACCAGGGAGGGAACGGCGACGGCAGGTGTACCCGCGAAAAGGACCCTCATGAGTTCGATCCGCCGCCGAAACTGGTGCCGCCAAAGCTCGCGCCCCCAAAACTGGACCCGACTGACTTGGCGCGCTTCGCCGTCGTGCGTTCAGTGATGGCGTCATAGTTGGCATTCCGGATGGAGCGCAGCGCACTCTTCCGGTCTTCGCCTTCCAAGCGGTCGGTGTAAAGGATGCCGTCGAGGTGGTCGGTTTCATGCTGGAAGCAGCGGGCCAGCATGCCCTCCCCCTCAACGGTGACAGGGTTGCCGTGGAGGTCCATGCCAGTGACCTTTGTAGCCCTGAACCGGCGGACGGGGAACCCCAGACCGGGGATGGAGAGGCAACCTTCCATCTGGTCGGGCTGGTAGTCGTCGCTGTTTTCCAAAACCGGGTTGATGATGTGGCCGTCAACCCCGCCCACACGGTAAGTAAAGACGCGTTGGCTGACACCGATCTGTGGTGCGGCCAGGCCTGCACCCTCCACGTCTTCCATGGTCTCGGTCATGTCCGCAACGAGCTTGGCGAGCTCGGGCCCGAATTCCGTCACAGGATCGGCCACTGTGCGGAGCACGGGATCACCAATGATGCGGATATTCAGAATGGCCATGTGTTGTCTTTCCTCACGGTGGGTGTTGGCGAACCTATCCAGTTTAGGTGCAGGGGCATCACCGCCGGGACTGATGCCTTTGATGCCCCTTCTACTGCTAGGCGCTGCGTACGTGCACGGAAGGCGGCGGAGCTACTGGAAGGAGGGCCGTACCCGCGGCGAGCGTGTCCGCGGAGAGCTCCCAGACGCGGCGCAGGGCGCAGAACTTCCACCAGTGATGCTTAAGGACCTCCGGGTTGGCGCGGACAGGCCGGACTTCAGTCTCACCAATGGCCACGGCAAGAAGCAGCGGGTTTTCGCCGTACTTCCATGCCTCCCACTCGCCGGTTATCGGGTCAACCAGGCTTTCCTCGGCCTTCATGCCTGCCACGAGCTGCATGACCACCTTGTCGTCCAGTGGCTTGACGGTGCCGTCCCGCGTGGTGCCTTTCGTCTTGTAGTCGATGAGGCAGATGCGGCCATTGATCCGCGCCACCAGGTCCAGCGTCCCGGCATAGCCCACGGACTTGTTCCAGACGGTGATTTCGGGGGCGATGGGTTCGACGTCGTAAAGCTCCCACCACTCGTCAAACCGCAGTGCAAAGGCTTCCTCGCCGTTGGCCGCCAGCGCCTCGCGGGTTTCCTTCATGGCGTGCGGCCGGCCCAGGGCCCGGAGCGCAACCTGCTCACAGTAGTTATGGACACGGTCGCCGCGTTTGGCCGCGTCGTCGCGATACGTCTCGGCCGCCTTCGAGGCCCGGTTGACGGCCTGCCGAATTTTTGCCGGACTGCCCAGGCAGTCGGCGAGCAGCGGGTCCTTGGCCAGGCTGCTGGCGCCCATGTAACCGAACCAACCGTCCAGCCCGTGCGGCTGCTGGCCGATCACGGTGGTGATGGACGGAACAGAGAACTGTTCGGACGTGGACCGGGCGTACATACGGCCATATTCCGTGGCGTGGGCAAGGAGTGGATCAGTCATACAAAGACTCTTTCACAGGGGGCTGACAAAATGCGGGGCACAAAAAAGGTCCGTCCCCGCTCAGCTTGAGCGGGAACGGACCTGATTCCTCGGTGGGCGATACTGGGTTCGAACCAGTGACCTCTTCGGTGTGAACGAAGCGCGCTACCACTGCGCCAATCGCCCCGATGCCTTTGAATGCTAGCGGACCCGAAGGGGTTTATGGAAATCGAGATTGCTCCAGCCATGAATTACACACTTGTAATTCGCAAAAACGCCTAGATTGCAGGGATCCACGGCCGTCGTCGCCGGTCCGGCAGGCCCGATTTGGAGTTTCCCTGAACCTCCTATAGAGTTCTTACTCGTTGGAACGCGAGGAAATGCCCGAAACGGCACGGAATCAACAGTCAACATGCGGACGTAGCTCAGCTGGTAGAGCACCACCTTGCCAAGGTGGATGTCGCGAGTTCGAATCTCGTCGTCCGCTCGCAGGACACTGTCACGGCAACGGCTCTTGGAACCGGCGCTTACACGGTGGGTTGGCCGAGAGGCGAGGCAGCGGCCTGCAAAGCCGTWTACACGGGTTCGAATCCCGTACCCACCTCGGTGAAAACCWTGGTTTTCCGGTYCASSCCGGAKKGCAATGGGCGATTGGCGCAGCGGTAGCGCGCTTCCCTGACACGGAAGAGGTCACTGGTTCGATCCCAGTATCGCCCACCAAGCAAGGCAAACTTGCTTCATGCAGTACTTCCGCCTCATGTCGGAAAATACTTCATACGCGGACGTAGCTCAGCTGGTAGAGCACCACCTTGCCAAGGTGGATGTCGCGAGTTCGAATCTCGTCGTCCGCTCTCTTCTCCCAGATATACCCCACCAAGCCGGCATTCCGGTTCCGGGCGATTGGCGCAGCGGTAGCGCGCTTCCCTGACACGGAAGAGGTCACTGGTTCGATCCCAGTATCGCCCACAGCAGCAGCTCCTCGTGAGCTGCTTTTTTGTTGCCATTCCCCCCGTTGCTCTATCAGATATGGTCGCCAACGGCCGTTATTCGGCAGGTTTGACGACCAAACCTGATAGAGCAACGAGTGTTGGACAATGCATCCGCTGCGGGCGAACGCCCACCACGCCTTATCTCCTTGGCACGCCCCGGAGACAGGGCTAGGATCGGTTGCGGAGGAGCGACCTGGCTCCGCGATTGAAGGGAGGTGCTCGTGGGACTCATTGACGATCTTAAGGGCAAGGCTCAGGGTCTAATCCATGGCAACGAGCAGGCCATCAAAGACGGCATCACCAAGGCCGGGGACTTCGTCGACACCAAGACCGGCGGCAAGTACGCCGAACAGGTCGACAAGCTCCAGGATGGCGCTTCCAAACTCGTTGATCACAACGGAACACCGGGCGAGACTCCTGCCAGCGAGCAGGTGCCGCCGGCCAACCCGGTTCCGCCGGTTGACCAGGCTCCGTAACAAGGATTTGGCCAGGGCGTTGCCCTAGTACGTCAAGGAGGTGCGGGTCCCGCCGTGAGGCGGCACCCGCACCTTTGGCGTTTAAGCGGGATCGGACTCCCCCAAGGAACCGGCGGGGAAAAGCCGCGCGCGGCCCGCAGGAGCGCGGTTTGGCGCTGGCGGGGCAGCCTAGGACGGCTCGTGGTTCTGGCCCTCGCGCGCCAATGCGGTCAGGCGCGATACGGCGCGGTAGTACTTCTTGGTGTAACCGCCGTGCATCATCTCGTCGGTGAACAGTTTGTCGAACGGGACGCCGCTGGCCAGGATGGGCACATCCTTGTCGTAGAGGCGGTCCGCCAACACCACGAAGCGCAGGGCAACTGCCTGCTCGGTGATGGTTTCCACGTTGCGCCAGACCACGCCGTCAATGCCGTCGATGAGCTGCCGGTACCGGCTCGGGTGCACACCGGCGAGATGGCCGATCAGCGAACTGAATTCGTCCTGCGCCACCGTCTTACCGTCAAACTCGGCCTTCATCTGGGCAGAGAGCTGGCTATTTTTCAGCGGGGCCGGGGCGGCCGGCAGGCCGCGGTGGCGGAAGTCCTCGCCGTCGATCCGGATGACGTCGAACTGGTCGGCGAGGACCTGGATCTCACGGGCGAAGTCGACGGCGGCAAAGCGGCCGTCACCCAGCGAGCCCGGCAGGGTGTTGGACGTCGCGGCGAGCTTGACGCCGGCGTCGGCCAGTTCACGCATCAGACGCGACATCAGCACCGTGTCGCCCGGATCATCGAGCTCAAACTCGTCAATGCACACCAGTTTGTAGTGGCTCAGGGCCTCAACGGTCTTCCGGAACGACAGGGCGCCCACCAGGTTGGTGTACTCCACGAACGTGCCGAAGGCTTTAGGCCCCGGGGCGGCGTGCCACAGTGAAGCCAGCAGGTGGGTCTTGCCAACGCCGAAACCGCCGTCGAGGTAAATTCCGGCCCTGGTTTCGACCTTCTTGGCGAAGAGCTTCTTGAACATCCCCGCGCCGTCGCCGGCGCCGACGCCGGCCGCGAATCCCTCCAACGCCTTGACCGCCGCCGCTTGGGAAGGCTGGTTGGGGTCCGGGCGGTAGCTGGCAAAGGAAACTTGGCCAAACCGTGGGGAAGGATAAAAACCCTTGAGGAGTTCATCCACCGATACCGCCGGCGTGCGTGCGGCAAGCTGTTCGATCTGTACCAAGGTGGTCCGTTCTGCTGGTGGGTTGTCCCCAGAAAGAATACCGGCAACAGCCCGGCCTCCCCCGCGGAGCCGGCCGTCCGCAGCCCCCGCGTGACGAAGGCCATATTTCCCCCGGTTAACGGGCGGGCGGACATGCAGGACTGCCATGGCTAGGCTGGAGTGAGGTTCGGACCATGTGCAGATCCGCCAACACCCTGATGAAAGGCCATCACCATGCCCTACGCCGTTGAAAAGAATGAGAAGTTCGCCGCCTACGCCAATCCTGAGCGCCTGGTCTCCACCGAATGGCTGGCCGCTGCCCTGGAGGCGGGCGCGGTTGCTGACGGCAAGCTCGTGCTGGTGGAGTCCGATGAAGACGTCCTCCTCTACGAGACCGGCCACATCCCCGGCGCCGTCAAGATTGACTGGCACACAGACCTCAACGACGAAGTGTTGCGTGACTACGTGGACGGCAAGGCATTCGCCGCGCTGGCGGCTTCGAAGGGCATCTCCCGTGACACCACTGTGGTGATCTACGGGGACAAGTCCAACTGGTGGGCTGCCTACGCCCTCTGGGTTTTCACCCTCTTCGGCCACGAAGATGTCCGTCTGCTCGACGGCGGCCGGGACAAATGGATCGCCGAAGGCCACCAACTGACCACCGACCGGCCTTCGCCCACACCCGGCGAATACCCCGTGGTGGAGCGCAACGATGCCCCGATCCGTGCGTTCAAGGAAGATGTGCTGGCACACTTCGGCAAGCCGCTCATCGATGTCCGCTCCACCGAGGAATACACCGGCCAGCGGACCCACATGCCGGCCTACCCGGAAGAAGGCGCACTGCGCGGCGGCCACATCCCGACGGCCGCATCCATCCCCTGGGCACGCGCTGCAGCAGGCGATGGCACGTACCGCAACCGCGGCGAACTGGAGGCACTCTACCTGGGCGAGGCCGGCCTCAAGGAAGGCGACGACGTCGTGGCGTACTGCCGCATCGGCGAGCGTTCCAGCCACACCTGGTTCGCCCTGAAGTACCTCCTGGGCTTCGAGACTGTGCGCAACTACGACGGCTCCTGGACCGAGTGGGGCAACGCCGTCCGCGTGCCGATCACCAAGGGAACCGAGCGCGGCACGGTACCGGCGTAAACTGAACCTGATGACTACCCAAGCCCTTCCCGCCGCGCTGGCGGACATAGTTGACGACTTTCAGGCCCTCGCCGAACCCGAGCGGCTCCAGCTGTTGCTGGAATTCTCCCAGGGGCTCCCTGAGCTTCCGGAACGGTTGAAGGACCATCCGGAACTCCTTGAGCAGGTTGTGGAGTGCCAGTCACCGTTGTTCCTGACCATCGAAACGGAAAAGAACGACGCCGGCAGTCCGGACAGCGTGCGGCTGTACTTCAAAGCACCACCGGAAGCCCCCACAACACGGGGATTCGCAGGGGTGCTGCACGAGGGACTCAACGGGCTCAGCGCTGCGGAGATACTGGCCATTCCGGACGACATGCCGGAACTGCTGGGCCTCACGCGTGCCATCACACCGCTGCGGATGAGGGGCATGACCGCCATGCTGGGACGGATCAAACGCAAGGTCGCGGCTACCCAACGGCTCGAGTCCTGAGGTCCTGACCGAACTGGCCATGGGACGCAAAAGTTCTTCGCAGGGAACGCCGGCAACAGCAGCATTGGCTGCGGCCGGCGTTCCCTTTGTGCTGCATCCGTACGTCCACGATCCGTCCGTGGCCAGCTACGGCACCGAAGCTGCCGAGGCGCTGGGAATTGCGCCGGAAAAGGTCTTCAAGACCCTCATTGTCGACGTCGAAGGCCGGCTGGCAGTGGGCGTGGTGCCGGTCAGCGGAAACCTCGACCTCAAGGCCTTCGCCGCCGCCCTCGGAGCCAAGAAAGCCGCCATGGCAGACCCTGCTGCAGCCCAACGGCGCACCGGCTACGTCCTGGGCGGCATCTCGCCGCTCGGCCAGCGCCAGGCCTCACCCACAGCCGTTGACGCCAGTGCCCTCGGCCTCCGGACCATGCTGGTGTCCGGCGGAAGGCGTGGCCTGGATATAGAGCTGGCGCCGGCCGAGCTCATCCGGCTGACGTCCGCCGTCACCGCCGACATCGGCACGGGCACGCCCTAAGGTTCCTCCGGACTGCGCTGGCCTGGATTGGTACGTGGAGCCACCTGGGGGCGGAGCCACGCCTTGACCAGGCTTTCCCAGCGCTCAGGATCGACGTTCCATTCCTTGGTATGCCTGGCGCGGCTGAAGGTTTCGAACGTGACCATGTCCGGATTCCGTTCGGCCAGGATGGCAGACGGCTCATAGGGAACGTACTCGTCGTCGACGCTGTGAATGATCAGCGTGGGCGTGCGGACTTCAACGGCACGCGCCACCCAGTCCATGGCCTTGAGGTCGACGGGCGCGGAAAGGCCGGTAAGCCTGCGTCCCAGGGGATGGCCCAGCATCAGCTGCCCGTAGCGTCCCACCAAGGACGGAATCCTGTTCAGCTGGGCGTGGTGGGCCAGCACATTAACCCAGTTGATGACCGGCGCATCCAGGACCAGGGCCCGGATGAGGTGACGGTAATGGGACAGGTCAGCGGTCTGCAGGCAAATGGCGCCACCCATGGACCAGCCGAAGAGGACAATCTCCTCCGCGCCGTTGGCCAGGGCATACTCGATGGCCGCTTCCACATCCCGCCACTCCGTGGATCCGAGGCCGTACCGGCCGTCGTCGGCAGACGGGGCCAGCCCGTCGTTCCGATAAGAGATCAGCAGGCTGGTCAGTCCGAGGTCGCGGGCAGGGGCTACGGCGCGCAGTGTCTCCTGGCGGGTTGCCCCTCGGCCGTGAACCATGATGGCCCATATCCGGGCGCCGCCCTCTGCCCGGACCAGCCATGCCGGCGCCTGGCCGCCGTCGACGTCGATCAGCACGTCCTCGGACGCGATCCCGGCGGCGGCTGGATCCGGATACAGTGCCCCGCTCCACCACCCGCGGCGTGCGGTGTCGAAGTCGCCGGCATACACGGCCTCCACTTCCCGCAGGACTGTGCCGTCTGCCGGCGAGTAGGAGACGATTCGGCCGATTCGGGCATGCCCCTTGCCGCCGTCGAAAAAGAAGCCGTAGACACCGTCCACGGTCGTTTCCGGCGTAGCGGCCAGGATGACCTGCATTCCGTCGCCTTCCCGGATGACCGCCAGAACTTCCTGGTCGGCCGCCCGTTGCTTGACGGGAGTGATCACCCGCCGGGCAAAGTAAAGTGCAAGGGCTGAGGAACCCGTGGCAAGCAGGCCGGTAAGGGCACCGCCACCTATGGCCCCGCCCAAAGCCCATTTCGCGCGCAGCGACAGGCGGCCGCCGGCGTCAACAGGGAGTATCGCCGTCAACGTGGGAGTTCGCGTGGAAGGTGCCATGGAACCATTCTTACCGCCGCGGGCCGGTTGGCCACATTTCGACCGCCGTGGTGTCCATTCTGTGCAGGCACCAGCGCGCACCGCTAGGCTGATGCCATGAGCGATCCAATCGTCATTCTGACTGAAGAACCCCTGGGTGCAGATGACCGCGTCAACATCCAACGGCTGGTGGACGGCTCGGACACAGGACTTGTCCTGCTGGTCCCGGCCAACACCGAGCGGCACCTCCTGGTGGATTTCCTTGAGAATCTGTCCATGCTGGATGTCGCCAAAGCCTTCCGCGACCTGGCCGCGCATAGCCCTGATCCCAGCGCTGAAAGGGCGGAGGCTGCAGAGACGCTGGCGGTCTCACTGGCTGCCCTCGAAGGGCTGGGTGGCGGCGTCACCGGCGAAGTGGTGGATGGCGGTGCCGTTAATGGCCTGGTTGCCAAAGTGAAGGAACTCGGTGCTTCACAGGCAGTGGTGATCACCCGGCCGCATGCGGTTGCGGACACCTTCCATACGGACTGGGCCAACAAAGCCCAGGACCAGTTGGGGCTCCCCGTGCTCCACCTGTATGCCGGTTCGGGATTTATCGGCGACTCCTGAGCGTTGAGCACACTATGAGTATCTTTGGAAAGAGCGTTTTCGGAAACAAAGCCACCGATTCGATCCCGGCGTCGGCGCTGGGCGCCGGACCCGACGCGCCCGAGCCCGCCGTCCGGAAGTCCGACGACGAGTGGCGGCAGGAGCTCACTCCGGAGGAGTACCACGTGCTGCGGCAGTCGGGCACCGAGCGTCCCTACACCGGCGAGTACGTGGACACCCACGCAGAGGGTGTTTACCAGTGCCGTGCCTGCGGGGCAGAACTGTTCAGGAGCAACGAAAAGTTCGATTCCCACTGCGGCTGGCCGTCTTTCTGGGCGCCCCTGGCTGACGGCACTGTGCGGTACATCCATGACCGCACCCTCGGCATGGAGCGGGTTGAGGTGCGGTGCTCAAACTGCGACTCGCACTTGGGCCATGTGTTTGCCGGGGAAGGTTACGGTACCCCCACTGACCAGCGGTACTGCATCAATTCGGTGTCCCTGAAACTGGTTCCACGGGCTGCGGACGGGCACAAATCCGCAGAGTCCTGACCCGCTCAGGCAGAGGTCCGGCCGTATCTGGCCGGGCTTCGATACGGCTTGAGCATGAGACTTTCTTATGCTCAAGCCGTCTTTTGAGTTAGGGACTCTGGATGCTTGCTACGCTCGCCGTAGATGCCCCAAGCAAGGAGAAAGGCAGTCGTCAATGACCGTCACCATCACCGCCCGCCCCACCAGGATCAGCGCCGAAAATCCCACCTGGCTGACGCTCAGGACCGCAGCGGAAGCTCTCCAGGCGCTGCAGAGCCAGGACGGTTCAGTGCCTGAACCGGCCCACCACGCCGCTGCTGCCCTGGAAGTTGCCGCCATCACCGAGGCCGTCAAGGAACTGGCACCCCTCTTCCCGCACGACGCCGCCTACCTGGGTGCCGTCGTCGCCGACTTCGAGGCTTGGGTGAAAAATGGGTTCGGCGTGCCGGACTTCCTTTCCTCGCTGCTGGCTTTCCAGCCGCAGCTGCAGCGCCAGGACGGGCTGGCACACCTTGTCATCTTCCCCATGTACACGCAGAACGGAAGCAGCAGCAGGCTGGTGGAGGCCGTCCTGGTTGAAGTGATCTGGCCAGAGTTCGTGGCCGAGCTGGAAGCTGGAGAATATTCCAACAAACTCTTTGTACCCATCCGGTTCCTGGACTTCACCCGCGGCTACAACACCAATTCGGCCGTGCTCTTTCCGGAAACCATAGCTGTCCGGGAAACGCCTAGCTTCACCTGGGGCGCCATCTTCGCGGACCGCGAAGCTGCCCGCTTCCGCCGCGTCCTGCGCGCGGCGGCGGACATTACGTCCCTGGATCTTCCGGAGGGTGCCGCTGAACTCCTGGCGGACCAGGAACTGGCTGAGGCCACGTTTGTGATGTGGGACCTGATTCATGACCGCACCCACATGCGCGGGGACCTGCCCTTTGACCCGTTCATGATCAAGCAGCGCATGCCGTACTTCCTGTATTCGCTGGAGGAACTGCGCTGCGACCTCACCGCTTTCCGGGAGTCCGTCCGGATTGAAAAGGACGACGATGCCCGGCCGGAAGCGCGCCGGCACGCAAAACTCGTGCAGTACGCCATCATCTTCGACCGGATCTTCCGCTTTGCGATCAGCGGCAGCCGGGTGCGCAACTATGACGGCCTCGGCGGCCAGTTGCTCTTCGCCTGGCTGCACCAGCACCACGTTCTGCACTGGACCGACACCCGGCTCCGCATCGACTGGGACCAGGTGCCGGACGCAGTGATCGCACTCGGGACCGCCATCGACGACCTGTACTGGCGCTCCATCGACCGGCCCAAGACCGCGCATTGGCTTGCCGCCTATGACCTGATTTCCCGAACCGTCACACCCAGCCCCGCATCTGTCTGGGCCAAAGGCGCCGACGCCCTTCCGGTGTCCGGCCCGCCCCGCGGCCTCACGGACCAGGTGCTGGACGACGAATTCCCGCTGTCCATGTTCTACGAGGCATTGGAGAAGAAAATGCGCCCGGTCATCGAATCCACCGCAGGCATCACAGGAGCCTCCGCCCTATGAACGAACCCAACGAGTTGAATGTTTTGGTCACCGGCGGCAGCGGACCTTCGGGGATCGCTGCGGCCAAAGCGCTGCGGCAGGCCGGGTTCCGGGTCTTCACCGTGGGTTCCGATAAGGCGCGGATCGACGCCGCCGCAACAAGAGCGGGCGACGGCGTCACTCCCCTGGTGTGCGACCTTGCTGATCTGGCCGGTGTCCGCGCCCTCCGGGACGCACTCGCGGAATCGGCGGGGCCGATGGATGCCGTCATCCATCTGGTGGGCGGCTGGCGCGGTGCCAAGGGCATCACGGACCAGAGCGATGCCGACTGGGACTTCCTGGAGCGCGGCGCCATCACCACGCTCCGGAACGTGTCCCGGGTTTTCTATGACGACCTCGCCGCCTCCAGCAAAGGGAGGCTCGCCATCGTCTCCTCCACCGCAGTGGCGCATCCGGCGGCAGCCACTGCCAGTTACGTCGCGGCCAAGGCCGCTGCCGAAGCCTGGACCTTGGCCGTGGCCGATGGACTGGCCCGCGCGGCCGCCGGCGCAGGCACGGAGCTCCGCAGCGCCGCCGTTGTGTTCGTGGTGAAGGCGCTGGTGGACGCCGGACTCCGGCAGGAGCACCCGGAACGGACCTTCCCCGGCGCCACCGATGTCGAGGACCTGGCGGCCGCCGTCGTCGGACTTTTCGGCCGCCCGGCGACTGAGCTGAACGGCCGGCAGTTGCGGCTGGTTCCAGGATCCGGCTCCACGGCACCCGTCGCCCTGACGTCCCTAGACTGAGAACGTGAGCAAATCAATGACAACTACGGCACCTGCCGCCACCCGGACCGACAACGCCACCGCGCGGCTGCATGATCCGTCCGTTCGCGGCTTCGCGTCTGACAACTATTCGGGCGTCCACCCCGAAGTCCTGGCCGCACTCGCGGCAGCCAACCAAGGCCACCAGGTGTCCTACGGCGAGGACGACTACACGGTCCGCCTGCAGGAACTGATGGAAGAGCACTTCGGGCCCGGCATCGAATGCTTCCCCGTCTTCAACGGCACCGGGGCCAACGTTTTGTCCCTCCAGTCGCTGCTGCCACGCTGGGGCGCTGTGGTGTGTGCGTCGACGGCCCACATCAACATGGACGAGAACGGCGCCCCGGAACGCATCGGCGGTATCAAGCTGCTGCAGGTCCCCACACCCGACGGCAAGCTGACCCCGGAGCTGATCGACCGCGAAGCGTGGGGCTTCGGCGATGAACACCGCGCACAGCCGCTGGCTGTCTCCATCACCCAGACCACCGAGCTGGGCACGTGCTACACCCCGGACGAAGTGCGCGCCATCGCCGAGCACGCCCACTCAAAGGGCATGAAACTCCACATGGACGGGGCGCGGCTGGCTAACGCGGCTGCCCACCTCGGCGTGCCACTGCGGGCGTTCACGCGTGACGCCGGAGTGGACATCCTCTCCTTCGGCGGCACCAAGAACGGGCTACTTTACGGCGAAGTGGTGGTTGCCCTGAACCCTGAAGCCGCCCATGGCCTGGTGTTCCTCCGCAAGATGAACATGCAGCTCGCCTCAAAAATGCGCTTCCTCTCGGCCCAGTTCATTGCGCTGCTGGAGGGCGATCTGTGGCTTCGTTCAGCCGCGCACGCCAACGCCATGGCCGCCCGGCTGCGGACCGCGGTGGAGGCGATCGACGGCGTGGAGCCCACCCAAAAGACCGAATCCAATGGCGTGTTCGCGGTCCTGCCGGCCGGGGTGGCGGACCGGTTGCGGGAGTCCTTCCGTTTCTATGACTGGGATGAAGCCGCCCGGGAGGTCCGTTGGATGTGTTCCTTCGACACCAGCGAAGCGGACATTGACGCGTTCGTAGCCGCGATCCGGCGTGAACTTGCCGCCCACGATGAGGGCAGGGCGGCAAGGTAGCATGACCGGACGACGGCGAGCCTGCACTGCGTGCCCGGCGCTGTTGCGTAATCTGCGAAGGTGAACGCACTCGCCCAGGTTCCCCCGGAATTTCTCCACGCCTTGGGATCCCTCAGGAAGGCCCAATGCCGCAGTGAACTGCGCTTGGCGGAAATTCCGGCGCCGGCGCGGCTGGCACCGTTCGCCGTGGCACTGGGCGCCGAGGTCATGGCGTCCGGTCCCGGCAGCGGCACCACCCCCGTCCACGGGCCCGCAGCCATGGCCCTGGCCGCAGCCTCCGGCACGAAGGATGAGGACGACACCGAGCTGGCCACCGGACGGTTCATCCTGCTGCACGACCCCGAGGGGTCCGAGGTCTGGGACGGCGAATTCCGCATCGTCACCTACATCCGGGCCCAGCTCGAGCCCGAAATGGGCAATGACGAGATGCTCGGCACCGTCGCTTGGACGTGGCTCGTTGACGCCCTCGAAGAGCACAAGGCCCCTTACCGGGCCGCCGGCGGGACTGCCACCCGTGTCCTGTCAGAGAGCTTCGGGACGCTGTCGGACCGTCCCGGGTCGATCGACATCGAACTCCGAGCGTCCTGGACCCCGGCGTCGTCGGACGTCACCGCGCACCTGGAGGCGTGGTCCGACATGGTCTGCACGTTTGCCGGACTTCCCCCTCTGCCCGAAGGCGTCTCGGCCCTTCCCCACCGCCGCCGGAACTAGGACCGGTCATCGTCATTGAACACTGGTCGGTAAACTGAAAGCACCATGACCCCTCACATTCCGGATAACACCACAGCCGGCGCCCCGGCTGATGAAACGACTGCCCACATCACGGTGGAAGGCTTCGACAGCCAGGTCCCCGTCGTCATCGACCTCGATGCACCCCGCGACGGCGTCCCGCTCGTCATCGAAACGCAGTCCGGGCTGGAGCGGTGCGCGGCTGCCATCGCCGCCGGAACCGGACCCGCCGGAGTCGATGCCGAGCGCGCCTCAGGATTCCGCTACGGCCAGCGCGCCTTCCTGGTCCAGATCCGCCGCGAAGGCTCCGGCACCTGGCTGATTGACCCCGAGCCGTTCGAGGACCTGGCCATCATCAACGATGCCCTCAAAGGCGTGGAATGGATCCTCCATGCCGCAAGCCAGGACCTGCCCTGCCTGCTGGAGCTTGGCATGTGGCCGGACAAACTTTTCGACACCGAACTCGCGGCACGGCTGGCCGGATTGCCCCGCGTGGGCCTGGCCGCCGTCATCGAACAGCTGCTTGGTTTTGGACTGGCAAAGGAACATTCCGCCGCCGACTGGTCCACCCGGCCGCTGCCGGAACCCTGGCTGCGCTATGCCGCCCTGGACGTGGAAGTCCTGACGGAGCTGCGCGAAGAACTCATCGAACTGCTCCTGGCCGACGACAAGCTGGAATACGCGGAGCAGGAATTTGCCGCAATCCTGGCCGCTGGCGTGGCGCCGCCCAGGATTGACCCCTGGCGAAAGACCTCCGGCCTCCACCAGATCCGCGACCGCCGCCAGCTCGCGGCAGTCCGTGAGATGTGGCTCGAGCGGGACTCGCTGGCGCAGAAGCGTGACGTTGCGCCGGGCCGGCTGATTCCTGATTCGGCCCTGGTCTCCGCGGCCAAGGCCATGCCCTCAACCGTGCCCCAGCTCCTGGGCACCAAGGGTTTCCACGGGCGGGCTGCGCAGCGCGAAGCGCCCAGGTGGCTCCGGTGCATTGCGGCCGCCAGGGAGCTCGAGGAACTCCCGCCCCTGCACCTGCCCACCAACGCCCCTCCCCCGCCGCGCGTATGGGCCGACCGCGATCCCGAGGCCGCACAGCGCCTGTCCACAGCCCGCCCGCTCCTGCAGGCGAAGGCCGAAGAACTGAACCTGCCGATGGAAAACCTGCTGACGCCGGACTACCTGCGTCGCGTGGCCTGGCGTCCGCCGTCGGACCTCAACGAAGAAACGGTGGCCGCCGAACTCAGCTCCCTGGGAGCCCGAGCGTGGCAGATCGACCTGGTCGCGCCGCTGATCACGGACGCTTTCCTCAACCCGCAGCCGCTGCCGGATAAGGAAACCAAAGCCACCGAGTAGCACCTCCTCATCGGACTCTTGCCCACTATGTTACTCACGGGTAACATAGTGACAAATGCCGTCCGGCCGAGCGCCGTTTACTAGCCTCGGACGGCGCCAATGTCTCGATGAGGAGTAAACGTGAGCCAAGCCCGCCACAGCGAAGAACACAGCAGCGGGTCCCCGCGCACAGTCCGCGACGTCGTTTTTGTCGACGGCGTGCGCACCCCTTTCGGGAAAGCCGGCGAGAAAGGCATCTATGCCGGCACCCGGGCAGATGACCTGATGGTGAAGTGCATCCGCGAACTGCTGCGCCGCAACCCCACCCTGCCTGCAGCGCGGATCGACGAAGTGGCCGTGGCCGCCACCACCCAGACCGGGGATCAGGGCCTGACGCTCGGCCGCACGGCCGCCCTCCTGGCCGGGCTCCCCCGCACAGTCCCCGGCTTCGCCATCGACAGGATGTGCGCCGGTGCCATGACAGCAGTCACCACGACGGCGAGCGGCATCGGCTTCGGCGCGTACGACGTCGTGATTGCCGGCGGCGTGGAGCACATGGGCAACCATCCGATGGGCTCCGGCGCCGATCCGAACCCGCGCTTTATGTCCGAGCGCCTGGTCGATCCGGCCGCGCTGAACATGGGCAACACGGCCGAAAACCTGCATGACCGTTTCCCCGATATCACCAAGGAACGCACGGACGCCTACGCTGTTGCCTCACAGGACAAGCTGGCGGCAGCTTACGCCCGCGGGCAGATCCAACCTGACCTCGTCCCCGTGGCCACCCTCAAGCCAGGCCAGGGCTGGACGCTGAACAGCGTTGATGAGCCGCCCCGCCCGGGCACCACGTTGGAGGATCTTGCCGCCCTGCGCACTCCCTTCCGCGCCCATGGCCGCGTGACGGCCGGCAACGCAGCCGGCCTGAACGACGGAGCCACGGCCGCGGTCCTGGCATCATCCGAGGCCGCCGTGGAGCTGGGCCTGCCCGTCAAGATGCGCCTGGTCAGCTACGCCTATGCGGGCGTCGAGCCGGAAGTCATGGGCATCGGGCCGGTTCCCGCCACCGAAAAGGCATTGAAGAATGCGGGCCTGACTATTGAGGACATCGGGCTTTTCGAAATCAACGAAGCCTTCGCCGTCCAGGTGCTAAGTTTCCTGGACCACTTTGGAATTTCCGACGATGATCCCCGGGTTAACCGCTACGGCGGAGCGATCGCGGTGGGCCACCCGCTGGCCTCGTCCGGCGTCAGGCTGATGACCCAACTGGCGCGGCAGTTCGAGGAAGACCGGTCGGTCCGGTACGGCATCACCACCATGTGCATCGGCCTGGGCATGGGCGCCACCGTCATTTGGGAAAACCCGCGTCACTCGAAATACGCAGACTACAGCGGTGCCGCCTCAGCGGCCGCAGACACAGCAGCCGAAGCAACCACCGAAGGAGCTGCCGCATGAGCGCCGCAGATTTCACCAAGCTTGCCGAACTCTTTCCGAATGAAACTGTGACACACTCCTACGTCCAGGACGTTGAACTGCCGGCGTCACCGGGCCAGCCAAGCCCCGGAGTCTTTGCACTGATCACCCTCGACAACGGCCTGGACCACTCCAAGCCCACCACCCTGGGCCCGAACACCCTGGTTGAGCTGGGCACGGTCCTGGAGCAGCTGAAGGAGCGTGCCGCCCGCGGCGAGATCGTTGGCGTCGGCGTCACCGGCAAGCCCTATTTCCTGGTGGCCGGCGCAGACCTGTCCGCAGTCAAGTCACTCGAGAACCGCGAACACGGCCTGTGGATGGCCCAGCTCGGCCACGATGTGTACGCCACCCTGGCCAACCTCGGGGTACCCAGCTTCGCCTTCATCAACGGCGTGGCCCTGGGCGGCGGCCTGGAGATCGCCCTGCAGTCCACTTACCGCACCGTATCTACGGGAGCCGGCGCACTGGCGCTGCCTGAGGCCTTCCTGGGCCTGGTCCCGGGCTGGGGCGGCGTCTACATCCTGCCGCGGCTGATCGGGCCGGAGAATGCGGTCAAGGTGATGATCGAAAACCCGCTCAGCAACAACCGGACCCTCAGCGGACCGCAGGCCTTCGAACTCGGCATCGCCGACGCCCTGTTCGAGCCGGCCGACTTCCTGGAACAGTCCCTCCTCTGGGCGGCCAAGGTTATCAGCGGCGAGGTGGCTCCGGAGCGGGCCAACGCCGTCGATCCAGCAGACCACGCAGTCGCCGCCCGCTGGTCAGCAGCGGTGGCAGGCGGCCGCGCGCTGGTGGAGGCCAAGACGTCCAACGCGTCCCCGGCACCGGCAAAGGTCCTGGACATCCTCGAGGTCAACCGCACCATGAGCCAAGCTGATTCCGCCGCACTCGAGTGCGAGACCCTGGCCGGGCTGATGCAGACCGACGAATTCCGCGCCACCGTGTACGCCTTCCTGGACCTGGTCCAGAAGCGGTCCAAACGGCCGGCGGGTGCACCCGACCGGAAGCTCGCCCGGCCGGTCACCAAGGTCGGCGTGGTGGGAGCAGGGCTGATGGCCAGCCAGCTCGCCCTGCTGTTCGCCCGCCAGCTCAAGGTCCCCGTGGTCATGACGGACATAGACCAGGCCCGCGTGGACAAGGGCGTGGGTTACGTCCATGCCGAGGTGGACAAACTGCTGGGCAAGAAACGCATCAGCCCGGACGCAGCCAACCGCACCAAGGCACTGGTCACCGGCTCGGTCTCCAAGGCGGCCTTCGCCGACGCCGACTTCGTCATTGAGGCCGTTTTCGAAGAACTGAACGTCAAGAAGCAGGTCTTCGCCGAGGTGGAGGCCATCGTCTCACCGGAGTGCATTCTCGCCACCAATACCTCATCCCTCTCCGTGACGGCGATGGCTGAGGACCTTCTGCACCCGGAACGGCTGGTGGGCTTCCATTTCTTCAACCCGGTGGCGGTGATGCCGCTGCTGGAGATCGTGCGGGCGCCCAAGACCGACGACGCCGTCCTGGCCACCGCGTTTGAGCTGGCCAAGGGCCTGAAGAAGACGGCGGTCCTGGTCAAGGACGCGCCCGCGTTTGTGGTCAACAGGATCCTGCTGCGGCTCATGGGCGAAGTGACGGCGGCCTTTGACGAAGGCACCCCCGCCGACATTGCCGACAATGCCCTCCGGCCCATGGGCCTGCCGATGACCCCGTTCACGCTCGGCGCCATGGTGGGCCTGCCGGTGGCCCAGCACGTCCAGGAGTCCCTGCACGCCGCATTCGGAGACCGCTTTGAGGTGTCGGCCAACTTGAAGAAGCTGATCGATAACGGCGTAAAGTCGCTCTGGGCTCCGGCCGCTGACGGCAGCCAGGAAATACCCGCGTCCACCCTCGCACTGATGTCCTTCGGCACGTCCCCCTCCACCGGAGCTGACGTCCTGCACCGGGTGCAGGACGCCCTGGCCGAGGAGATCGGCCTGATGCTGGACGAGGGCGTGGTGGCCGGTCCCGAGGACATCGACCTGTGCATGATCCTCGGCGCGGGCTGGCCGATGTTCCTGGGCGGCATTACGCCGTACCTTGACCGGGTCGGCGCCTCGGAGCGGGCGAACGGCAAGCCCTTCCACGCACCCGGCGTTGCATCCAGCACCGCCCCATCACAGTCCACCATCCCAGCCTGACGTCCCAGCCCGGCGGCTCACATCTCGTGCAGGCGGCCGGCCTCCAAGCGCACTGTCCGGTGCGCCACGGACCGGGCGTAGGCCAGGTCATGCGTGACCAGCACGACGGCGGCACCCTCCGCTGCAGCTAGCAGCACCGCGGCGTCCAGCATGGCCAGCCCGCGGCGGTCGAGGGCTACTGTCGGTTCATCCAGTGCCATCACGCGCGGCTGCCTGGCCAGGACCGTGGCCAATGCCAAGAGCCGCTGCTGGGAGGCCGGCAGTTCAGCGGGGTGCTTTCCAGCGTCTTCCGCGAGGCCCACAGCGGCCAAAGCACGCCGAACCGAGGCTGTGGCTGCCGGGCCACCAGCCAGGCCAAATCCGACTTCCCGTTCCGCTGTCCGCTCGAAGAGCTGGTCACGAGGGTCCTGGAAGAGCAGGCCGACGTCGGCGGCCACCCTGCCCGGGAGCAGCCCGGCAATGTCCTGCCCGTTGATCCTGACGTTGCCTGCCAGCGGCTGAAGCAGGCCGTTCAGGTGCCGCAGCAGCGTGGATTTTCCGGCTCCATTCGGCCCGGTGACAGCAACGATCTCCCCTGGCTGGACTGACAGGCTGACGCCGTCCAGGACGGCGGGATTCGCGGTGCCGCCAGCGGCCCGCCTCCGCGCAGGCAGCCTGTCATAGGCGAAGCTCACGTCGCGGAGCTCCAGCGCGGGTACCCGTGCCGGCACCGGCCTGACGCCCGCTTGACGCGTGACAGCCTGACCGGCCCGGGCCGGCTGGTGCGGCGGCGAGCCGTCCCCGCCGCTACCCGTCCCGATGACGCCGGCGGCAGCGAGTTCCGGAGAGGTGGCCAGTTGCGCCGGGGTGCCCTCGGCAACTGACGCGCCGTTGTTCAGCAGGATGCAGTGCCCGGCCTCGGGCAGCAGGGCGTCCACCGCCTGGCTCAAAAGCACGACGGCGGTGCCACCGGCCACGAGGCTCCGCACCAGGGCCGTCAGGGCTGCTGAGCCGTCGGTGTCCAAAGAGGCAAATGGTTCGTCGAGAACCAGCACGGCCGGGCCCGTGATGATGGCGCAGCCGATGGCCAGGCGGCGAAGCTCGCCCCCTGAGAGCCTGGCCGGATCACGGTCCAGGAGATGCTCCAGCCCGGTCAGGGACGCCACCCGCCGGACGGCTGCCTGCATCTCCGGCCGGGCCGTCCCCAAGTTTTCGAGACCAAACGCCAACTCCTCGGCCACGGTGGCACGGACAGAAGACAACGACGCCGCCGCGTCCTGCGGGACAAAGCCGACCTGGCGGCACCACCCGGCCGGGTCGATGTGCGGATCCTCCGGCGCGCCCCGGAACTCGAGCCGGGTGCCGGCCAGTTCCAGGAATCCTTCGAAAGCACCGCCGCTGCCAGGGCGGAGCCAGCCGGCCAGGAGCCGTCCCAGAGTCGATTTGCCACTGCCCGAGCCGCCGAGGACTGCTGTCAGGGTTCCCGGGGCCAGGGACAGGCTGATGGCGCCCAGCACCGGGCCTGCATCACCGTGATACGTGAAGCGGCTTATGTCTGCGGCCAGCGCCGGAGCCGACGTGTCGTGCATGGCTACGCGCCCGCCGTCGGGAACCCGAGCCGGGCGGCAACTGCCGCAACAGCTGCCACGAGCAGCACCATCCGCACAACACGCTGGGATGGCGGGTCCGGAACCTCGCGGTAGCTCGTTCGAGGGCCCTGGCTGCTGAAACCGCGTGCCTCCAGCGCCTGGGCGCGCGTCCCCGCCTCCTCCACCAAGGCCAGGACCAGGGGGACGGCCTGAAGGCGAAAGGCGATCACCCGGTGAGCCCAGCCCCGGCGGATCACCAGGCCGCGGGACTCCTGCGCCTGCCGGATCCGCTGCACCCGCGCGCTGATGGCAGGCAAGAGAGTGAGGGTCGAGGCGAGGACGTAGCCGAACCGCCCCTTGACGCCCCGCGACGACAGCGCCGCCACCAGGTCGGGCACGCTGACACTGAAGGAGAACAGCAGCAAGGCAAGCACTGCAGCAGAAAGCTGCGCCACGCGCTCCACGGCGAACTGCAGCCCTTCGGTGGTCACCCGCGCCGGTCCCCACTGCGCCAGGACGGTGACGCCCTCCGGGAAGAACAGGCCATGCAGCAGCAACAGGGACACCCCCAACGGAACCAGGACGGCGGCCGCCGCGGGCAGCATCCGGTGGGAGATTCCGGCCGCGAACGCCAATCCCACGGCAGCGGCACCAACGGCGGCAGACAACGGCAACCAGGCTGCCGCCGTCGTGATGACCGCTGTGCTGCCGGCAGCCGCCAGCGACGTGAGGGGGTGGAGGCGCATCAGTGGCGGGTCAGGAGTCCTGGCCGCTTGCCCTCCCGCCCTCCACATCAGGTACTGGCTGCACGTCCCGTCTCTGCAGCACGTCCTGGCCGGCCAGCACCCGGTGCCGCCGGACGAAGGGGAACTGCAGCCTGGTGCGGCGCGGCAGCGCATAGACCAGAAGGGCCACGAGGGTGAAAACAATTGCCTTGTCCATCGGGTCCGAGATCAGGGCTTGCTTGGTGATGGCGGCCAGCAGGCTGTCCCCCATGGAGCGGAAGGCGCTGACGATGGCGCCGGTGGCCAGGCCGGACGTGCCGCCGAAGACGAAGGCGGCAACGGGAGCGGACACCACGCCGCCGATGACGCCGGTCAGGAATCCAGCCACGGGAACCAGGTAGAAGCGGCGGAAGAGGCCGTAGCGTGCGGCGAGGCCGGCCAGGCAGCCGATCAGGGCCGCGCCGGCGGCGAAGGGCAGGACGGTGGGGTTGAAGAAAGACCAAACGATGCTGCTGAGGGCGCCCGTGGCAGCGCCCGCGGCCGGACCGGCCAGGACAGCGATCAGGACAGTGCCGATGGCATCAAGGTAGAAGGGCACCAAGGTGCTGCCCACGAACTGGCCCAGGACGATGTTCAGCACCAGAGCTACCGGAATCAGCACCAACGTTAACACGGGCAGAGTGGGCAGCACGGCAACGATCAGCAGGACGGCGCCCACGAGGAACCCGGAGAGTGCGATCAGCGCCGCGGCGCTGCCCGGGCCGCCGGTGATGTCGGCGGGCTGGTTAACGACCAGGTAGATGTAGGTCCCTGCAATGGCCAGGGCTCCGAGGATTTCCAGCAGGCGGCGCTTGCGGGCTGTGGCGGGCGTCTGCGGCGGCAGCGTAAGAAATGGCGATGACATGGCGTTCCTTTTGGGGAGGCAGGCTCTGACGACCGGAATGCCGGGCGGCGCGGAACGCCGCCTATGTCACCTCGGCGGCAGCCGGGGGCTTCTGCGCCGGCCCGGGTCCGGCATCAGTCTACCGGCAAGGGGGGGGCATGCGATGGATAGTAGACTCCCTGACACGTGCCGTCCTGACCTTCCGAAAGGCCGAACCATGCCCCATTACGATCTCGCCATCATCGGTTCCGGATCGGGAAACTCGCTGATCACCCCGTTCTGGGACGGCAAGCGGGTGGCCCTCATCGACGGCGGCGTCTTCGGCGGTACGTGCGTGAATGTCGGGTGCATCCCGACGAAGATGTTCGCCTACCCGGCGGCGCTGGCCGCCGTTCCCGCCGAGGCGTCACGTCTCGGCGTGGAACTGACGCTGGACAAAGTGCGCTGGAATGCCATCCGGGACCGGATCTTCAACCGCATCGATGCCATCTCCGAAGACGGCCGGCGCTACCGGGCCGAGGAGCTGGACAACGTGGACCTGTATCAGGAATACGTGCGCTTCACCGGGCCCCGGTCGCTGACCACGGAATCCGGAACCATCATCACCGCCGACCGGGTGGTGGTGGCCGCCGGGTCCCGGGCGGTGGTGCCGGACGTCCCCGGCATGGACCTCCCGCAGGTGCATACCTCGGACACCGTGATGCGCATCGACGGCCCGCCCGGCCACGTTGTGGTGGTAGGCGGCGGATACATCGCCGCGGAGTTCGCCGCCATCTTCCACGGGTTCGGGACCGAGGTGGTCCAGGTCAACCGCTCCCAACGGCTCCTCCGCGGCAATGACGGGGATATTGCCCAGCGGTTCGCCGAATCTGCCGCCCGCCGCTGGAAGCTGGAGCTTGGCTTCTCGCTGCAGGCGGTGGAGGACAACGGGGACGGCCGGGTCACCGCGGTGTTCGACGACGGCGATGGAAAGCAGTTGCGCGTCGAGACGGACATCGTGCTGATGGCCACGGGACGCGTTCCCAACACGGACCGGCTGGACGTCGATGCAGCAGGCTTCGACCTGAGCGCTGACAAGACATTGTCGGTGGACGCGCAGCTGAGGATTCTTTCCAACGGTGAACCGCTGGAGGGCGTCTATGCGTTCGGCGACATCGCCAACCGCTATCAGCTGAAGCACGTGGCCAACCGGGAGGCGCGGGTGGTGGTCCACAACCTCGAACACCCGGACAGGCAGCGGAGCATCGACTACACAGGCGTTCCCTTTGCGGTCTTCAGCATTCCGCAGGTGGCCGCCGTCGGGCTCACGGAGGAGGAAGCCCGGCACGAGGCTGCCGACGGCGCAGACATTGTGGTGGCTGTCCAGGAGTACGGGAGCACGGCCTATGGCTGGGCCATGGAAGACTCCGAGGGGATCGTCAAAGTCATCGCGGAGAAGTCCACCGGCCGGCTGCTGGGAGCCCACATCCTCGGCCACGAGGCGTCCATCCTGATCCAGCCCCTGGTTCAGGCGATCGCGCTGTCTACCCCTGTGTCCGCACTCGCGCGGGGACCGTACTGGATTCACCCGGCCCTGACCGAGGTGGTCGAAAACGCCTTGCTGGCGCTGGACGTGGACCTATCACCGGATGCGGCGCTGTAGGGCCGGGTCTCTGCACGTGACGGTTCAGCGCAGCCGGGCCGCGAGGGCGCCGATGGATCTGATCAATTCCCCGAACGCCTGCTCCGGGTTGTTGTCCGAGACGATCCGGGCATTCGGCGGGTGCTTCCACAGATTCCGGTAGTCGGCCACGGTGGTGCCCATCAGGAGTGCCGATTCAACTTCGACGTCCACCGTGGCCAGGCGGGTTGCGTAATCGAGGGTCCCGGCGGCTACACCGGCGGCGAAGTAGTCGTGGACGTGCGCCACGTAGCCCTGCCCGTACAGCCGGTGGAACTCAAAGTAGAAGCGCAGGGCGTCGGACAGGTGCCGCACCAGCGGGCTGTCCGCGGTGCTCCTGAGCCCTTCGGGCTGCTTCGGCAGGACCAGCTCCCGCTCAGCGCAGCCGGCCGCCTCCGCCAGCCGCAATACATGTTCGGGCCGCAGCTCGATCCGCTCAGTGGTGTCCAGTGAACAGACAATGGGCAGCCGGTCGACCGGCAAGCCGCGGTAAGCCGCATAGACTTCCTTAGCTGCCTGCGGATCAACGTGCGTATTCCACTCGGCGGTGGGGGTGGTGTTTCCCTGGTGGTAGAAGCTGCCGCCCATGATCACCACCTTGCCCAGCAGTTCGGGCAGCCGCGGCTCACGCCGGATGGCCAGTGCGAAGTTCGTCAGCGGCGCCGTAATCAGGGCGGTCAGCTCCCCCGGGCTCGCCCGGGCCGCCTCCACCCACAGGTCGGCGGCGTGCCGCGGCGAGACTGACCCGGTGGGCGGCGGGAGGACGGCATGGCCGATGCCCTGCGGTCCGTGGGTTTCGGGCGTGGTCACCAGCGGGATGGCCAGCGGACCTTCAGCGCCGACGGCGACCTGCACCCCTGTGCGTCCGCACAGCTCCAGCATGGCCAGGGTGTTTCGCGCCACCTGGTGCGCATCCACATTCCCCGGCGACGCCGTGACGGCGACGAACTCGACGTCGGGAAGCGAAGCGAGGTAAGCCAGCGCCAGGGCGTCGTCGATCCCGGTGTCAACGTCCAGCAGGAGCCTGGTCATCGGCGGTGTCTCCTAAAAGAGTGCGACTTTGGGGACCTTGGGGAAGATCCCGTCGAGTTCGTCCAGCTCAGCAGGTGTGGGCACCCAGGCGATGGCCTCGGCGTTCTGGCGGATCTGCTCGGGCCTGGTGGCCCCGGCGATCACGCTGCTGACCGCGGGCTGGGCCGCGAGCCAGGAGAAGGCCACCTGGATCTCGGACAACTGGCGTGCCGCAGCGAACGCGCCGAAGCGCTGGAGCTGGTCCCAGTCAGCGTCATGGACCATGTTGGTGCGGGTGTGGCTGAGCCGGGAGCCTTCCGGTGCGGTGTCCGGCGAGTATTTTCCGGTGAGGAGCCCGTTGGCCAGCGGGAAATACGGCAGGACACCCAGGCCGTAGGCTTCCGCCGCCGGGGTGACTTCCAGCTCGGCCCGCCGGTCCAGGAGGTTGTAGTGGTTCTGGGTGGAGATAAAACGCGTCCCGCCGGCGGCGCGCGCAACGAATTCCGCCTCGGCGATTTGCCAGCCCGCACGGTTTGAATGCCCGATGTAGCGCACCTTCCCGCTGGTGACGAGGTCATCAAGGGCGGACAGGGTCTCCTCGATGGGGGTCAGCGGGTCGGGGGTATGGAACTGGTACAGGTCTATCCAGTCGGTACCGAGCCGGCGCAGCGACGCCTCCGCCGCCCGCACAATGTAGCGCCGGGATCCCCTGGCACCAAAGTCGGGACCGTTGGCACCACGCATGTCCATCCCGAACTTCGTGGCTACCACCGCATCCTCACGCCGGCCGGCCAGGGCCTTCCCCAGCATCGTTTCGCTGAGTCCGGGCTCCCTGCCGTAGTTGTCGGCGACGTCGAAAAGCGTCACGCCGGCGTCGAGTGCGGCATGCACGACGGCGTCCGTCCCCTCCTGCGACTCGGTCACCGTGTTGGCACGGCCCAGGTTGTTGCAGCCGAGCCCCACTACGGAGACGGACAGCCCGGATTTTCCCAGGCGACGGTATTCAGTCATGGTTTCCCCCTAAACGCTGAAGCTGTTGGCGGGCTTCGCCGAGTGCTTGAGCTTGAAGTTTGCCGGTTCGATAAAGGGTGCCGCGCCAATGCTCAGCTTGGTGAAGTCCAAGTCCTCCCCGCGGCTGCAGACCTTGATGGCGTTGACCGCTTTGTTCACCTCGGGGCAGAGGCAGAAGATGTTCAGCTTGTAGTCGCTGAACTCGGAGCGCTCCACGGTTCCCAGGCCACGCCAGGCCAGGTGGCTGATAAGCGCGTCCTTGGCCTTCTCCTCGAGGTACCGGTCCCGGTCGGTGCCTTCCCTCGTCTTAAGCGCGAACTGGACAACAACCCAGAACTGCTCTTCTTCGGGGATTTCGGCGTAGCCGTCCTCCGCGCACTGGACCGCGAAGGCGTCCATCAGGCCTTCTGCAGCAGCGGCGTCCGCAACGTCTGTTTCTTCGGTTTTGCTCTGGTGGCCCACTACGCCGTAGTTCATCACAAACTGGCTGTAGTCCTCGTCGAACCAGCCTTCGCGGAAGTGCAGCACTGCCTCGTCGTCCCGTTTGTAGACCCTGATAATTCCGCTCATGACCGTCCCTTCGTGAACCATTCGACGTCTGTGCCGTCGAATGGTGCCTGCTGTGCCTTGACGGCCTGGTAAAGCTCTTCGGCGGCAACCTGGATGTCCTGCACCAGGCGGTCCGGATAGTTCATGGCGACTGCGTGCTCGGCAAACTCGTCCTGGTCGTCGATAAAGACGCCGCGCCCGTCCATCCGGATGACGTCCAGATCCATGTCGATCACATGGAACTCTGTGACCGCCGGCCGGATCTCTGTCCATTCGTGGGCCACAGCGAGGTCAATGTAGACCCGGACCCCGTTGGGATGTGCCGAATCATAGAAGGTGGCAACCCAGTCCCCCGAGCGCGGCACCAGCAGCACGGCATCGGACCGGGTGTAGAACGCAGCGCCGGGACGCGAACAGAACTCGTTGGTTCCTTGAAAGATCCACCAGCCGTGCCGGTCCTCTCCCAGGTACCGTCCGGGGACCACCCAGTGGGCTTTGCCGTTCCATTTCCTGTTCCGCGCCACGACCAGCTGGCCTGGCTGGAGGCCTGCGGGAATCCTCGTGGTGCTGGTATGCGTGGCCGGTCCATACTCCCCTGCGGCCCCGGGATACTTCAGGGCGTCTTCTTCCCTCACAGAATCGGGAGGCTGCCGGTAGTAGGGTGCTCCTGGCCTGGCAGGGGACGCGCAAACGGAACCTTCGTCCCCAAAACCTGCGCGACGACGTCGTGCGTTATCTGCTGTGCCGTCAGCCCCACCCGTTCCATAACCTGGCTCCTGGTGCCGTGGTCAAGGAACTCTGCGGGAAGGCCCACCTCGTTCAAGGCGGTGTCGACCCCGGCGGCGCGCATCTCCTGCCGGATCCGTGATCCCACACCGCCGGCCCTGACGCCATCCTCGATGCAGATGACCAGCCGGTGATGCGATGCCAGCGCGATGATGGAGCGGCGCACGGGCAGCACCCACCGCGGGTCCACCACAGTGGTGCTGATGCCCTGGGCGCCGAGCCGGTTGGAGACGTCCAGCGCAAGTTCGGACATTGCGCCGACGCTGACAATCAGGACATCGTTTTCGGCGGAGCCTGCCGGGCGGCGGGCCAGCACGTCCACACCGTCGCTGAGGCGTTCGATGGCTTCCACCTCGGCTCCGACGGTGCCTTTGGAGAAGCGCACCACGGTGGGGGCATCATCGATGGCTACGGCTTCGCGGAGCTCTTCGCGCAGGCGGGAAGCGTCACGCGGCGCGGCGAGGTGCAGCCCGGGCACAATCTGGACCATTGCCATATCCCACATGCCGTGATGGCTGGCTCCGTCCGGACCGGTCACGCCGGCGCGGTCCAGCACGATGGTGACTCCGGCCTTGTGCAGGGCAACATCCATCAGGAGCTGGTCGAAGGCGCGGTTGAGGAACGTGGCGTAAACAGCCACCACCGGATGGAGACCGCCGAAGGCCATGCCGGCGGCTGAGGTCAGTGCGTGCTGCTCGGCAATACCGACGTCTATCACGCGGTCGGGATGCTTGGCGGCGAACTTGTGCAGGCCCACGGGGATCAGCATGGCGCCGGTGATGCCGACAATATCGGCCCGCTCATCGGAGATGGCAGCGATCTCGTCGGCAAAAACAGACGTCCAGGACTGTGCCCCGGCCGCACTCGTGGGTTCACCGGTTTCGGGGTCGATGATCCCCACCGCGTGGAACTGGTCCGCTTCATGAGCCCGGGCGGGAGCGTAGCCATGGCCTTTTTCAGTCATGGCATGGACAATCACGGGTCCGGCATAGTTCCTGGCCGTGGACAGGGCGTGCTCCATGGCCTGGAGGTTATGGCCGTCAACAGGGCCGATGTACTTCATGCCGAGGTCCTCAAACATCCCCTGCGGCGCCCACCAGTCCTTGACACCCTTTTTCATGGCATGCAGGCTCTTGTAGGTGAACTGCCCCACCGGGCCGCCGTTCTGCAGCTTCCGTTTCCACCAGTCGAGCGTTCCTTCGTAGGCCGGGGTGGCGCGGAAGGAGTCGATGGTGGGACGAAGCGATGCGAGGTAGTCAGCGAAGCCGCCAACGGTGGGCGCATAGGAGCGGCCGTTGTCATTGACAACGATGACCACCCGGCGGCGCTTGTCTGCCGCGATGTTGTTGATGGCTTCCCAGGCCATGCCGCCGGTCAGCGCACCGTCACCAACGATCGCGACGACGTAGCGGTCGCCTTCTCCGGTGAGCTGCCGGGCGCGTGAGATGCCGTCCGCCCAGGAGAGGGACGAGGACGCGTGCGAGCTTTCCACGATGTCGTGCTCAGACTCTGCGCGGGATGGGTAGCCGGACATGCCGCCCTGCTGGCGCAGGGTGCTGAAATCCTGGCGGCCGGTCAAAAGCTTGTGTACATACGACTGATGGCCCGTGTCGAACACGATGCTGTCCCGCGGCGAATCGAAGATGCGGTGCACGGCAAGTGTCAGTTCCACCACACCGAGATTGGGGCCCAGGTGTCCACCCGTCTGGGAAACATTGGATATGAGGAAACTCCTGACCTCATCAGCCAGTTCTTCGAGCTGCCCCTGGGACAACCCATGAAGGTCCTGCGGATTCCGGATGGTGTCCAAGATTCCCAAATGACCCCTCCTTCGGGTGGTAGACGTGCCTATTAACTCTAACGCCTTGGGTGAAATGCAAAGCCGAAGCCCCGGCTGGTCGCTGACCGGCCGGGGCTTCGGGAGGGTGCTGCGTTGTTCAGATGCCTGCTAGTTAGCGGAGATCTGGCGCAGGACGTACTGCAGGATACCGCCGTTGCGGTAGTAGTCGGCTTCGCCCGGGGTATCGATGCGGAGTACCGCGTCGAAGGACTTGGCGGTGCCGTCTTCTGCGGTGGCAGTGACCTTCAGGGTCTTCGGCGTGGTGCCTTCGTTCAGGGCGCTGACGCCCTCAACCGAGAAGGTTTCCGTGCCGGTCAGGCCCAGGCTGGCGGCGTTCTGGCCGGCCGGGTACTGCAGGGGCAGGACGCCCATGCCGATCAGGTTGGAGCGGTGGATGCGCTCGTAGCTTTCGGCGACGACGGCCTTGACACCCAGCAGTGCGGTGCCCTTGGCGGCCCAGTCACGGGACGAGCCGGAACCGTACTCCTTGCCGGCGAGGACCACCAGCGGAGTGCCGGCTGCCTGGTAGTTCTGGGCGGCGTCGTAGACGTAGGCCTGCGGGCCGTCAGCCTGGCTGAAGTCCCGGGTGAAGCCACCTTCGACGCCGTCCAGGAGCTGGTTCTTGATCCGGATGTTGGCGAAGGTGCCGCGGATCATGACTTCGTGGTTGCCACGGCGTGAGCCGTAGGAGTTGAAGTCCTTGCGCTCCACGCCGTTGGCCAGCAGGTACTGGCCGGCCGGGGTGTCCGACTTGAAGGAACCGGCCGGGGAGATGTGGTCCGTGGTGACCGAATCGCCCAGCTTCAGCAGCACGCGCGCGCCGGTGATGTCCTGCACGGGTTCCGGCTGAGCCTTCATGCCCTCGAAGTACGGGGGCTTCCGGACGTAGGTGGACTTCTCGTCCCAGGCGAAGGTGTCGCCGGCCGGGGTGTCGAGCGCCTTCCAGCGGTCGTCGCCCTCGAAGACGCCTTCGTAGCCGCGGGCGAACATGCCCTTGTCGATCGAGGAATCGATGACCTGCTGGACCTCGACCGGGTTCGGCCAGATGTCCTTCAGGAAGATGTCCTTGCCGGCCTCGTCCTGGCCCAGGGCGTCGTTCTCGAAGTCGAAGTCCATGGTGCCGGCGAGGGCGTACGCGATGACCAGCGGCGGGGAGGCCAGGTAGTTCATCTTGACGTCCGGGTTGATCCGGCCTTCGAAGTTGCGGTTGCCGGACAGCACGGCAGTGACGGAGAGGTCGTTGGCCTGAATGGCCTCCGAGATCTCGGCGTCGAGCGGGCCGGAGTTGCCGATGCAGGTGGCGCAGCCGTAGCCGACGATGTAGAAGCCGAGCTTCTCCAGGTACGGAGTCAGGCCGGACTTGTTGTAGTAGTCGGTGACAACCTTGGACCCGGGAGCCACGGAGGTCTTCACCCACGGCTTGGAGGTCAGGCCCTTGTCCACGGCGTTGCGGGCCAGCAGTGCAGCGGCCAGCATCACGGACGGGTTGGACGTGTTGGTGCAGGASGTGATCGACGCGATCGARACKGCACCGTGGTCCAGTTCGAAYTCGCGGCCATCGGCGGTCTTGACGGCCACCGTAGTGGACGGGCGTCCGTTCGACTTCGGGCCGTGGGAGTGCGGGGCCACTTCGCTCAGGTGTGTCGTCGAAGCAGTGAACGACGGCGAGTCGGAAGCCGGGAAGCTTTCGTCAATCGCTTCGTCCAGGCTGCCGTCGGCGAGGTCTTCCTTCACGTAGTTCCGCAGGTCCTCGCGGAACTGGGCCTTCGACTCGGTCAGGATGATGCGGTCCTGGGGACGCTTCGGGCCGGAGATGGACGGAACAACCGTGGACAGGTCCAGTTCGAGGTATTCGGAGAACTTGATCTCACGCGACGGATCGTGCCAGAGGCCCTGTTCCTTGGCGTAGGACTCCACGAGTGCCACGTTTTCGTCCGAGCGGCCCGTGAGGCGCAGGTAGTCCAGCGTGACGTCGTCGATCGGGAACATTGCGGCCGTGGAACCGAATTCCGGGCTCATGTTGCCAATGGTGGCGCGGTTGGCCAGCGGCACAGCCGCAACGCCTTCGCCGTAGAATTCCACGAACTTGCCCACCACACCGTGCTTGCGGAGCTGCTCGGTGATGGTCAGSACSACGTCCGTKGCGGTGGCGCCGGCCGGGATGGACCCGGTCAGCTTGAAGCCCACAACGCGCGGAATGAGCATCGAGACCGGCTGTCCCAGCATGGCTGCTTCGGCTTCGATGCCGCCAACGCCCCAGCCCAGGACACCCAGGCCGTTGACCATGGTGGTGTGCGAGTCGGTGCCCACGCAGGTGTCAGGGTACGCCCGGACAACACCGTCGATTTCGCGGGTCATGACCGTGCGGGCCAGGTACTCGATGTTGACCTGGTGCACAATGCCGGTTCCCGGGGGAACCACCTTGAAGTCATCGAACGCCGTCTGGCCCCAGCGAAGGAACTGGTAACGCTCGCCGTTGCGCTGGTATTCGATCTCCATGTTGCGCTCCAGCGCGCCGGAGTTACCGAAAACGTCGATCTGCACGGAGTGGTCAATGACCATTTCCGCCGGAGCCAACGGGTTGACCCGCTTGGGGTCACCGCCGAGTTCCTTGACCGCTTCACGCATGGTCGCCAGGTCCACCACGCAGGGGACGCCGGTGAAGTCCTGCATGATCACGCGTGCAGGCGTGAACTGGATTTCTGTATCGGGTTGGGCATTGGGATCCCAGCCGGCCAAGGCACGCACGTGATCGGCAGTGATGTTCGCGCCGTCCTCGGTCCTCAACAGGTTTTCAAGCAATACCTTGAGGCTGAACGGAAGGTTTTCTGCACCTTCAACGGAGTTCAACCGGAAAATTTCATATTCGGTTCCGGCTACATTAAGTTTGCCTTTTGAACCGAAGCTGTCCACTGTGCTCATCGCAGGACTCCTCTCGCAACAGTTTCATCTTTGTCGCGCGGTAGACCGCTTGCTAGTTAGGCAGGCCTAATTAGTGCTGGCCACACAAATTGCCTGAGGTCAGCCGTGAATACTCAGCCGTGAATACGGTGCGCGACGTGGGATTACTACCGCCATCCTAGTAGCATCACGGGGCGGGCGTCAGCAACGCCACCGTCTCCAGGTGGTGGGTGTGCGGATACAGGTCAAACGCACGCAGTCCGGCCAAGGACCACCCGGCCTGTTGGAAGTACCCGACGTCCCGGGCAAACGATGCCGGATCACACGAAACGTAGGCAACCGCGCGGGGCCCGGCCGCAACCAACTGGCTGACCACGGCCTTCCCTGCCCCCGCGCGGGGCGGATCCAGCAGCAAGGCATCGAAATTCCGCGGTTTCTGGCGGAGGACGCGCTCCACGCGGCCTTGCACGATTTCCACCTGCGGGGCGCCGTGAAGGTTCTTGCGGGCATCCCGGCTGGTTCCGGGAGCGCCTTCCACCGAGAGGACAGAGCCGGTCTCGCCCACCGCGTCGGCCAGCGGTGCCGTGAACAGCCCGGCTCCGGCGTAAAGGTCCGCCACCACGGAACCTGCTCCGAGGAAGCCGCCGCCGTGGAGGAATTCTGTGACAGCCCCCACAAGCGTGCCGGGCGCGTCGCGGTGGATCTGCCAGAAACCCGCCCCGGTCACCCGGTACTCGTGGCCGGCCGCGGATTCCTGGACCCACGTCCGGCCACGCAGCTGCCGCACTTCTTCGGTGAGGGGATCGAACGAGGCCACGGAAACGTCGTCGGGAAGCTGGGCAGCGACAGCGTTGAGCCGTTTGGGACTGGTTCGGGGTGCGGGAGCGAGCAGCACCAGGGGGCGCGAGCCGTTCGACGGCGCTGCTACTTCCACGCGCTCGATGCCTTGGAAATCGAGGTCCCACAGCCGCAACCGGTTAATGCCGTCGGAGGCCAGGGGCATCTCCCGGACGGCAATGATGTGATCTGAACGGTGCGCATGCATGCCCAGTTTTCCGCCGGCGGTGACCGAGAAGCTGGCGCGGGTCCGCCACCCCAGCCCGGTGCCGGCGTCGTACGTTGCGTCCGTACCGGGGACTGCCTCTGAACCCCGCCCGCTTCCCTCCACGGCCTCCACCAGGCTATCCATGTCGGGAACCCCGGGTACGCGTTCGACGCCGGCGAGGCGCCTCAGCTGTTCGGCCAGTACCGCGGACTTCAGTCCGCGCTGGCGCGCCAGCGAGATGTGGCCGAATTCGGCCCCGCCCACCGGCGGATGCCCGCGCTGCCAGGAGCGGAGCGAGTCCGCCGCATGCCAGAAGTGATCCGCCCGGTCCGGGGAGGCCTCCAAAACTTCGACCACGTCGGCCCGCCAAAATTTGGCCGACTCCCCCGCGTCGGTTAACCGGACACGGACTTTTTCGCCGGGAATCCCGTGCCGGACAAAGATCACCCTGCCTTCGTGGCGTGCCACGCAGTGGCCTCCGTGAGCCACAGGGCCGACCTCGAGCACCAACTCGACGGCGGCTTCCTGGACGGGTGCGGTGGTGGAAGGGCTGTGGGACTGGGGGGTCATTGAATATCCTGCAGGTTCTTTGCTTCTTCGGATGATTTGAGCTGCCACGGGACACTGGCCACCATGACGCCAGATTCGAAGTGCAGCCGGGTCTTAATACGCAATGCTGTCTGGTTATGGACCAACTGTTCCCACCACTTACCCACCACATACTCGGGGATGTACACCACCACGAGGTCGCGGGGCGAGTCGCGGCGCATGTTCTTTACATACTCCATGATCGGGGTGATGGTCTCGCGGTAGGGGCTGGCCAGGACCGTGAGCGGCACAGGGATCTCCAGCTTTTCCCAGTCGGCAACGGTGTGCGCAGTTTCCTCGGCGTTGATGTCCACGGTGATGGCATCCAGCCGCGAAGGCCGTGACGCCCGCGCGTACGCCAGGGCACGCAGCACGGGTTTGCGCACATGCGAGACCAGCAGGACTGCGTGCACTCGGGACGGCAGGGCCCGGGGCGAGGAATCCTCATCCACGGCCAGCTCCTTGGCCACGTTGTCATAGTGCGCGCGGATGCTCCACATGATCAGGAACAGCACCACCATGGCCAGCAGCGCGATCCAGGCACCTTGTTCGAACTTAGTGATCAGCACGATGACCAGGACCAGGGCTGTCATGCCGAAGCCGATGGTGTTGATGGTGCGGGATTTCATCATCCGACGCCGCACCGCTTTGTCCTTGGCGAGTTTCAGATGCCTGCCCCAGTGAATGATCATGCCCAGCTGGCTCAGCGTGAAGGAGATGAAGACGCCCACAATGTACAACTGGATCAGTTTGGTGACGTCTGCGTTGAACGCCACGATCAGCACCAGTGCGCCGGCGGCCAAGGCAATGACGCCGTTGCTGAACGCCAGGCGGTCTCCCCTGGTCCGCAACTGGCGGGGAAGGTAACCGTCCTGGGCCAGGATGGAGCCCAGCACGGGAAACCCGTTGAACGCCGTATTCGCGGCAAACACCAGGATCACGCCCGTGGCCGCCACCACGATGTAGAACGGGATGGACCCGGGCCCGAAGATGGTCTGCGCGATCTGGCTGATGGCCGGGGTCTGGATGTAGCCCTCGGGCAGCGGCAGGCCGTTCAGCAGGAATTCGGTGGCAGGGTCAAGCACAATGTGGACCCTGGTCGCATTGGCCAGGTAGATGATGCCTGCCAGCATCGCTGCGCCGATCGATCCGAGCAGCAACAGCGTGGTGGCCGCGTTTTTGCTCTTGGGGACTTTGAAGTTGGGCACCCCGTTGCTGATGGCTTCAACACCGGTCAGGGCGGCGGCGCCGGAAGAGAAGGCCCTCAGGAGCAGGAACGCGCCTGCCAGTCCCACCAGCCCTTGATCGAAGCCGGGAGCCGGCACAATCTCGAAGTTCGCCGAGGGCGCCTCTCCCAGCTGGCCGGTGGCCGCCTGGAACACGCCCACAGCTGTCATGCCGAGGATCGAGGCCATAAAAATGTAGGTGGGGACGGCAAAAACGCTACCGGCTTCCTTGATACCGCGGAGGTTGACCAGGGCGAGGAGGGCGACGCCGATGGTGGCCAGGAGCGCCTGCTGCCCATGCAGGGAGGGAATTGCCGTGGTGAGGTAGGCGGCCGCCGAAGACATCGAGACCGCCACGGTCAGGACGTAGTCCACCAGGAGGGCGGAGGCCACCGTCAGCCCGGCATACTTGCCGAGGTTTTCGTTGGCGATTTCGTAGTCTCCACCACCGGAGGGGTAAGCGTGCACGTTCTGGCGGTACGACGCGACCACGGTCAGGAGCACCACCATGACGGCCAGGCCAACCCACGGCGAAATGGCAACGGCACTGACGCCGGCAAGGGCAAGGGTCAGCAGGATTTCATCCGGCGCGTAGGCCACCGATGACAACGCATCGGAGGCGAAAACCGGAAGTGCTATCCGTTTGGGCAGCAGGGTGTGGGCCAGCCGGTCATTCCTGAAGGGTCTGCCCACCAGCACCCGTTTTACGGCATTCAGTATTGTCAGCACTCCACAAAGTTAGTCTTATTCGCGTCGCATGTCATGACGACGTCGAAGCGGCTGATGAACGCGGGCTGCCGGTAGAGTTCTAGAAGCAGCAACAGCCGACGGAAGGTAAGGAAACACGGTGGCGCATTTCGTGATCATGGGATGTGGCCGGGTGGGGGCAACCCTGGCGCACACACTGGAGGACGCAGGCCATTCCGTCGCGATTATCGACCAGGACGACAGGGCGTTCCGCCGGCTCCGGCAGGGCTTCACCGGTCGCAAGGTCACCGGAGTGGGCTTCGACCGGGACACGCTCCAACAGGCCGGAGTCGCCGAGGCCTACGCTTTCGCGGCTGTGTCCAGCGGCGACAACTCCAACATCCTGGCAACCCGGGTGGCGCGGGAAACCTTCCACGTTCCGCATGTGGTGGCCAGGATCTACGACCCCGGCCGGGCGGAAATCTACCAGCGGCTCGGTATCCCCACAGTGGCGGCCGTGCGCTGGAGTGCTGACCAGGTCCTGCGCCGCATCCTCCCCGAGCAGCACATCGCCGGCGACTTCCGCGAGCCTTCAGGCCGGCTGGTGCTCGCCGAAGTGGATCTCGACGCCGGCTGGATCGGCCACCGGATCACCGCGATCGAAAAAGCCGCAACCATCCGGGTTGCCTACCTCACCAGGTTCGGCGAAGGTGTGCTGCCTGAGTCCGGCACCCTCTACCAAGACGGCGACACCGTGCATGCCATGCTGCCGGTGGACCGCAGTTCCCAGGTCGCCCAGATCCTGGCCAAAGCACCTGCCAAGGAGTTGTAGTGAAAGTTGTTATCGTCGGTGCCGGCAGTGTCGGGTCATCGATCGCCCGGGAACTGCTGGCGCACAAACACGACATCCTGCTGATCGACCTCAAGCCGGAGGTCATCGGCCGCAGCGGCCTGCGCGGCGCGCACTGGCTGGTCGGCGACGCCTGCGAGCTCAGCACCCTGCAGGGGGCAAAAGTGGAGGACGCCGACGTCGTGGTTTCGGCAACCGGGGATGACAAGGTGAACCTGGTGGTCTCACTCCTGGCCAAGACCGAATTCGGCGTGGGCCGCACGGTGGGCCGGGTCAACAACCCCAAGAACGACTGGATGTTCAACGATTCCTGGGGCGTCGACGTTGCCGTCAACACCCCCCAACTGATGACGGCGCTGGTGGAAGAGGCGGTGGAAATCGGTGACCTGGTCAGGCTGCTGACCCTGCAGACGGGGGTTTCTTCGCTGGTGGAGTTCACCGTGCCGCACGATTCCCACGTCATCGGCCTGACAGTTGGCGACATCACGTGGCCAGAGGACGCCACGCTGGTGGCTATCCTCCGTGACCATGCGCCCATCACGCCCAGCCGCGACGACGTGATCGACGGCGGCGACGAATTGTTCTTTGTCACCACCATCGCCGCGGAAGACGAACTGCGGGCACTGCTGTCCGCCGAATTAGCCGAGACTGCGGATAACACCGGCGAGCCCGGAGCCGTGCAGCACGCCGCGTCTCAGGCCCCGGAGGACGACGGCTTCGACGGCTGAGCGCCGGCCCCGGCCGGCGCCGGCCGGGTGACCAGCCAGGCGATCCAGACGCCCAGGATATACAGCGGGGCCGCCATGATCAGGCGCGTGGTGGCGAGGGCAGCGAGTCCGTCCTCCCCCATCAGGTACAGCGGAACCTGGACCACCAGCCGAAGTACCAGCACCGCCACGATGATCCACGTGCCCAGGCGGTAAGCCTTAACCCTGGCAGCGTCCTTGCGCCACTCAAGGGCTTCGTTGCGGATGAATCCAAACAACAAGCCCGCCAAAGGCCATTTGATGGCGATGGAGATGACCATGGCGAGGATGTAGGCGGCGTTGGTGAAGAAGCCGGGAAGGTAGAAGTCCTCAGCCTTTCCTGTGGTGTTGGCGAGCCAGGCCGATATGCCCACGCCCACCACTCCGGCCAGGGCCTGGGTCAGCGGCCGCCGTTGGACCAGGCGAACCACGGTAAAGACTGCCGCGGATGCCAGCGCAGCCACCAGCGACAGGGTGAGGTCCCGGGTGATGGTGAACGCCACGAGGAAAACCACGCCCGGGACGGTGCTCTCCGCGATGCCTTGGACTCCGCCGGCACTCTTGAGGACGTCGATCCGGCCGTCATGGGTACGGTGCAGTCCGGCTTTGGCCGCGTAGTCCTCCGCCAGTCCCGCCATCGGAGACGGTTTCGTACGGGACGCCTCGGGACGGCCAGGTTCCGGACTGTGCCGGTCTGGTCCGGAGGACGGCTCGGGCAGCTGGGACGGGGTCATTCGTGCTCCTGGCTGGAGATGATTTCGTAGCGCGGATTGAAGATGGTGGGCAGGCYGTGGCTTTGGGTCAGCATGCCTTCGACGCGAACTTCCGTACCGGCCTCGATCCCCGGCACCCTGTGCCGGCCCAGCCAGACGACGCGGAGGCGCTTTTCGCTTCCTTGTCCGGCGCCGGTGCCAGCGCGTTGGTCGTCAGGGTCAGCCATGACCGCCGTGAACGCAGGGCTTTGATTGGCCGGCAGGAAGGTCACAGATTCGATGAACCCTCGGCACAGCACCCGCCCCCTGTCCGGGAGCCCGCTGACCGGTACCCCGGCGCGAGGCGACGGGTCCGGAGACGCGTGCTGGGAATCAGCCAATCTGCGTGGTTTCCGGACCGCGCTCCGGCTCCTTGAATTCAGTGGCGGAAGGCGGCGGGGTAACGCTGGCGTCCTTGGGTAAACGGAGTTGAAGCAGGTCGCGCGGCGGCATGGGACTATCGCCACGGATCACCACGATCCGGCGGAACAGGTCTTCCAGCGGAGCGGCGGCCTCACGCTCCATTGCCGCTTCCCCGCCGAGGACGCCGCGCAGGAACCACCGCGGTCCGTCCACGCCGATGAAGCGCGCCACCCGGTAACCCTGGCTTCCGTCCGGGGCACCGGCAGGCAGCTTGGCGACCAGTTCGGTTCCGAAAGCGCCCTGGACTTCCTCCACCTGGCCACCCTGGCTTCCTACGGACTGACCGATCTGCTCGCGGATTTCGTCCCACAGCCCCTCGGTCTTGGGGGCGGCAAAGGCCTGCAGCTGCAGGCTTGAACCGTTCAGGTCCATGGTCACGGCCACCACGCGCTGGGTAGCTTCTTCGACCTCGAGCCGCAGCTGGAGTCCCTCGCTCGGGGCGACGAGCAGGGCACCGAGGTCAACGTAGCCATCGTGGCTGTCGATTTCGGATACATCGAAGGGTCCGTTGGCCCGCCGATCCGTATCTTCCGAAGCCGCCCGGCCGGAATCCCCTGATTCCGCTGACGCGGAGGATTCGTCCCGTTCGGCGTCCTGTTCCTTCTTGGATTTCCTGCCGAGCCCAAAAACCATGGGTTTGTCTCCTAAGTTGTGAAAGTGCCCGGCCGGGCCCCGGGTCCGGCTGAAAGTCAAAGCTGCTGCGGGCAGCCCCCGCGCCGCTGCATGCACTGTGCGGGTGAACGCACGTGGCCGGTGTCAGGCGTTTCGCGGCGTGAAACCACCGGTGGAACCGAACCCGCCGGCGCCCCGAACGGATTCACTCAATTCGTTGACAGGAACAAACTGCGCGTATTCCACGCGCTGAATGACCATCTGTGCAATTCTATCGCCGCGCCGCAGTTCGATGGCGTCGCGGCGATCGGTGTTCAGCAGCGTCACGGAGATTTCTCCGCGGTAACCGGCATCCACGGTGCCAGGAGCGTTGACGATAGTCAGCCCATGCTTCGTGGCGAGGCCGGACCGGGGGTGGATCAGCGCCACAAACCCGTCCGGGAGGGCGATGGAAACGCCCGTTGGCACCAGCTTCCGCTCGCCCGGCTGCAACACCACATCTTCCCTTGCCCTGAGGTCAGCACCGGCATCACCGGGGTGGGCGTACGACGGCGCGTCCAGGCCGGCGTCGAGCATTTTCAGCTGTACCTGCAGCGTGGGCGCACCGTAGGCGGCGGCTGCCCCCGTCGCAGGGCCGGAGACAACAGGGTCAGGTGCGGTTTCAACCGTGGCGAGTTCGTCAGTCACAGTCACTCACTCTAACGCCCAGCCGCCGTTCCCTCCTAGACGCACACTGGACGCACGGGTACCCCGGCGGAACGCCAAGATGAATTAGCCGGGCAAAGATGGAAAGCTGATGGCATGCCCGAATCCAGTTCAACTGCACCTGTCCCCAACACCCCCTCCGCCGGCGCCCCGGCCGTCTTCCGGGAGAGGCTGTGGCCCAACGTCTGGATCTGGATCATCGCGGCGGGAATCTCCGGCGCCGGCATCCTGGTCTTCGCCCCGATCAGCATGACGGCGGGCTACACCGCCGCAGTGGTGATGTTCGCGATCATTGCCGTCCTGCTGGTGCTCTCGACTCCCACCATCATGGTCACCGAAGAAACCCTGACCGTGGGCCGGGCCACCATCGAGCGCCGTTTCGTCGGCCTCGTGGAGACCTACAAGGGCAAGGAAGCCACGGCTCAGCGTGGCACGAAGCTCAACGGTCTCGCCTACCTCTGCATCCGGGGCTGGATCGACCCGGTGGTCCGGGTGGAAATCACCGACCCGTCCGACCGGACGCCCTACTGGCTGACCTCCTCGCGGCGGCCCGGGGAACTGGCCGCTGCGCTGTCCGGAAAGTAAGGCCCGGCAACTCAGCCCCAGGGAGTGGAGCGGGGCTCACCCTTCGCATTCCGTGCAGTAGAAGTGGCCGTTCTGTTCCCGGGCGACCTGGGAACGGTGGTGGACCAGGAAGCATGAGGAACAGGTGAACTCGTCCGGCTGGGGCGGTACCACCTGGACCAGCAGCTCCTCGCCGGACAGATCGGCGCCCGGGAGCTCGTAGCCCGCAGCGGGGTCATTTTCGTCCTCCTCCACCGCTGCCGCCGGCTTCTCGGTCCGCCGGGACTTTAGCTCCTGCAGCGAATCCTCACTGAGGTCTTCTTCAGACTTGCGCGGCGCATCGTAGTCGGTGGCCATGTCCGCACAACTCCGTTCCTCTCACGTCGGCGGGTATCACCGTTGATAACGCAGCGCACCTCCGGTTTGTGCCCGGCGCGCGAAAGTCCCGGAATATCGCGGCGCGCCCTTGCTCCTAACCGAAAACAGTGCCCGTCAGTGGCAGAGTTTCGATTGATAGTAATGCCAGGGTGGAGGATTTGCATGCAGGATCTACGGCTTGTAGGCGTACACGACGACGGGGAGCATCTCCTGTTGAGCGGTGCCGGCGGCGAGATGTTCCAGCTGCCGATCGATGAGGCACTGCGGGCGGCCAGCCGGTCGTCGGCGAAAGCCGCAACAGCAGTTGCGCCCATTGTCATGTCCCCGCGGGACATTCAGGCACGCATCCGCAGCGGTGCCACAGCATCGGACGTGGCGGAGCTCTCCGGGCTGCCCCTTGCCAAGGTGGAGCGGTATGAGGGCCCCGTCCTCGCCGAGCGGGAATACGTGGCCCAGCAGGCGCGGAAGGTTGAAGTGGCCTCGCCCTCCCCCGGCCACGACACCTACCGCTCAATTTTCGGCKACAACCCCGCCACCCTCGATGACATGGTGAAGCACCGGCTTTCCACCCATGGAATTGAACCGTCCACGGTGGAATGGGATTCCTGGCGGCGCCAGGACGGCAACTGGACGGTGGCGGCCCGCTTCGAGCCGCAGCGGGAGGGCCAGGCCGGTATCGGTGAGGAGCCGCCTGCGCTGTGGACCTTCAGCCCGGCCCGCAAGTCGCTGCAGAACGCGAACCGCTGGGCCCAGCAGCTCAGTGAACTCGAGCCGCTGGACGGCCCCGTCCCCGCTCGCCGGCTGACGGCAGTATCCGACCGGCCCTTTGATTTTGAGACCGACGCCGAAGCGGCCGCCCGCAACGCAACCGGCCCGCAGCCCATTCTGCAGGCCAAGGAGTCCGATGGACTCCTGGATATGCTTCGTTCCCGCCGCGGCCAGCGCCTGGGCGTGGATGAGGACGCCGATGACGCATTGGCACTGCTGCTGACTCACGGAGTGCCGGCTGCGCACCCACGCCCGTCAGAGGTTGTGCCTGAGCAAGGCGCCAGCGAGGACTCGGACCAGGACAGCCAGGAAGACCCACCAGCGGAAACCACCGGTCCGGACAGCACGGCACCGGCCGCACACGGCGATCCCCAAACCCGCAGGCGTGACGGCCGGCCGTCCATGCTGTCCCGCCTGAGCCTCATCCCGCCGCACCGTGATGCTGACGATGAAGACGACATCCTGAAACTGCACGACGGCGTCAGCACCGAGACGCGGGAAATCACCATTGTGGCATCTCCTCCACGTCCCGCAGGTCCGGTTGCGCCGGAGGAGGGACGCGAGGGCCCCGTGCCGGCCGTACCGAGCGTGGGCCTGGACGAACTCCTGGGTGGCAGTCCCCGCCGGGCAGCCTACGCGGCCGGCAGCGATGAACCTGCACCCGGCCGTCATCATGACGCCGACCTGCCTGAGCGGCAGCCGGCAAAGCCGAAACGCTCAACCGTGCCCAGCTGGGATGAGATCGTCTTCGGGACGAAGCGGGACTAGCGCCTAGCGTCCCCGGGCCTTGCCTTCGGCCGTGAAACACAGGAACGGAACTTCACGTTCGGCCTTGGTGAGCGAACCGTGCTGGCCCACCACCTCCATGGCCGCAGGCCGCACGCGGCGGGTGTCATAGAGGGCAAGAGCGTCCCGCGCGGCAATCATGACGTCACCGATCCGGGGCCCGGCAGCCGGGCTCACGGCACCAAACAGCCCGGCCGCGGTGGCGTCCTCCCGGCTGAATGCCCAGATCCTGTCGCCGAAGCGGGTGCGCCAGGCGGCCAGCAGGCGTTCACGGGCCCCGGGATCGGCCGGATCCTCAAGGTAGAGGTGCACCATCCGCGGTTCTCCCGCTGTATGCCGCACGCCCTCGATCAGCGACGGGTCCGCCGCGTAATCGATCCGCTGTTGTTCGGGCACGTCCAACATGCCGTGGTCTGCGGTGAGAAGAATGGTGGTCCCGGCAGGCAGGGTCGAATTGAGCCGCTTGACCGTGGCGTCGAGCTCTTCAAGCTGGTGTTCCCATTGCTCGGACTGACAGCCGTAGCGGTGGCCTGCCTTGTCCAGTTCGTTGACGTAGAAGTACATCAGGGCAGGGCCGGCTACGGCCATGGCCTTGGCGGCGGCAGCCGTGCGGGCGTGGGCGGTGACCGCGGAGACGAAGTTCCCGCCGCGGAGGGCCGCCCGGGTCATGGGCGAGTCGCCGAACTGCGGCAGGCTGACCGTGGTTACCGTGACTGATCCGGCCGCCCGTTCGAACACGGTGGGGTGCGGCTGCCAGGCCAGGGGTTCCACATTTGCATCCCAGTTGCCCAGCATATTGACCACTTTGTCTTGCGCGGGATCCAGGACGTCGTAACCCACCATGCCGTGCTGGCCCGGCGGGAGTCCGGTGCCAAAACTGGCCAGGGCCGCTGCGGTGGTTGAGGGAAACGTGGAGTCCAGCCAGACCGGGACCTCGCCCTGCCCGGCCTGCATCACGGACCGCAGGAACGGGGTGTGGGCGGACTTTTGCTTCAGCAGGTTCCGGCCCAGCCCATCCGCCAGGACCACGCAGACACGCGACGCCGGCGGCAGCCCCAACGTGTTGGCAAACCCTTCCACCCCCACGCTGGCCGCGGCGCTGGTGAGGACCTCGGCAACGGACCGCCGGCCAAAGGCAGGAGCCGGCGGCACGTTCAGTGGCCTGGCGTTGCCTTCGGACGGGGCTGCAGGGAGAGTTGCTTTTGCTTGCTCCGGCATCTCAGCGCTGGTGCCCGCGGCTGAGCCTGTTGCCGAACACGCCGGTCCGGGGCCGGGGCTGCAGCGTCTGGCCTGCATGGGTCACCGGGGCTGTGGAACCGGTGTTCACGGCCCGCAGGGCCCGGGCAAAGAGTTTGGCGTCCTGGACTGCCTGGGGACCGTCCGCTTCGGCACTGATGCGCAGGACGATGTCTTCCTGCGCAATCGTGCCGCTGTAACCGTGATCGGCCTCGCACTGCGGATCACCGCAGCTCGCGGGCCCCATGTCCAGACGCTGGCCGCCGGACCAGGCAATGGCGAGGGTGACTTCCCGAACCGGATCGGACGGCTTGTAGTTTTGTGGCTGGGAATACATGTAGCTCAGGACCACGGAGCGGATCTGCGCCACCGGCACAGACTCGGTGGAGATCTGGGCGACGATTTGCTCGCCGGCCTCATCGAGCTGCTGATCATCCACGTGGGTGATCACCAGCATGTCGGAGGTCAGGACCAGCACCGTGATGTGGCGGCGGACCTCAGCCCGGTCGAAGTGCGTTTCCAGGTGCACCAGGTGTGCCACGCATTCGCGGCCGTCCAACGCGTCGTCAACGACGTCCGCAACCAGGGGCGGGTAGAAGCCGGCCTTCTGGAGGGCGTCGTCCAGGCTCAGCGCCTGCGGCGTGTGGCTGTGTGAGCTGTGGGGTCGGGGTGCCTGGTTCTCATTGCCGGGCGTGGATGGCGTCGACGGGGAAGGCTGTGAGCTCATGCCTTCATTTTCACAGATCGGCCGGGGACATGCTAACCGCGTTCAGCCCTGCATGGCACGGCGGGCACTGTCGGTGCGCCGGGCAGCGTTGCCAATCCGGATCTCCGCGGCCAGGATGGACAAGCCTTCTGCTCCGCAAAGCACAGGGTTGAACTCAACCAGGGCTATTTCCGGATGGTTGTCCTTCATCCAGGCCAGCCGGCCGGCGAGGTCCTCAAGGGCAGCCAGATCGACGGCCGGCAGGCCCTGGTAGCCCAGCAGTTTGCGGGCAGCCCGGGGCCCGCGAATGAAGTCGTTGACATCAGCAGCCGAGAGCGGCGGTACACGGTGCGCCCAGTCGTCCAGCAGGTTGACGGCGTCCCCGGCCAACCCGAAGGAGATCACCGGCCCCAGCAGCGGATCTTCAATGGCCCGGAAGGTGCAGGCCTGCCCCACAGGTGCCATCGATTGCACCTCCAGGGAGCGCGAACCGTAGGGCGCCAGCGACCGCCGCATCTGCGCAATGGTCCGGCGCAGGGAGTCGGCATCCTCGATGTCCAGCCGCACTCCGCCCAGGTCCAGGCGGTGCCGGAGGGCCGGATCCGTGGTTTTCAGCGCCACCGGCCAGCCCAGCCTGCCCGCGGCGTCGACCGCTTCGTCAGCCGATTCGAACCCGGCGGATGGCAGCACGGGAATGCCATATTTCGCCAGCAGCGATGCCGTGGACGCAGCATCCAGGGACTTTAGCTCAGCTCCCTGGACGTCGCGGAGCAGCTCGTCCAGGAGGACCCTGGCGCTTTCCGGATCGCAGCCTGGGGGCTCGACAAAATGGCCAGGGTCCCGGGCGAGCCATTCGGAATAACGCACGACGGCGGCGAGCGCCGCCACTGCCGCGCCCGGGTTCGAGAAGCAAGGTACGGTCCGCGCCTCGGAGCCCACCATCCCTTCGACGTAGACGGAGGCATCAAGGATTCCCGTGAAGGCCGCCACCACCGGTTTGCCGGCCGCCGCTGAGCATTCGGCCAGCACCTCGGCGATGCTGTCCACTGTGAGGCCGCGGACCGGCAGCAGTGCCGCCACCACGGCGTGCACGGCGTCAGACGCGAGCGTGTCCTGGAGGCTGCGACGCAGGGCCGGCAACGCAAGGGACATCCCGGCGTCGAGATCCACGTCGGTGACGATCCCGTTCACGGCCAGCCCGTGGGCTTCGGCGCTGTCGGCCACCACTTTGCCAAGCGCCATGGAGTTGCTGAAGATAGCCAGCCCTGGCCCGGCGGGCAACGGCTGGCCGGCTACGACCTGGGAGACATCCATGAGTTGCTCAATGGTCTCCACCCGGATAACGCCGGCCTGCCGCATCATCGCGTCGAGCGCCCCGGCGGGCGCCTGGGTAGTGCGGACCACGTGGCCGGGCGGCAGCCGCAGGCCCATGGTCTCAGACTTGGCCACGACCACCGGCTTGGTGCGGGCCAGGCGCCGGGCGATCCGGGAGAATTTGCGCGGGTTGCCTATTGATTCCAGGTAGAGGCCCACGGCGGTGGTGCCGGCGTCGTCCTCCCAGAACTGCATCATGTCGTTGCCGGAGACGTCCGCCCTGTTGCCTGCCGAGAGGAACGTGGAGAGTCCCAGCCGCCGGCGGCTGGACGCTGCGTAGAGGGATACGCCGATGGCCGCCGACTGGCTGAACAGCCCCAGTCCGCCGCGCAGCGGCATCGCGGGTGCCATGGACGCGTTGAGGGAGACGTCCGGATCCGTGTTCACGATCCCGAGCGACGACGGCCCAATGACCCGCATGCCGTTCGCCCGCGCCCTCCGGACCAGGTCCCGCTGGCGCTGGAGGCCGCGTTCACCGTCATCCGCGAAACCGGCGGACGCAATCACCAGGCCTTTGACTCCGGCGGCGGCGCAGTCATCCACCACACCCGGAACTTCGGCATAGGGAACAGCGATGACCGCAAGCTGTACCGGGTCCGGGACCTCGGATAGCTTGCCGAACGACATCATCCCGGCGAGTTCCAGTGCCTCGGGGTTGATGGCGTACACAGGCCCCGGGAAGCCGCCCTCGATGATGTGTTCGAGCAGTTGGTGACCTATGGTCCCCCACTTGCGGCTGGCTCCAATGACGGCAATCGACGACGGCGTCAGCAGGTCCCGCACGCTCCTCGCCTCGGCGCGGTGCTCGCGTGACTCCATCACGGCCCGGGATTTCTCGGTGGACCCGATGTTGAACTCCAGGCTGACGACGCCGTCGTCGAAATGGCGTTTGACGTCGTAGCCTGCGTCGGCGAAAACCATCAGCATTTTGCGGTTTTCCGGCAGTACTTCGGCGGTGAAGCGGCGGATTCCGTTTTCGTGGGCGGCTGCGGCGAGGTGTTCCAGAAGGATGGAACCGATTCCCCTGCCTTGGTGGGCGTCTGCGATGTTGAAGGCGACCTCGGCCTCGGCCGGGTCATCGAGCCTGTCGTAGCGGCCAATACCCAGGATTTCACCCCCGAAGGTGATGACCAGCGCCACCCGGTCCTTGTAGTCCACTTCGGTGAAGCGTTTGAGCTCCTTGCTGGACAGCCGGGCCTTGAAGGTAAAGAAGCGCATGTAGATTGAGTTCTGGGACTGTCCGGCGTGGAAAGCCTGGACAGCCTCCGCATCACTGGCATGAATCGGCCTCAGGTGCGCTGTGCCGCCGTCCCTGAGCACGACATCGGCTTCCCAATGTTCCGGATATTCGCCGTCCCCGGGCTGATCCACCATAGGCTTAGCCTAACCACAAACAGACGCCGCAGGCCCTGCGCCAACGAAACGGCGCCAGGAAACTGCGCCCCACCAGAGCACCACCAGTAACCCAGAAGGATCCACCAGCCCCATGGCCCGCCGCCAAAGCCCACCCCCAGCCGGGGAAGCCACCCAGGATTTCGTCGAGAACATCGTGGACATCGATGTCACGTCCGAGATGGAAGGTTCCTTCCTGGAGTACGCCTATTCGGTGATCTACTCCCGGGCCCTGCCCGATGCCAGGGACGGACTCAAGCCGGTGCAGCGCCGGATCCTGTACATGATGAGCGAGATGGGTCTCCGGCCCGACCGCGGCCACGTCAAGAGTGCCCGTGTGGTGGGCGAAGTCATGGGTAAGCTCCACCCCCACGGCGACACAGCGATCTACGACGCCATGGTGCGCATGGCCCAGGACTTCTCGCTGCGCCTTCCGCTCATCGACGGCCACGGCAACTTTGGCTCGCTCGACGACGGCCCGGCGGCTCCCCGGTACACCGAGGCCCGCCTGGCGGCCGCGGCCCTGACACTGACTGACCACCTCGACGAAGACGTGGTGGACTTTGTCCCCAACTACGACAACCAACTGACCCAGCCGGACGTGCTTCCGGCTGCGTTTCCCAACCTGCTGGTCAACGGGGCCACGGGCATCGCCGTCGGCATGGCCACCAACATGGCCCCGCACAACCTCGTGGAGGTCATCTCCGCAGCACGGCACCTGATCGCGCACCCGGACGCCACGCTGGAGGACCTCATGCGGTTTGTCCCCGGGCCGGACCTGCCCACGGGCGGCCGGATCGTGGGCCTGGACGGCATCCGTGACGCCTACGCCACTGGCCGCGGTTCCTTCAAGACCCGGGCCAAGGTGGAGATCGAGCAGCTTTCCGCCCGGCGCACCGGGCTGGTGGTCACCGAACTGCCCTACATGGTGGGTCCGGAAAAGGTGATCGAGAAAATCAAGGATGCGGTCAACGGCAAGAAGCTGACCGGCATCAGCGACATCGTTGACCTCACGGACCGCAAGCACGGCCTGCGCCTTGTCATCGAGCTGAAGAACGGGTTCAACCCGAATGCCGTGCTCCAGCAGCTGTACCGCTACTCCCCCATGGAAGATTCCTTCGGCATCAACAACGTGACGCTGGTGGACGGCCAGCCGCAGACCCTCGGGCTTGTGGCTTTGCTGTCCGTCTATGTTGGCCACCGCATCGATGTGGTCCGCCGGCGCACGGCCTTCCGTCTCGGCAAAAAGAAGGACCGCCTGCACTTGGTGGAGGGCCTGTTGATCGCCATCGTGGACATTGACGAGGTCATCCAGATCATCCGCTCCTCGGACGAGGTGGCCGCAGCCCGCGAACGGCTGATGTCCATCTACGACCTCACCGAAATCCAGGCGAACTACATCCTGGAACTGCGGCTGCGCCAGCTGACCAAGTACTCACGGATCGAGCTTGAGAAGGAACAGGATGAGCTGCGCCGCGAGATAGCGGAGCTGGAAGCCATCCTCGGCTCGGAGGAACGGCTGCGGGGACTCGTGTCCACCGAGCTCGGCGAGATTGCCGAAAAATACGGCACGCCGCGCCGGACCGTCCTGCTCGAATCCGAGGCTGTCTCCCCCACCGTGGCAGCCGCCCTGGCTGCCGCACCCGGCGCGAAGGGCAAAGCCACGCCGCTGGCTCTGGAGATCGCGGACGATCCCTGCTGGGCGATCCTCACGGCGTCGGGGCAGATTGCCCGTACGTCCAACCAGGAACCGCTCGCCGAGGCAGGCCCGCGCGTCAGGCATGATGTGTTCCGCTCGGTGGTCAGGACCTCCGCCCGTGGTGAAATCGCCGCCGTCACCTCGCAGGGGCGGATGTTGCGGCTCCAGGTCATGGACATGCCGGTGCTGCCTCCGATGTCCGGGCTGCCCAACCTGGCAGGCGGTGTCCCGGCCAGTGACTTCATCACCCTGCTGAAGGGTGAACAGCTGGTGGCCTTCGCCCCGCTGGATGAGATCCTGGCCATCGGCACGGCGCAGGGTGTGGTCAAGCGGGTCCAGCCGGACTACCCCCTGAACCGCGAGGACTGGGAGGTCATTGCCCTCAAGGACAAAGACGTGGTGGTGGGTGTGGCCCCGGCCGGATCGGAGGACACTGATCTCGTGTTCCTGACCAAGGAAGCACAACTGCTCCGGTTCAGCGCCGCCACCGTACGTGCCCAGGGCCGGACAGCAGGCGGCATGGCCGGCATCAAGCTCAGCGCCGGAGACCACGTGGTGTTCTTCGGTGCGGTGGCACCGAACGATGACGCCGCCGTCGTGGTAACCATCGCGGGGACCGACGGCGCCCTGCCGGGGACCGCGCCCGGTGCGGCGAAGGTAACGGCCTTCGCCGAGTATCCGGCCAAGGGCCGAGCGACGGCCGGGGTCCGCGCCCACCGGTTCCTTAAGGGCGAAGACACCCTGCTTCTCGGCTGGGCCGGGCACGGACCGGCCAAAGCATCCTCGCTGGCCGGCGTGGCCCGGTCCCTTCCGCAGGAACACGGCCGGCGCGATGGTTCAGGCATTCCCCTGTCACAGGCCGTGGATGCGGTGGGACCTGCCATGGCCTGGACCGATCCGGCCTAGACTGCTGCCATGCCTATCATTCCTGATGATAAAGACTGGACCTGGGTACTCTCCCGGCCGTGCCCGGAGTGCTCCTTCGACGCCTCCACCGTCACCCCCTCCACGGTCCCTGGCAGTGTGGCGAACATGCTGCCGCGCTGGCGGGCAGTCCTCCGCAGGCCAGAGGTTGCCGAACGTCCGGACGAGGGCACCTGGTCGGCGTTGGAGTACGCCTGCCACGTCCGCGACGTTTTTGCGCTGTTCGACCAGCGGCTGAACCTGATGCTCGATTCCGAGGATGCACGGTTCGACAACTGGGACCAGGACCGGACGGCAGTCGAGAAGGATTACGCTGGCGCCGATCCCGCAGTGGTCAGTGCTGAGTTGACGGCAGAGGGCGAACAGATCACTGCGTCCTTCGCCGGCGTCCGGGAGTCGGAGTGGGGCCGGACGGGCCTGCGGGGCAACGGCTCGGAGTTCACCGTCCTGACCCTGTCGCAGTACTTCCTGCACGACGTGGTCCATCACCTTCACGATGTGGACGGCTGATTACAGCTGCTTATCCCGCGCCATGCTGCGGTGACCGTCCGGTAACCCATCGTGGTGCTGACATGGGGCCTTGAATCAGGCTAGCGAAGGCTCCCTTCCGGGTACGGCACCCTGGCGCTGCCCGCGACGCCCGTCAGTGACGTCGCGGACAGGTCAAGAACGGCGTCAGCCGGGTGGATATCGGCCGGGTTGTGGGTCACCATGACCACTGTGCGGTCCTTGAGGCCCGCGCGGAGGTCGGCCAGCATTTCCCGTCCTGCTTCCGCGTCCAGATGGGCTGTGGGCTCGTCCAGCAGGATCACTTCGGCGCCCGTCAGGATGGTCCGGGCCACCGCGAGCCGTTGCCGCTCGCCGCCGCTCAGGAACGAGCCGCCCGGCCCGATCCTGGTGTCCAGGCCGTCAGGCAGGCGTGACACCAGGGCATTAAGGCCGACGGCGGACAGCGCCGCCGCCAGTTCCGGGTCACGTGCGGCCGTTCGGACCGTGCCGTGGTCCGGCGAATCGTCGGGTCCGGCTTCAGGTGCCGCAGCGGGTCCCGGTGCCGAAGCCGGCAGGCCGAGCAGCAGGTTGCCGCGCAGGGTCGAATCGAACAGGTGCGCCTCCTGGGGGCACCAGGCGGCCTTCCCGGTCACCGCGGCCCAGCCGGCCGCGGCCGGCAGGAAGCCCAGGAGTACCGCGAGGAGCGTGGATTTACCGGTGCCGGAAGGCCCGGTGACGGCCAGCCAACTGCCCGGCCCGGCTGCTGCCGACACCCCTGAGAAGACCGTGCCGCCGCCTGGCCAGGCGGCCGCGAGGTTGGACAGTTCCACCCCCGGGGCTGCACCGGGGCGCGGCGGGACTTCGTGCAGCCCGTCGCCATCAGCGGCGTCCGCTGTGGTGGCGTCAAGCACGCCGGACTCCGCAACCCGCCGCATGACCGCACGCAGGGCAGGGTACTGGCGGACCGCCGTCGTCATGGCTGCGTACGGTTCCACGAGCGCCAACTGCAGGAGCACGATCACCGCAGCTATCGCGGGTTCCATGGCGCCGGCAATGATCTGGGGGGCGGTCAGCACGGCGGCGGCCAGTGCCGCAGTTCCGCAGGCAGCCGCTGTGATCGCCTGGCCGAGGCCTTCCGCCCAGGCAGAGCGCTGGGATGCTTTGGTTGCCGTGCGGTCCTCGGACCGGAGCGCGTCCAGGACTGCTGCGGCGATGCCGTTCACGTGCAGTTCAGCACGGGCGTCCAAAGCCGCCGACGTGCGCCGCAGGACTCCGGCGCGCAGCCGCTGTTCCGCCGTGGCCGACTGCCGGTCACCCCGGAGGGCAGCTGCCGGTGCCACGATCAGGCTCAGGGCTGCGGCAATGGCCACCGCGGGCAGCGCGGCCGGGGCCACCAGGGTTGTCGCCAGCAGTGCCGAACCGGCCACCGCAACGGCAGTAACGGGTGGCAGGACAACGCGCGGCAGCAGGTCCCGGATGGTATCGACGTCGTCAATCACCGTCCCCAGGACGTTGCCGCCCTGCAGGAGCCGCCGCAGGGACAGGGCCTTACGGCTCAGCGATTCCCAGAGCCGGCCGCGGAGCCGGGTGAGGGCACCGAAGACGGCGTCGTGCAGCAGGAGCCGTTCCCAATAGCGCAGGACGGCGCGTCCGATTCCGAAAAACCGCACGCCGACGATGGCGGTCAGCAGGTACAGGATGGGCGGCTGCTCGCTCGCCCTGATGATGAGCCAGCCGGACAGTCCGGACAGCGCCACGGCGAAGATGGCGGCAAAGGTCCCCACCACGGCTGCGCCCGTGAACCGGCCGGCCACGGGCGCCAGAAGGCTGCCCAGCAGCCGTGCTGTGGGAGCCGCCTGGCCATTCCCCGCAGCGGGCCGGGGCGCGCCCCGGCCGGCAGTTCCGGGAATCTGCTGATCTTCACCGCTGCCTGTTGCCTTGCCCGGGCCTGCGGGATGCTCCGCCGTGTCCGGCATCGATGTGGTCAGCGACCTCGCCGTGACGCCGCGGGCCGAGACGGGCACCAGATGGTCAGCCAGTTCGCGGGTCTGCTGGTCGTGGGCCACCAGGATCACGGTGACCTGTCCGCGGAGGGCGCGGATGGACTCCTGTACCAGCCGCGCCGAAGCCGCGTCCAGGTGGGCTGTCGGTTCGTCAAGCAGGAGGACGGTGGCACCAGCCCGAATGCGGGCCAAGCCGCGGGCCAATGCGACGCGACGCAACTCCCCGGGGCTTAGCTCGGCCGGGTGGTGGCCTGCGAGGTGGCCGGCGGCAGATGCGGCCAGGCACTCGCGGGCGGTTTTGTGCGCTTCTTCCGCAGATCCGTTGTTGACGTAGAGCGCGACCTCCTCAAGGACCGAATCCGCCACCATGACCGGGTGCTGTGGAACCCAGGCGATGGCGCTGCGGTCGAAGCCGGAAAGGTGCCCGGCCACCTCGGTTCCGCCGCCGTCGCCCACCGTCCCGGCCAGCACGCCAAGGACTGTGCTTTTGCCTGCGCCGCTGGGGCCGTCGAGGGCGGTGATCCGGCCCCGCGGGGCGGTAAAGGTGAGAGGCCCGACGGCGGCTCCCGCCCTGCCCGCATAGGTGACCGTGAGATCGGTGACCCTCACTCCCTGTGAATCGGGCGCGGAAAGCCGGGGGCCGCCGTCGCCCGCGGGACGCAGCGGAACACTAGGGGTGGCGCTTTCGGTGGACTCAGCGGGGCCCCCGGCAGGCAGCGGCCGCGGCTCGGGTGCATCGGTGACGGCCCGGGTGGCGGCGAGCGCTGCCCGGCCATCATCGCTGGCGTGGTGTGCAGTCCCCAGTTCACGAAGCGGCAGGTAGCAGTCCGGTGCGAGGATGAGCGCCAGGAGGCCTGCTTCGAGGGCCATGTCACCGTGCACCAGTCGGACGCCGATGAAGACGGCCACCACGGCCACCGAAATGGTGGCGATGAGCTCCAGCGCCAGGGCGGAGAGGAACGCGGTTCGCAGCGTGCCCATCGTCCTGGTCCGGTATTCCTCGGAGATCTCCTCGAGGGCCTTGCGCTGCGCGGTGGCACGGCCCAGGCCCACCAGGACGGGCAGCCCCTTGGCCAGCTCCAGCATGTGGGCGGACAGCCGGGTAAGGGTTTCCTGCGCCTCGCGGACGTGGTCCTCGGTGTACCGGCCGATCAGCACCATAAACAGCGGGACCAGCGGAACCGTCAGCACAACCACAACGGCGCTGACCCAATCCGCGAAGAGGATGCGTGCCCCCAGCAGCAGCGGGATCGTGGCGCAGTTCACGAGTGCAGGAAGGAACTGGGTGTAGTAGCTGTCCAGCGCATCCAGGCCGCGCGTCGCCAGGACAGCCAAACCGCCGTCGGCCGGCCCGGTGCTGCGTGCACCGTTGCGGAGGGCGCGGGCCAGCAGTTCCTGCCTCAGTTCCTCCTTGATGCCCAGGGCGGCCCGGCGGGCGGCGATACCCTGCGCCCACACGGTGATTGACCTCAGGACCACGCCTGCCAGGCCCCAGGTCAGCTGGTCCTGCCAGGCATCATTCCCGGTGGCCAGCCCGGCGAGCATGCCTGCCACGGCCTGCCCCATGAGGACCAGAGCGAGCGCCTTCAGCGCTGCCAGCATGCCAAGCCAGTAGACGGCGGAACGGGTGGCCGGTCCGGCCGGAAAGTCTGGGCGCACGCGGGGTCAGTCCTTCGTGGTGAATGCCCTGACGGCCACTGCCGGCAGGAAACTGTGGGCCGCCGGGATGTGGGCGGCGCTGACACGGCGGCGGAACACCCAGTACGTCCACGCCTGGTAAGCGATCACCAGCGGCAGGCCCACCGCTGCCACCACGCTCATGAGGCCGAGGGTGTAGGCGGAGGAGGAGGCGTTGGCGATGGTCAGGTCAAACGCCGGATCGAGCGTCGATGGCAGCACCACCGGGAAGACTGCGCCAAAGATCGAGGCACTGCCCAGGAGCAGGAAGGCCCCCATGGCCATGAACGCGTGGCCTTCGGCTCCGCGCCGTGCCTGGAACCATGCCGCGACGGCAGCCACTACGGCCAGGAGCACCGCCGCCCAGGTCCACAGCTCGCCCGCCAGGAACTGGATGACCAGTGCCCAGGCGGCCAGGGGAAGCAGCAGGACGGGGAGCAGCCGGACAAACCAGGCGCGCGCACGGTGCCGCACGTCGCCGTCGGTCTTCAGTGCAAGGAACGCCAGGGCATGCAGCAGGGAGAACCCCACCACGGCCAGCCCGCCCAGGACGGCGTAGCCGCTGAACCAGGCCATGGCACCGCCTACGCGGTCACCGTTCGCGTTCAGCGGCAGCCCGGTGGTGGTCAGTGCCAGGGCAGCGCCGACGCCGAACGCGGCGAAGAAAGAGCCCAGGGCAATGGCCCAGTCCCAGCGTGCACGCCAGCTGTCGTTGTCCACTTTGCCGCGGTATTCGAACGCCACCGCACGGAAGATCAGGGCGACGAGGACCACCAGGAGGGGGAGGTAGAGGGCGGAGAACAGCGAGGCATACCAGAGCGGGAAGGCCGCAAAGGTGGCGGCGCCCGCCGTAATCAGCCAGACCTCGTTGCCGTCCCACACCGGGCCGACCGTGTTCAGCAGCACCCTGCGCTCGGTGTTGTTCCGCGCGAACAGCTTCATCAGCATTCCGACGCCGAGGTCAAAGCCTTCAAGGAAGAGGTAGCCGGTCCAGAGCACCGCAATGATGATGAACCAGATAGTGGGCAGCAGTTCCATATCGAATATCCTCTGCTCTTCTTAGTAGGCGAATGCCAGGACGTCGTCGCCGGATTTTCCGGCGTCCGGACCCTTTGGCCCGGGGGTGGCGTCCTCGTCCTCATCAGCCGGCACATGGGCCAGTTCCGGCATGGCAGAGACCACTCCGCCGCGGATGTACTTGACCAGGAGTTTGACCTCCACCACCAGCAGGACTGCGTAGACGGTGGCCAGGACGATGAGTGACGTCAGCAGCTCACCGGCCGACACTCCGGGCGAGACGGCCGCTGCGGTGAACATAAACACCTGGTCGATGCCGTTCAGGTCCGGGTTGGGCGCCACCACGAACGGCTGCCGGCCCATTTCGGTGAAGATCCAGCCCGCGGCGTTGGCGCCGAACGGGGCCAGGATGCCGAAGACTGCCAGGCGCATCAGCCACGGCGATGCGGGAACGGTGCCCTTCCTGGTCAGCCACAGGGCCACAAGTGCTGCCAGCGCCGCCAGTCCGCCGAAGCCGATCATCATCCGGAAGCCCCAGTAGGTGACTTCCATAACGGGCACGTACTGGATCTCCTGGCCTGCACGCTCGCCGTAGATCGGGTTGTCCGGCAGGTGCGTTCCATAGTCTGCCTTGTACTGGTCCAGGAGGCTGTTAACGCCCTTGACCTCCGTGGTGAAGTCGCCTTTGGCGAGGAAGGACAGGATGCCCGGCACTTCGATCACGGCCGTGATGTCGTCGCAGTTCTTGGAACCGAGGTTTCCGACGCTGAGGACCGAAAACCCGGTGCCGTCATGGCAGGCGGCTTCGGCCGCGGCCATCTTCATGGGCTGCTGCTCAAACATCAGCTTGCCCTGCAGGTCACCGGTGATGGCCGTGCCTGCGAAGGAGATCATGGCGACGACGGCGCCGATCCGCAGCGAGCGGATCCAGACTTTGTAGTCGGAGTTGTCGCGGCCGGGTATAGCGGCTTCGCCGGGAACCACCCTGCCGTCGGGGCCGATGGTGTCGATGCCGTCCTTGCGCCTGCGCCAGAGGTGGTACCAGGCGATCCCCAGGAGGAAACCGCCGGCCACGGCCAGGGCTCCCATCAGGGTGTGCGGGAAGGCCACCAGTGCGGTGTTGTTGGTGAACACTGCCCAGGCGTCCGTCATGACCGGCCGGCCGTCGATGATTTCGGCACCGACCGGGTGCTGCATCCAACTGTTGGCCACAATGATGAAGTAGGCGGAAAAGACCGATCCCACCACCGCAATCCACAGGCAGGCGAGGTGGATGGCCGGCTTCAACTGCTTCCAGCCGAAGATCCACAGCCCCAGGAACGTGGACTCCACAAAGAACGCCAACAGCGATTCCAGTGCGAGCGGAGCCCCGAAGATGTCGCCCACGAACCGGCTGTATTCGCTCCAGGCCATGCCGAACTGGAACTCCTGGACGATGCCGGTGGCCACGCCCATGATGAAGTTGATCAGGAACAGCTTGCCCCAGAACTTGGTCATCCTGAGGTATTCGACCTTGCCGGTCCGATGCCAGACGGTCTGCATCACGGCCACCACCAGGCCCAGCCCGATGGTGAGGGGCACCATCATGAAGTGGTACACGGTGGTGATGCCGAATTGCCAGCGCGCGATTTCCAGAGCTTCCACAGCAGTCCCTCGGGGTCGGGGTTCAACTTCTACGTATCGTAGAACTGTAACTTCTACAGAGTGTAGAACAATGCGGCGGGCACTGTAAAAACAAGAGTTGCACGTCACCACGAGCCCTACAAGGCCATGGAACACGCTGTGTTCTACCGGACGTAGAAACTCAGCCAAAAAACAGGTAAATTTGATCTTGTATCTGTAGCGAAGAATGTGCAGGCACCGCGGCGTTCAGCCGGCGGATGCGGGAACAAGAAGGATGTAGGCAATGGCAAGTCTTGGGGAACTGGAACGGGCAGTGATGGATCTGCTCTGGGCGGGCCATGAAGCAGCCACCGCAAATACCCTGCGTGACAAGCTGGCAACCAGCACAGAGGCTAAAGGGGACTCGGCAGGCCATGAGGGCAAGGAGCTTGCCGTCACCACCGTCCTGACTGTCCTCTCACGGCTGGAGAAGAAAGGCCTTGTGGAGCGGGAACGTGGCACCAGGCCGCACCGCTACCAGGCGGTGTCCAGCCGGGAAGAACATACAGCCGAACTGATGCACGAAGTGCTGGGCTCCGCCCCTGACCGTGAAGCTGTCCTGGCGCAGTTCATCGGGTCTGTTACCGCAAGCGAAGCCGAAACACTGCGCAAACTGCTCGGCCACGTCTAGCGGGCCCATGTTCTGGACCTCGTACCTGCTGGCGGTCCTCGCGATAGTCCTGGCGTGGCCGGTGCCTATCTTCCTTTCCCGTGCCCAGTGGCCCGCCCGGTCGCCCTTCACCGCAATGCTCCTGTGGCAGGCAATTGCCCTTGCCGGCGGGCTCTCGATGATCGGCGCCATGCTGGTCTACGGCCTCGAACCGGTCGGCGACAACCTGATTGCCGGCCTGCGTGCCCTCGCGGGCATGGTGCTCTTTAATGCGCCCACCACGGCACTCGGCTTCTGGCATCTTTTTGCCCTCTCCGCCGCAGCCCTGCTGACTGCACACCTGGTTTTCACCCTGCTGCTCACCTACTACAAGATCCAGCGGCAGCGGCGGCGCCACCGTGAGCTGCTTGCCCTCCTGGCTTCGCCTTCCGCAGAGGGAGCCGGAACCGTGGTCATCAGCCACGACTCCCCCGTCGCCTACTGCCTGCCCGGCGGGGCACGCTCGGTCACTGTGCTCTCCGACGGCCTGATGGCAGCTCTTGAACCGGCAGAGCTGCGGGCAGTCCTGATCCATGAGAACGCCCATCTCAACCAGCGCCACCACCTTCTCCTCTGGGCATTCGCTGCCTGGCGCCAGGCGCTCCCCTGGCTTCCCACTACCAGGCTGGCCCAGGAGTCCGTGAACTCACTGATCGAGATGCTGGCTGACGACGTCGCACTGAAGACGGAGAGCCGGACAACCCTCATCAAGGCCATCGCGATCGTGGCCAGCGGCTCCGCGGGGGGCGGCGCGTTCCGGCCGGCCGCCCAGGCAGGCCTTGCCCTCGACGGCCTGGAGGCAGCAGCGGGTGTTACAGGCTCCGACGCGGCCCGGACCACGGCTTCACGGGTCAGCCGGCTGCTCTCACCACAGCCCGAACTCTCTGCCACAGCCCGCGCCACGGTGCAGGTCGGCTGCGTCCTGCTGCTTGCCCTGCCCACGGCCCTGCTGATCGTGCCGGGCTTGCTGGGCTAAAGTGCCGCCGCCTGGCTGTGCCGGGCTCGTCAAGGCGTCCGCCGCTCCGTCAGCGCCGAGAGCCCCATCGATTGATCCCCACCGGCACCCTAACCTCGCAAGCTCGGCCAGGGAACCCTGCCGGCGTGGGCCCTGGGCCCTTTTGAGCGCCCATAAGGGCCGCTGTGGAGCAACCGATGGAACAGGCTGGTGCCGCCGCCTGTTCAGGCGTCGATCCGCTCCCGGTCCAGGCTGGAGGCGCCGGCGATGATGAAGTCCTTCCGCGGCGCAACATCGGAGCCCATCAGCAGGTCGAAGGTGTCCTCCGCCTGTTTGGCGTTCTCGATGCCCACTTTGCGCAGGGTCCGGTGCCGGGGATCCATGGTGGTCTCCGCCAGCTGTTCGGCGTCCATCTCGCCGAGTCCCTTGTACCGCTGGATCGGCTCTTTGTAGCGTTTGCCCTCCTTGGCCAGCCGGGCGAGCAACACGTGGAGTTCGGCTTCGGAGTAGGTGTAGATCATCTCGTTGGCCTTCTGGCCCGCATTGATCACTTCAACGCGGTGCAGCGGCGGAACGGCGGCATAAACGCGCCCCTCATCGATCATGGGCCGCATGTACCGGAAGAACAGGGTCAGCAGCAGCGTCCGGATGTGGGCGCCGTCGACGTCGGCATCGGTCATGAGGATGACCTTGCCGTACCGGGCGGCGCTGATGTCGAAGCTGCGGCCGGAACCGGCGCCTACCACCTGGATCAGGGCGGCACATTCTGCGTTGGAGAGCATGTCCCCCACAGATGCCTTCTGGACGTTGAGGATTTTGCCGCGGATGGGCAGCAGCGCCTGAAAGTCCGAGGACCGTGCCAGCTTCGCCGTTCCCAGCGCGGAGTCACCTTCGACGATGAACAGTTCGGAACGCACGACGTCGTCCGTCCGGCAGTCAGCAAGCTTGGTGGGCATGGAGGACGTTTCCAGGGCGTTCTTGCGTCGCTGCGTTTCCTTGTGGACCCGCGCGGAAATACGGGACTTCATCTCGCTGACGATCTTCTCAAGGAGCAGCGCAGAGTGGGCTTTGTCGTTGCGGTTCGCGGAGTTCAGCCTTGCGGTGATCTCCTGCTCCACTACCTTCGCGACGATGGCCCGGACTGCCGAGGTGCCCAGGATCTCCTTGGTCTGGCCTTCGAACTGCGGCTCAGCCAGCCGGACCGTCAGGACAGCCGTCAAGCCGGCGAAGATGTCGTCCTTTTCGATCTTGTCGTTGCCCGCCTTGAGCTTGCGGGCATTGGCTTCCACCGCTTTCCGGAACGTCTTGACCAGGGCCTGCTCGAAGCCTGACTGGTGCGTTCCGCCCTTGGGGGTGGCAATGATGTTCACAAAGCTGCGGACGGTGCTGTCGTAGCCGATCCCCCAGCGCAGCGCCACGTCCACTTCACAGTCACGCTCGACTTCGGCGAGCTGGCTATGGCCGCGCTCATCGAGTACCGGCACAGTCTCCTTGAACTTGCCCGAGCCGTGCAGGCGCCAAATATCGGTGACGGCGGGGTCTGCGGCGAGGAATTCGACGAACTCCGAGATGCCGCCGTCGTGGTGGAAAACCTCCACATACGGACCTGCTTCACCCGGCGTACCGGCCAGCCTGCGTTCATCGCGGACTGTGAGCTTGAGCCCGGGAACCAGGAAGGATGTCTGGCGCGCCCGGGCGGCCAGCTCGTCATAGGAGAACTTCGCGTCCGGCGTGAAGATCTGGCGGTCAGCCCAATAGCGAATCCGGGTCCCCGTGACCCCGCGTTTTGCCTTGCCAATAACGTCCAGGACCGAGCCGTCCACAAACGGCGCGAAGGTCGCGGCGGGATCGACTTTGCTGCCTTGGTCCTGGAAGCGTCCGGGTTCGCCGCGGCGGAACGACATTTTGTATGTTTTGCTGCCGCGGTCGACTTCCACATCAAGTCGGGCGGACAAAGCATTCACCACGGACGCGCCCACACCGTGCAGGCCCCCGGAGGCGGTGTAGGAACCGCCGCCGAACTTGCCGCCGGCGTGCAGCTTCGTGAACACCACCTCGACGCCGGTGAGTCCCGTCTTGGGTTCAACATCCACCGGGATTCCTCGTCCGTCGTCGTGGATTTCCACCGAGTTGTCCGCGTGCAGGATGATCTTGATGTCGTGCCCAAAGCCCGCCAGTGCTTCGTCAACCGAGTTGTCAATGATCTCCCACAGGCAGTGCATCAGGCCGCGGGAGTCGGTGGAGCCGATGTACATGCCCGGGCGTTTGCGGACGGCTTCGAGGCCCTCCAGGACGGAAAGGTGCCGGGCGGTGTAATCAGAACTTGGTGCCACGGGTGGTGAACTCCTTCAGTGACGGAACAGCTGGCGCTGCGGACGCTCGTTCAAGCCTAGTCGGCGCCGGCCCGGTGGGCCTGCTGCCACACCTCGCCGGGGCTGTGGCCGGGGCCACTCGTGATGTCCCCGTGACCCTATTCCGCGGCTTGAGACATTCTTGTGGCTACGCGGTCAGCGAACTTGACCCGTCCTTGCGATGGGATTGCTACGAATGCTGGTTATATAGACATACAGATCTACTAAGGAGGCCGATATGACAACAGCAGTGGCAGACCGCACACTCAACGCACTGGACCGGTGCGATCGTTGCGGGGCTCAGGCTTATGTCCGCGTTGTGCTTGAGACCTCCGGCGGTGAGCTGCTCTTCTGCGGCCACCATGCCCGTGCAGTCGAGGCGACACTCAGGCCCTTGAGCTCTGGCTGGCACGATGAGACCGGCAGGCTTCACGAGAAGGCTCCCGTAGCCGTCGACTGACCTGCAAGACATCCGGACAGGACCCCCTCCCTTGGGAGGGGGTCCTGTTTTGCGTTAAGAGAAACGCGGGGTCAGTTTCCACCCGAAAATCCTTCGAATTCAGGCGAAAACTGACCCCGCGTTGCGTGGGTCTTGATTTAGTCCAGGTAGTCCCTGAGCACCTGCGACCGTGAGGGGTGGCGGAGCTTGGACATGGTCTTGGACTCTATCTGGCGGATACGCTCGCGCGTGACGCCGTAGACCTTGCCGATTTCGTCTAAGGTCTTCGGCTGGCCATCGGTGAGGCCGAACCGCATGGCCACCACACCGGCTTCGCGTTCCGACAGGGTGTCCAGCACCGAGTGGAGCTGTTCCTGCAGCAGCGTGAAGCTCACGGCGTCGGCGGGGACCACGGCTTCGGAGTCCTCAATGAGGTCACCGAACTCGGAGTCGCCGTCCTCGCCAAGCGGGGTGTGGAGCGAGATGGGCTCGCGGCCGTACTTCTGGACCTCCACCACCTTCTCCGGGGTCATGTCCAGTTCGAGGGCCAACTCTTCAGGCGTGGGTTCGCGGCCGAGGTCCTGAAGCATCTGACGCTGGACGCGKGCCAGCTTGTTGATGACTTCCACCATGTGCACCGGGATGCGGATGGTRCGGGCCTGGTCMGCCATGGCRCGGGTKATRGCCTGRCGGATCCACCAMGTGGCGTAGGTGGAGAACTTGAAGCCCTTGGTGTAGTCGAACTTCTCCACTGCACGGATCAGGCCCAGGTTGCCTTCCTGGATAAGGTCCAGGAAGAGCATGCCGCGGCCGGTGTAGCGCTTGGCCAGCGAAACCACCAGGCGGAGGTTGGCCTCAAGCAGGTGGTTCTTGGCACGCTTGCCGTCATGGATGACAAACTCAAGCTCACGCTTGAACTTGGCGTCCATGGAACCGTCGTCGGCGTTGATCTTCTCTTCGGCAAAGAGCCCGGCTTCGATCCGGAGCGCCAGGTCGACTTCCTGCTCGGCGTTGAGCAGCGCAACCTTACCGATCTGCTTGAGGTAGTCCTTAACGGGGTCGGCCGTGGCGCCTGCGGACATGACCTGCTGGACGGGGGCGTCGTCGTCGTCGGCGTCCGAGTAGACAAAGCCCTTGCCGGTGGCAGCTGATGCGGCTTTGGCGGCGTCAATCTCGGTTTCTTCGCCGGCATCGATCACGACGTCGTCAAGATCCTCGACGTCGTCGTCATCGGAATCCGATGCACCACGTGCGGCTTTTCCTGCTGCCTCGGCAGCAGCCTTGGCACCGGGCTTCGGCCCGCGCTTCTTGGGCTCAGGCTTGCCGTCGACGGCGGTGCCACCGGCAGCATCCTTAACGGCCTTGTTGGCTGCCCGCGTCGCTGCTCGCTTGGCGTTCGTTGCAGCCTGCTTCTCCTCAGGGGACAAGACGTCCTGGGTGGCGGGWTCCTTCTYSGCGGAAGACGGGGTCACAGAAAACCTTTCTAGCGGCGGTCTGTGGAATCACCATRSGGGCAACACCACTATGACCCTGTCAAGTCCGTGATCAACATCAGGTGCAAACCACGGCCGGCAGAGCCTACAAGTAGAACTGCCGGGGCGGCTGTAATGTTCCCGTCAGGGCCCATCACATGCACTTGATACACGGACCCAACCGGGTCTCGGCATCCATTGTCTCACGGTTTTCCCGTATAAGGCTCAGATGCGGCTGAACCTAAGCTGCATCCGGTTCGAATCGACGCCAGGCAGCCTCCTTCCGGGCAGCCCAGCCGCACAGGGTTCCGCGACGCACGAGTTCCAACATGAGCTCAGCAAGCCGGTAGCCCGGTTCTTCGTCAAGAGCCCGGCTGAGGAAGGCGGCAGCGTAAGATCCCCTTCCCCGGCACCACGCAATCCAGCCGCGGCCGGTCAGGGCAGCAGCGCCCGGCTGTCCGCCGCAGGCCGAAAGCTGTTCCAGTGCCGCATCCAGGTTGTTCAAGCTGCCCCAGGCCGGAACTTCAGGCTCCAGGCCCAGCAGGACCTCGCCGTAACCTGGCACACCGAACCCACCATCGGAGGCGCTTCCGGAGGCGCCCCTGCCCAAACCCACCGGACCAACCGGACCAACCGGCGCCAGGCTGCAGTCGTCGTCGAAGATGCCAAACGCTTCGGCGCCAGCGAGGGCCGCCGGCGTGCCCGCCGCGGCCATGACAAAGACCGCATCACGCCAGGCGGGAACGCGCAGCGAGGCCCGCAGGAATGCGACGTCGTCCGCCGGCAAGTGCTGAACTGCGCTGGTCAGGACGGAGCCCCACTGGGCCAGAAGGCTGCTGAATTGTTCCCTGCTCCCCCGACGCCGGTCCAGTTGCGCCGCCCAGGCGTCCTCCGAAGCCAGGACTGCGGCTCGCTCCTCAGCGGAGACCGCAGCCGTTGGAAGGGCGCCATCTTCAGGCGCGGGCCCCACGCTGCTGCCGCGATAGACCATTTCAGCGTTCAGCATGCTGTCCTTGATCACCTGCACCGGCATGCCCGGCAAGGGGCAGCACACCGGGTCGGTGCAGTTGGCGCTCCGCCAGTAGTCATCTCCTACGTACCACGAGTCGCGTACGGTCATGCCTGCGGCGTCGAGGCTACTCTCCAGGGCGTCGAGGAGACCCCGGTAAATCCCCGGCGGTTCCATCCAGCCGTTGTTGGTGAAGATGGCCAGCAACGCGCCGTCGGCATTGCGGTCGGCCGAGAGATAGTCGCGTACGGTCCGGGCATAGTCCCGCGGGTCTGCAAGCGTTTCCGGGCGGGGGAGGTCAAGCCGCAGGGTCGCTCCAAGCCGTTTGCCCTGCATGGTCATGGCCACCAGGCTGTCTGCGGGCCAGTACCCCAGTGAATGTGGAATGAACCCGAGGACGTCTTCAGGGCCTCGGACGGTCAGGTGTTCTGGAGGTTTCATGACTCCAGCTTTGGGCCAGCGCCGGCCGCGTTGAAGTCCCCACCTCCGCTATGTCAACAACTGCCGCGGACCGGCAGATGTGGAGGAGAAGTGCCGGTCCTATTCAGTGTTGCCGTGTCGGCGGCGCTGTGCGAGGCTGGCCCGCCGCTGCTGTGCCATGGCCTGGAGCAGAGGGGTCACCACCACGCCCTGCGCCGCCATCTGGCGCCGCACCTTGCGGCGAGTCTGAAGCATCATGACGGCCCCGAACCCAAGCAGCAGGAAGTGCACGCTCAAAGCAATCCGGAAGGGTTCAAGCCCGTATAGTTCGCCGCCGGAGTAGCCGCTGGCCAGAAGGACGTCCAGTACGAAGCCGATGAGAAATATCGCCACCAAGGCAGCGATGAATCCTCCCACGTTGACGATCCCCGTGGCCGTGCCGATCCGGTGTGCGGGATTGAACGTCCGGGCGAAATCAAAGCCGATCATGGACCCGGGCCCGCCAATCGCCAGCACCACCACCAAGATGGCGAGCAGCCACAGCGGCGACCGGCCCGGCGTGAGCAGGACGGCGGCCCAGGCTGCTGCCGTAGCGCCGGAGATCAGCAGCACCATGGTTGACCTGCGGAGCGGGTGCCTGGCGACAAAGCTGCCGATGAAGGGGCCGGCGGCGAGTCCTGCGGCAACGTAGAGCGTCATCAGCCCCGCCACCGTTCCCGCATCCAATCCTTGCCCCGAGATGAGGAACGGGTAGCCCCAGGTCATCGCGAAGACGGTGCCGCTGAACTGGATGGTGAAGTGGCTCCACATCCCCAGCCGGGTCCCCGGCTGGCGCCACGCACTGGCGAGTGAGACGCCGGTTGCCCGCAGGCCACGCTGGACTTCTGGGGTCACGGTTCCGGGCGGCTGGTCCTGCAGGAGAACCGCCACCAGGACTACGGCCAGTCCGGACATGCCGGCGAGCATCAGGAAGCCAGGGGTCCAGCCGAAGGAATGCAGGACAAAGGCGAACGGCAGCACGCTGAAAAGCTGTCCCAGCTGGCCGGACATGCCCGTCAACTGGGTGACCAGGGGCACCCGCGCGGGGGCGAACCACAGGGGAATCAGGCGGATCACGGAGATGAACGTCATGGCGTCGCCGGCACCCACCAGCACCCGCCCCGCCACACCGCCGGGAATGCTCTCCGCAAAGGCTAGTTGGAACTGGCCCAGACCCATCAGGATGGCTCCGCCGGCGATCATGGCCCGCGAGCCGAACCTGTCCACCAACACGCCCACCGGGATCTGCAGGCCTGCGTAGACAAGCAGTTGCAGCACGGTAAAGAAGGAGATTGCGGAGGCACTGGCATGAAACCGTTCGGTGGCTTCGAGCCCCACCACGCCGAAGGACGTGCGCTGCGAGACCGCCACCAGATAAGCGAAAATACCGATGGTCCAAATCAGCCAGGCACGGGGGGAAGTCACTACCTCATTATGCCCGGGCCCCGGCGCGGACCATGGCAACCCTCTGCCAGGCGGACACGCATGCCCTTCCGGGCCGGTGCAGGGTGCGCCTGAGCCGGGAACCGGACAGGCTAGAGGCCCGGGTTCTCGCGGGCAAGGTACGCCTCGACGGCGGCGCCCAGTTCATCCCCGTTCGGCAGTTCGTCGTTTTCGTCGGCCAGGAGCGACCGCCGGACGGTGCCGTCCGCCTTTTCGTCGTACCGTTCCTCCAGCCGGGAAACCACCTGGCGGACATCATCCGACGCTTCCACCTGCTCACCGATCTGGCGGGCCACTTCCCGGCCTGCTTCGCGCAGCCTGTCGGTGGGGAGCATCAGGGACGTGGCCGCGCCGAGGAATTCCAGCCCGGCAACTGCGGCGGTGGGATATTCCGCTTCGGCGAGGTAATGCGGGACGTGGATCACATAGCCTGCAACATTGCGTCCGGCGTCCACCAACCGCAGTTCCAGGATGTGCCCCACAGCCGCCGGGACGTCCACCGTGGGCTTCCAGACCGAAATGCCCTCGATGAGTTCCGGCCGGTTGCCATGGACGGTGACACCCACCGGSCGGGTGTGCGGCACGGGCATGGGGATCGAGTGGATCCACGTCACGAGGTTCACATCGAGCTTCTCCACAATGCCGACGACCGCGCGTGCGAACCGCTCCCACTGCAGATCGGGCTCAAAGCCGGCAAGCAGGAGGAAGGCGTTACCGAGCCCATCCTTTAACTTGTACAGGGCCAGCTTCGGCGCCTGGTAGTCCTGCACATGGTCTTCCACGAAGGAGATATGGGGCCGTCGCGACCGGTAGTCGATGAGCTGGTCGGCGTCGAASACWGCCACCGTTTCAGCGTCGAGGGTGTCCAGCAACTCCGCGTTGATTTGCTTCACCACGTGGCCGGCATCGGCAAATCCGGTGAAACCCATCATCAGGTTCAGCCCGCGAAGCGCCGGGCTGTGGAACAGCTCGATGTTGCTCGCGTAGAGCGCATCGGGGTCCAGCAGTGAGCCGGAAATCCGTTCAAGCACAGCGTCTTCCTTTCAAGGATTCGGGTGGGTAAGTTGTACAACGCTGCCGGGCCTCCCGGCATTCCGCTGGCCGGTGTGGCGCAAGTCTCAGAAGATTCCGCTCCCGCGGCCGGCAGCGGCTACGATCGACAAGTGGCCTGCCGGACGGGCTTAGCCGGCACCCCGGCCACGTCGCGACCGGACGGCCGAAGGATTTCCATTGCCAGCGCCGAACATCCATTCCTGCGCGAACAGCCTTTTCGAGAATTGAGGACTTTACCCCGTGGTCAAGAATACTGAAATCAACCTTAGTACCCTCGCCAAGGACCTGAAGAGGGCCACCAGTGACGCCGTTGTGATCGGCGTGGGACAGGGCCCCGACGGCCCTGTCCTGCTCGAGAACCCGCTGACCGCGAAGTCAGCCGAGGCCCTGGCCGATTCCCTTAAGGTCCTGGGGATCACCGGGGCCGCCGATCAGACCGTACGGCTTCCCGGCCTGCCCGAAACCGGCGCCGGCGTGCTGGTCCTGGCAGGCGTGGGCAAGGTTGCCGCCGGCCAGCCGCTGTCCGAAGAGGCGCTCCGGCGCGCTGCCGGTTCCGCCGTCCGCCAGTTGGCCGGCCTGCCCACCGTCGTCCTCGCATTCCCGACGACGGGAGTCGCCGACGTCGCGGCAGTCGCCGAGGGTGCCGCACTGGGCGCTTACGCCTTCACCGAGCACAGGTCCACCAGCGATGGGCTGAAGGACCCGGTCCGCAATGCGGTGATCTACACGGACGTGCCTGCGAGCGACGAACTCAGCGCAGCGCTGAAGCGTGCTGGCCTGATCGGCGAGGCAGTCAACGCCACCCGGTCGCTGGTCAACCAGCCGCCCAGCCACCTCTACCCCGAATCATTCGCCGAAGCCGCGAAGGAACTGGCCAGGGGCCTGCCCATCAAGGTGACGGTCTGGGATGAAAAGCGGCTGGAGAAAGAAGGCTTCGGCGGCATCATGGGCGTGGGCAAGGGCTCCGCGCGCCAGCCGCGCCTGGTGAAAGTCGAGTACTCCCCCGCAAAGGCAACAAAGAAGATCGCCCTCGTCGGGAAGGGAATCACCTTCGACACCGGCGGCATTTCCTTGAAGCCGGCACTCGGCATGGGTGACATGAAGAGCGACATGGCAGGCGCCGCCGTCGTACTTAACACTGTGCTGGCGATTGCCCGCCTTGGCCTGCCCGTTAAAGCGACCGCGTGGCTGTGCATCGCCGAAAACATGCCCGGTGGCGCGGCATCGCGCCCCGCCGACGTCCTCACCATGTTCGGCGGCAAGACCGTTGAGGTGCTGAACACCGACGCTGAAGGCCGCCTGGTCATGGCGGACGGAATCGTCGCCGCCAGCCGCGAATACCCGGACGCGATCATCGATGTCGCAACGCTCACCGGTGCGCAGCTTATTGCACTCGGCAACCGCACGGCGGGGGTCATGGGCTCGGACAGTGTCACCGGACCGCTCAAGGCCGCCGCCGACCGCGCCGGCGAACTGGTCTGGCCCATGCCCCTGCCCGAGGAACTGCGCCCCAGCATCGACTCCCAGGTGGCGGACCTGGCCAACATCGGCGAACGGCACGGCGGCATGATGACCGCCGCGGTCTTCCTGCGCGAGTTTGTGGGCAAGGACAAGGACGGCGAACAGATTCCCTGGGCCCACATTGACATTGCCGGACCGTCCTTTAACAACGGCAGCCCGTACGGCTACACCCACAAGCAGGCCACGGGCTGCACCGTAAGGACCCTGGTGGCCTATGTGGAGGATGTCCTGGCGGCAGCCTGACCACATTCCGGTCTGTGACGCGGCTTTGTGCTCCGGCGTGATCCGTCGGGCATAAAGCCGCGTGACACTCACCACAAGCGCCCCACAAACGCGGCGGCGAGGTGGAGCATGGATAGGTGGTTCGCTAAGGTAAACCACGGTAGTGACAAATGAAAGAGAACCTGCCTGCCGGCACAATCACGGCAGGACAAGTTCCAAGACCAGATGATGCGCAAGCTCGCGTCATCGTTCACGCGAGGGAGCGTCTAAGTGGCCGATCAGGCAACTGCGCAAGAATTCGACATCCTGGTACTCGGTGGCGGAAGCGGCGGCTACGCCACCGCCCTGCGGGCCGTTCAGCTTGGCTTCACCGTTGGTCTCGTTGAAAAAGGMAAGCTCGGYGGTACMTGCCTGCACAACGGCTGTATCCCCACCAAGGCCCTGCTGCACTCSGCYGARCTGGCCGACCACGCMCGCGACTCCGCSAAGTACGGCGTSAAYGTCACSYTGGACAGCATCGACATCACGGCYGTSAACGCYTACAAGGACGGCATCATYGCCGGTAAGTTCAAGGGCCTCCAGGGCCTGATCAAGTCCAAGGGCATCACCGTCATCGAAGGCGAAGGCAAACTGACCGCCCCGGACACCGTCACCGTCAACGGCACGGCCTACAAGGGCAAGAACATTGTGCTCGCCACCGGCTCGTACTCGCGCACGCTGCCGGGCCTGGAAATCGGCGGCAAGGTCATCACCTCCGACGAAGCCCTCACCATGGATTACATCCCGAAGAGCGCCATCATCCTCGGCGGCGGCGTGATCGGCGTCGAGTTCGCCTCCGTGTGGAAGTCCTTCGGCGTCGACGTCACCATTGTCGAGGGCCTGCCCTCGCTGGTCCCGAACGAGGACGCGACGATCGTGAAGAACTTCGAGCGTGCCTTCAAGAAGCGCGGCATCAAGTTCTCCACCGGCGTGTTCTTCCAGGGCGTTGAGCAGAATAACGACGGCGTCAAGGTCACCCTGGTGGACGGCAAGACCTTCGAGGCGGACCTGCTCCTCGTTGCTGTTGGCCGCGGCCCCGTGACAGCCAACCTGGGCTACGAGGAAGCCGGCGTCACCATCGACCGCGGTTTCGTCATCACCAACGAGCGCCTGCACACCGGCGTTGGCAATATCTACGCCGTGGGCGACATCGTCCCCGGCGTCCAGCTGGCCCACCGCGGCTACCAGCAGGGCATCTTCGTGGCCGAGGAAATCGCCGGCTTGAAGCCCGTCGTCGTCGAGGACGTCAACATCCCCAAGGTCACGTACTCCGAGCCGGAAATCGCCACGGTTGGTTACACCGAGAAGGGCGCCAAGGAGAAGTTCGGCGAGGACCAGGTGGAAACCCAGGAGTACAACCTCGCCGGAAACGGCAAGAGCTCCATCCTGGGCACCAGCGGCATCGTGAAGCTGGTCCGCCAGAAGGACGGCCCCGTGGTGGGCGTGCACATGATCGGTGCCCGTATGGGCGAGCAGATCGGTGAAGCGCAGCTGATCGTGAACTGGGAAGCCTACCCGGAGGACGTGGCCGCACTGGTCCACGCCCACCCGACCCAGAACGAGGCCCTGGGCGAGGCCCACCTCGCACTCGCGGGCAAGGCCCTGCACGGCTAAAAGCCCCCGTTTCACCGCAAGACATCAGGGTTTGGTGCACCCGGCTCAAACTGCCGGGTGCACTAAGCTCGAACAAGGCAGCAATCATCCGCACTAAAGATCAATAAGGAGAACGGGGACGACATGTCTGAATCCGTTAACTTGCCCGCCCTCGGTGAGAGTGTCACCGAAGGAACTGTCACCCGCTGGCTCAAGCAGGTAGGTGACCGGGTAGAGGTGGACGAACCGCTGCTTGAGGTTTCCACCGACAAAGTAGACACTGAAATCCCCTCTCCAGTAGCCGGCATTATCGAGGAAATTCTCGTAGCCGAAGATGAGACCGCCGAAGTCGGCGCTCCCCTGGTCCGCATCGGTGACGGTTCCGGCGGCGGGGCGGCCCCCGCCGCTGCACCAGCCGCAGAAGAGGCGCCTGCCGCGCCGGCAGAAGAAGCACCGGCAGCGGAAGCTCCCGCCGCACAAGCTGAGGAAGCTCCTGCCGCAGCGCCCGCTGAAGAGGCTCCGGCCGCTTCCGGCGGCGAAAGCCACGATGTCACCCTGCCTGCCCTGGGCGAAAGCGTCACCGAAGGCACCGTCACCCGCTGGCTGAAGGCCGTGGGCGACTCCGTAGCTGTTGATGAACCGTTGCTCGAGGTGTCCACCGACAAGGTTGACACCGAGATCCCCTCCCCTGTTGCCGGCACGCTCCAGGAAATCCGGGTGAACGAGGACGAGACCGCCGAGGTTGGCGCGGTCCTCGCCGTCATCGGCTCCGGCGCCGCCGCTCCCGCAGCAGCTGCCCCCGCAGCACCCGCAGCACCCAAGGCCGAGCCGGCAGCACCTGCCGCTGCGCCCGCCCCCGCTGCGCCCGCAGCACCCAAGGCCGAAGCGGCTCCGGCTCCCGTGGCTGCCCCGGCCCCCAGTGCAGAGCCCGCCGCAGGCGGCGAGTCCGGCTACGTCACCCCACTGGTCCGCAAGCTGGCCAACCAGCACGGTGTTGACGTCTCCGCACTGTCCGGCACCGGCGTCGGTGGCCGCATCCGCAAGCAGGACGTGCTGGCCGCTGCAGAAGCCAAGGCAGCCCCGGCTGTTGCTCCTGCCGCAGCCGCTGCCAGGCCGGCCGCCGCGCCGGTAGTTGCCTCCAGCCTCCGCGGAACCACTCAGAAGGCTCCGCGCATCCGCCAGGTCATCGCCCGCCGCATGCGTGAGTCGCTGGACCTTTCCGCCCAGCTGACCCAGGTGCATGAGGTCGACATGACCCGCATCGTCAAGCTCCGGACCGCAGGCAAGGATAACTTCCTCGCCACCAACGGCGTGAAGCTGACCTACCTGCCGTTCATCGCCAAGGCCGTGGCCGAGGCCCTGAAGCAGCACCCGAAGCTGAACGCCGAGTACAACGAGGAAACCCAGCAGATCACGTACCACAACGCCGAGCACCTGGCGATTGCGGTAGACACGGAAAAGGGCCTCCTGGTTCCCGTTATCTCCAACGCCGGCGACCTGAACCTGGGCGGCATTGCCGGCAAGATCGCTGATGTCGCCTCCCGCACGCGCCAGGGCAAAATCGGCCCTGACGAACTGTCCGGCGGGACGTTCTCCATCACCAACATCGGCAGCGTCGGGGCGCTCTTCGACACGCCGGTCATCAACCAGCCGAACGTCGCCATCCTGGGCACCGGTGCGATCGTCAAGCGCGCCGTTGTGGTGGCCGATGACAACGGCGACGACTCCATCGCCATCCGCTCCATGATGTACCTGTCACTGACGTACGATCACCGCCTGGTGGACGGCGCTGACGCAGGCCGCTTCCTCCAGACGCTGAAGGCACGCCTTGAAGAAGGCGCCTTCGAGGCCGACCTGGGTCTCTAGAGCCACTACCGGTCTTTAGACCGGGTCCGTACAGGGCACCTTCCCGCAAGGGAGGGTGCCCTGCGGCGTTTACCGACAGTTTGTCGCTAAGCTGAAGCCATGGACATTCTCAAATACTTTCTGGTCTTCCTGCACATCCTGGGCGCCGCCGCTATCGTCGGTGGCTGGTTCGCCACCTTCAGGAAGCCCACCGTCCTGCCGGTGCAGCTGTACGGCGCCATTGCGCAGTTAGTCACCGGACTGGCGCTCGTAGGGATCGCGGGCGCCACCCATGATCCGCTGAACTACGGCAAGATCGCGGTCAAACTGGTGATCGCCGCCATTGTGCTGGTTGCCGCAGTCATCGGGTACCGCAAGGCCACTTCCGGTGCGGGCGTCCCCAAGGGCCTGGCACACGCCGTTGGCGGGATGGCACTTATCAACATCGCAGTCGCCACTCTCTGGAACTGATCGCTCACTGCACAACCCACGACGGCGCCGCTCCCCTTTCCGAGGAGCGGCGCCGTCGGCGTTTGAGTATCTTTCGCGCCCACTATCCTCTGAGAGCGGACAGCCCGTGCAAGCGTGCACAGGAATCCCTAGGATGGGAACCGGCGGGCTGCGGCAACTGCCGGGCCCCGGATGGAATCAATGTTGAGGAGCGACATGGCTACAACACGCAACGCGCACACTGTTTGGACCGGAAGCCTAACGGAGGGCTCCGGCAACACTACGCTCGACAGCTCAGGCCTCGGCACGTTCGACGTCACCTGGAAGGCCCGCACCGAAGCCGCCGAAGGCAAGACCAGCCCTGAGGAACTGATCGCAGCGGCACACTCCGCATGCTTCTCCATGGCGTTCAGCCACGAACTGAGCCAGGCCGGCTTCACCCCGGACGAAGTCAACACCAAGGCCGAGGTAGGTTTCCAGCCGGGCACGGGCATCACTGGCAGCCACCTGACCCTCAACGCCCGCGTCCCCGGCATCTCGGAGGACGATTTCCAGCGCATTGCTGAGTCTGCGAAGAAGGGCTGCCCCGTATCCCAGGCCCTCACAGGCATCGAAATCACCCTGGACGCCACCCTGCAGTCCTGATCCGGCTGGCGGCCTAATACGCCGCTGAACCGCGACAAAAGGCCCTGCCCCCGCCGGATAATCGGTGGGAGCAGGGCCTTTGTAGTGGACGGCGAACGCCGTCAGGCGCGGCGGGCCGGGAGCGGCGCAGGCCGGAGGCGGCGGTAGCCTTCACGCGCCGGTGGCCGGTCGGTAGGCAGTTCCTCGATCATTTCCCTCAGGGCGCCGATGCCATATTCCAGCTGCGGATCCCGCCCCGCCGCATAAGCGTGCGGCGGATAAGTGACTTCGATGTCGGGATCCACGCCGTAGTTTTCCACGGACCACCCCACTCCACCGCCGAACCAGGTGGCGTAGCGCGGCTGGGTGACGCCTGTACCGTCAGCGAGGGCGAACCTGTTATCGATGCCGACCACACCGCCCCAGGTCCGCGTGCCGATCACAGGTCCGATGCCCCGCAGCTTGGACACCTGGGTGATGATGTCGCCGTCGGATCCGGCAAACTCATCGGCGAGGATGATCACCGGACCCCGCGGGGCGTGGTGCGGGTACGTGCGCGGGCGTTCCCCGCGCGGCATGCTCCAGCCGGTGACCTTCCGACCGATCAGCTCGGCCACCAGCTGCGATGTGTGGCCGCCGCGGTTGCGCCGGACGTCCACAATCAGCCCGTCGAGGGCCGTTTCGGTGTCCAGGTCACGGTGCAGCTGGGCCCAGCCGTTGGCCATCATGTCCGGGATGTGGAGGTACCCGTAACGACCGCCCGAGGCCTCCCGGACGGTACGGCGGTTCGCCGCCACCCACTCCTGGTACCGCAGGCGTTCCTCGTCCTTGACCGGGACGACGGCGATGCGCCGCTGCTTCCCTGCCTCAGCTCCGTGGCCGGCGCCGTTCCGCAACGTAAGTTCGACAGCGCGCCCGGCGGCGCCCACCAGTTGCATGGCCGGTGTCACCGTGCCGGACAGCGGCACGCCGTCAATGGCGAGGAGCACGTCCCCGGCAATGGCGGCAGCACCCGGGCGGGTCAGCGGCGAGGTGGCCAACGGATCGGACGACTCTCCCGCAAGGATGCGCGTGATCTCCCAGCCGGCGGGCGTAAAGGCGAGATCGGCGCCCAGCCGTCCCTGACCGGTGCTGCCGTTTTCCGTGACCATTGCGGGCCGGACGTAGGCGTGGGATGTGCCCAGTTCCCCGTGCAGTTCCCAGAGCAGGTCCACCAGGTCGTCATGCGATCCCAGCCTGTCCACCAACGGACGGTAGCGGTTGTGGATCGACTCCCAGTCCTGGCCGGCCATGTCCTCTGCCCAGAAGAAATCGCGCTGTAGGCGCCATGCCTCGTCAAAGGCCTGGCCCCAGACGCTGACCGGGTCCATCATGACCCGGATCCTGCCCAGGTCAACCTTGACCAGCTGCCCGGATTCCTCGTCCGCCTTGGCGGCGGAAGGAACAACACTGACCTGCTTGTCGCTGATCAGCACTACCTTTTGGCCGTCCTGGGAGACCCGGTAGCTGTCCAATGCCTCGACCAGGGTGGCGGGTTTGCGCCGTGCGAGGTCGAAGCGGACCAGGCTGGGGCGGGCGTCCTTGTCTTCCTGGCTGGCCTTGCCGTCGCCCGTGACGCCAGCGAGTGCCCAGTCGAGCCAGAGCAGTGCACCCTCCGTGGCTGTCAGCGCCGTGTAGTTGCCCTGGGGTACGGGGACACCGATGACGCGGTGTGCGAGTCCGTCCGGATCCACCTGGACCGGGCCCGCTGCTTCCTGGTCGGTTTTCGTGTCCGCGCCGGTGGCCGGTGCCAGGTCAACAGCCGGACCAAAGGGCGACGGCGTCGTGGCCGCCAGTGCCACGAGGTAGGGCTTGATGGGGCTGGGAAACGAAAGGTCGAACGAGTGTCCGTCGTAGACCGGGTCAAAGCTGCGGTTCGACAGGAACGCCAGGAACTTGCCGTCCGGCGTGAAGCTCGGCGATAGGTCGCAGAAGCGTCCGTCAGTGACCTCAACAATTCCCTCACCCGGCTCCGCCACACGTGTTAGCCGCAGCCGGCTCCGGGAACCGAACGACGTGACCGGTTCAGACCAGGCCAGCCACTGTGAATCCGGCGACCATGCCAGCTCCGCAATGGTGCCCTCACCGATGCTGGTGACCAGTGACAGCTCCCCTGTAGCCGTGTTGGCCACGTACACATCGCCGAAGGAGGTCCCCACAGCAAGCCAGTTACCGTCCGGGCTTGCTTCCATGGCGCTGGCGCGCGACGGCTTCGGGAAGGCGATGCGGGACCGGCCCCGGGCCGGGGATTCGCTCAGGGCGGTCCCTGTCTGCGCCTCGGCAGCATCGGCGCCGGGGGTATTCCCTCCCGCAGCGGGGCCGCCACCGTGGGAGGTGGCGTCATCGGGAACCACGACGTCGGCAGTCACCGCTCCGGCCGAACCCGCCGCCGGAACGGGGCGGGGAAGCGGCGGGGCCAGTTCCGCCGGTGCGGCTCCATCACGGGCGGTTATCGCAGCGGCAGGAAGCGCAGGTGCGTGCGCTGCCGCGACGGTGCCTTCAAGAGGGGCAACGTCGGCGGCAATTTCCTTGATGTAGATCGCCTCCACACCGTCGTGGTCGGCAACATACGCGAGCCGTCCGCCGTCGAGCGGCCTGGGCAGCCGCGCCCGGACCCCGGGGGTGGCTTCGACGATGCGGGAAGGTCCGTCCTTGTGCAGGGTCCAGTGGACGGTGCCGTGTGCCTCGACGGCGCTGGCGGATCCGCTGGCGTCCGGGACTACCGCTCCCAGGTGCTTGGCGGCCTTGAGCAGGCCCGGGCGCCGCGACTGCGACGCCGAGCCCAAGGTGATGTCCAGCCGTACAGCCTCCGAGGACAGATCATGGAGGACCCAGAGCTCACCAGCGGATTCGAAGACCACCCGTTCGCCGTCGCTGGCGGCATGCCTGACGTAGAAGTCCTCATGGTCTGTGTGCCGGCGCAGGTCCCCGCCGCCGGGAAGCACTGAATACAGGTTGCCAAACCCCTCGTGGTCAGAGAGGAACGCGACCCGCCCCTTGACCCACAGCGGGTCGGTGAGGTTTCCATCCAGCTCGGGAACCAGGCGTTCGAACTCGCCGTTGCCGTCGGCGTCAATCCACAGTTTGCCCGCGGTTCCCCCGCGGTACCGCTTCCACCAAGCGGGCTCGCGGGAGAGCACGCTGGCCAGGACAACGGGCCGTTCGTCTCCGACCTCGGGTCCGAAGGCCACTGACTCCACGGGTCCGAAGGGGAGCTCTTCGGCCCAGCCACCGTCAACGGGCAGGCTGTAGGCGTAGGTGTGCCGGCTTTCGGCTTGGCGGAAGGCGCTGGTCACCACTACATCGCCGGCGGCGGTAAAGCCCTTGACTTTAGTGGTGCCGTGGCCGAAATAAGTCAGCTGACGGTAGCCGCCGCCGTCGACCTCGGCAGAAACCACTTCCGGCGCTGTCCCCTGGATAACAGTCCAGACCAGCCGTTTGCCGTCCGGTGTGAAGCGCGGGTTGCGTGCGGGCAACTGCAGTGACGAAACACGCCACGCCCGGCCGCCGCTGAGCGGCGCGATCCAGACGTCGTCCTCTGCCACAAAGGTGACCAGATCGCCGTGGACGTGCGGAAATCGGAAGTAACTCGAAGAAGTCATCGTTCGATCATAGTCAACCCACGCTGACGTCCCCGGGAGGTCCCACGGTTCCGTCAAGGGTCGGGCCGTGGTGAGATGGGTCATGCACATCGTCATTGCCGGAGCCTCCGGGCTGATCGGGACACATTTGTCCGCAACGCTTCGCGGGGCAGGGCATGCGGTGGTCACCCTCGTCCGCCACCAGCCATCCTCCCCCACTGAAGTCCAGTGGGATCCCGCGGCCCGCCGCCTGGACCCGAAGGCGCTGGCCGGTGTTGACACCGTCATTAACCTCTCCGGCGCCGGAATCGGCGACAGGCCCTTGAGCCGTCACCGGATCACCGAGCTGTTCACATCACGCCTGAGTGCCACGCACACCCTGACCGAAGCCATGGGCAGGCTCGACGCACCGCCCAGGACATTCATTAGCCAATCAGCTTCCGGGTACTACGGCGACTCAGGATCCGCGCAGCTCCAGGAAACTGCCTCACCGGGTTCCGGCATCCTGGCGCGCCTCTGCCTTGAGTGGGAGGCCGCCGCGCAGGAGGCCCCGGCCGCCGTCCGCGTGGTGACAACCCGGACGGGGATTGTGCTCAACCCATCCGGCGGCGCGATGGGGCGCTTGCTGCCGCTGATCCGGCTTGGGGTGGGCGGTCCGCTCGGCAACGGCAAGCAGTACTGGCCCTGGATCACGTTGCCCGACGTTTCAGCGGCGTTCGCTTTCCTGGCCGAAACGGAAATCCGCGGTCCGGTCAACGTGTGCGCCCCAGAACAGGCAGACGTGAACACGCTCATTGCAGCCCTGGCATCGGCGTTCCACCGGCCGGCTATCTTTCGGGTGCCCGCACCCGCCCTGCGCCTGGTGATGGGAAAGCTCGCCGACGAACTTTTGCTGCCCAGCCAACGGATGGAGCCTGCAGTGCTGGAATCAGCCGGATTCCGGTGGCAGCACCCCGTCCTTGCCCAGGCCGCTGCCTGGCTGGCCGGCGGCTAGCGTCAGGAGCCTGGGAGGACATCAGTGATCCGCCACTGCCCCTCCAGGGTGACCAGCACAAGCCGAAGGGCCAGTTCCGTGCCGGCGGCACCGGCGGCCACTACCGCGCCGGAGCTGTCCTGTTCCACATACGACGACGTAGCCGAAGTGACTCCCACTATCGCCTGGCCGGCTGAACTTCCGGGCTGAACCCGGACATCGGAAACTGTGCTGGTGAAGCCCGCGAGGACGTGACCGGATCCCCGGAGCTCGTCCTTGAGGTTTGCATCGGCGGCGGCCGCCGCGGAGCCCGGGGCGTTAACAAGGTCCAGGAGCCCCAGCCGCCCCGAGCTGAAGGCCAATGAACGAACGGCAGCCAGCCCGTAGACTGCCTCGGCCGGGTCAGTTGAACCCAGCTGCGCCGCGACGGCGGCCGGAATCATGGTGTTCTCGGCTCCCTTGGCCGCCTGCCGGGACGAGTCCTGATCGAACCCATTCCGCGCTGCGAGGGCCGAGTCACTGCCGGCTGCCGGCTCTTCGAGGCCGGCCACGCCTGCGAGCGGTTCGCCCGGCCCGAAGGCGCCGGCCGTCCAGATGGCCCCTGCCACCACGGCAACAGCGCCCGCGGCCAGCACAGCGGTCCCCCGCCGGTGCGCCGCCTTCGGTATTTCCCTGCTCCGTCCTCGGGGACCGGAGCGCAGTCGGTCCGAGGGTTCGGCAGCCGGTGGTTCCGCAGCGGAGGCTTGCGGAGGCGTGTCCGGCATCCGGCGCTTGGCCCCCGGATGCCCGGCGTGCTTGCCGCGCGGCGTGGGTTCTTCCCCTCCGGTGGCCACGTGCTGCCTGGCAGGGAGTGCCGCGTTTGCAGTGCAGGTTTGCGGCTCAGGTTCTTCCGCCTCCGCCGGGAAAGGGAGCGCCTGCCGAACTCCGATGAGGCCGGACCAGCGCGACGTCGAGAGCTTTCTATGCCAGGCCCGCAGGCCATCCAGGGCAGCGCTGTGCGGATGCTCCGGAACACGTCGCCGGGTCAGCAGCTGCGGAATAACCGTGGCATGGACAGAGGACGCGAGGTCTATCGGCAAGGGCGCCGCGCTGCGGTAGATCGCCGTCGCCAGCTCGGCGGCGGTGGGCCGCTGGCGCCGGTCTTCATTCAGCCCGGCCTCAAGGGCGGCGGTCAGCTCGGGTGGCACCTCCGGGAGCAGAAGCGATAGCGGCGGGCGGTCCGCACTCCGGCGTGGCGGCTCACCCGTCAGGCAGTACCACCCCAGGGCTGCCACAGAATAAACATCACGCTCTGGCTGCAGGCCGGCCCGGACGGCATCCACCGGCGCCGGGTCCACAAAGCCAGCCGTGCCAACGTCCGCCACTGACGAAGCATCTCCCACCATCCGGGCAACGCCGACGTCGGCAAGCATCGGTTTGCCGTGCCCCGTGAAAAGGACATTTCCGGGCGAGACGTCGCCGTGCGTAAACCCTTTAGCGTGCAGGTAACCCAGCACCTGGGCGATGGGGGTCAGGACCGTGACCGTCTCCCCAACGGGGAGTTTGCGGCGGCTGGCCACCAGGTCTGCCAGGGAGCCGCCGGGAGCGTAGTCCAGCAGCAGGCCAATCCCGGAGCCGCCGGCCTCCGCGGCACCGTCCTCCCCCGGCTGCCGCCCGAAGCAGACGGCGTCGTGGGCCTTGATGAGATGCTGGTGGTCCAGCACCGAGAGGATCCGGATCTCACGGCGGAGGTCTTCCGCCTCGGCGGCGGCGGCGTCCGGTATGGCGCTAACGCCGCCCGTTCCCCCGCCGCCTTCGACGGCCTCCACAGCTTGGATGCCGAGGCATTTCAGCGCAAATTCCCGGCCGCTCCTTTCTTCGGTGACCAGCCACACTGTCGAGCTCCCGCCGCGGCCCAACATGCGTCCCACCTGGAAGCCCGGAATATCCGGAGCAGTGAAATGATCCATGAGTCATGTCTAGCGGAATCCCTGAATGCGCGCAGAAGTTATCCACAGGCATGCGTCGCGGGGCCCACCCGGGCCGCATGAGAGGTACGCCACTTATATCGGACCCTTCAGGGGCCCGGGTCTAAGCTGGATGCCATGACTCTTGAGTTTTCACAGGTGGGTCTCGCCCCGGACTTGGTCGACTACACCCGCGGTTGGGACCTGCAGCGCGAAATCCACGCCAAGGTTGTCGCCGCCAAGGCACCCAGCACGGTCCTCATCCTTGAGCACGCCGCCGTCTACACCGCCGGGAAGCTCACTGAAGAGCATGAGCGCCCGCTGGATGGAACGCCCGTGATCCCTGTGGACCGCGGGGGCAAACTGACCTGGCACGGCCCGGGCCAGCTGATCGCCTACCCCATCCTCAAGCTGAAGAACCGGTCGGGAATCCGCGACTATGTTGAACGGCTCGAGTCCGTCATGATCGCTGTTATGGCCGGCTACGGCATCAACGCCGTCCGTATCAAGGGACGCGCCGGAGTGTGGATCACCGCGGATGACAAAGGCCCGGACCGGAAGATTGCTGCCATCGGCATCCGCGTCCTGGACGGGGTTACCATGCACGGAGTGGCCATTAACTGCAACAATCACCTGGCGCCCTACGAACAGATCATTGCCTGCGGCATCACCGACGCCGGCGTCACCACGATGTCCATCGAAGCCGGCAGAACCATCAATCCGAGTGATATAGCAGATGCGTTTATGGACGAGTTCCGCAAACACGAAGAAGCACTCGTTTCAAACCCCGAAGGAGCGCTCCTGTGACATTGGCACCAGAAGGCCGGAAGTTGCTGCGTGTTGAGCAGCGTAACTCGGCTGTCCCCGTGGAGCGGAAGCCGGAGTGGATCAAGGCCAAGGTCCAGATGGGTCCTGAGTATGTCCAGCTCAAGAACCTGGTGAAGAAGGAAGGCCTGCACACGGTGTGTGAGGAGGCCGGCTGCCCGAACATTTTTGAGTGCTGGGAAGACAAGGAAGCCACGTTCCTGATCGGCGGCTCCGAGTGCACCCGGCGCTGTGATTTTTGCCAGATCGATAC
>NZ_JBFTPV010000006.1:0-265357 GCF_056398665.1 Pseudarthrobacter sp. 01T43 | reverse complement strand
ACACCACGGGCAGCCTCGGCATCACTGGTGACATCAAACGCGACACTATGAACCCGGCCCGGACCGAAATCAGCAGCCAACGCCACCTCAGCAGCCTTCAACCGCTCCGCATTCACCCCGTTCAACACCACCGTCGCCCCCGCCTCAGCCAACGCCCGCGCCAACGCGTTACCAATCCCCCGGCTCGACCCCGTCACCAAGGCAACCCGCCCCGTCAAATCAAAAAGCACACTCATGATCCAGTAGTTCCTCTCAAGGTGGAGCGGGCAGTTACCGCGCCAGCCCGGTTGTCGCTCAAATGTGAAATGGCCTGCCGCACTACGGCAAGATCCTGGTCGCCCAAGCCCTGCCGCTTGAGTTCGGCGTAGAGCTCGACGCCGGCAGTCGCCATGGGCACAGCGGCACCGACGTCACCGGCTGACTCAAGCACAAAGGAAAGGTCCTTGTGCATAAATTTGGCCGGGCCTGTTGGCGTGTAATCCTTCCGGACCAACCGTGGACCCACGTTTTCCAGGACGCGGCTGCCGGCGAGGCCGCCGGCCAAAACGTCAAAGAGCGCCGCCGGATCCATGCCGGAACGTTCGGCGAGTTCGGCCGCCTCGGCGAGCGCCGCCGTCGTGGTTCCTACGATGAGCTGGTTGCAGGCTTTGGCCAGCGACCCTGAGCCCAATGGGCCCAAATGCCGGACCGTGGTTCCCATTGCGGCAAAGAAGGGCTCGAGCCGCCGGAATTCTTCGAGCGTACTGCCGGCCATGATGGCCAGGGTGCCATCGGTGGCCCCCCTGGTTCCGCCGCTGACCGGGGCGTCCACCACCACGGCGCGGCCGTCACTGGCCGCCTGCACCCGGCGGCCGAAGTCCTGGACCTTGGCGGGCGAAACCGAGCTCATCACAACAAGCGCCGTACCGGCCGCCGGTGGGGTTTCGGCCCAGCTCGCCAGCAGGCCCGCCGTCGCCTCCTCGATGAAGGAAAGGTCTGGCAGCATAAAGGCGATGATCGGGAGATCCCGCATCGCCGCAACGTCCGGCGCCGCGGCGGCGCCCATCGCCACCAGATTGCGCAGGGGGCCGTCGGAACGGTTCCAGGCGGTGATGTCCCGCCCGCCGCGGACCAAATTCTGTGCCATCGGCAGTCCCATCAGCCCAAGGCCAACAAAGCCCGCTCTTTTGTCTTCCATCAATACGCCTCGACTCACATCGTTGTGTGGTTAATGTAGGGAAATCTGTCCAATATCCTAGCCTCTATTCAGTATGATGAACACATGACGACTCAAACCACCGTCGCGATTGCCGTTCCGCTCGAAGCAGAGTACGTGGACCGCATCCGCGCCGTAGACCTTTCCGTGACCGTTCTCTACGAGCCGGACCTCCTTCCGCCGGAGCGCTTTCCCGCTGACCATTCCGGGGATCCGGACTTCAAGCGGACGCCGGCGCAGGAAGAGCAGTACTGGGACATGCTCAACAAGGCACAGGTCCTGTACGGCCTGCCCAACGAGAGCCCGGCAGGCCTGGCGCGCATCGCGCGCGAGAACCCGCGGCTGCAATGGGTACACGCCATGGCCGCCGGCGCCGGGGGCGCAGTCAAGGCCTCGGGACTGGACCAGGAAACTCTCAGCAAGTTCAAGGTGACCACCTCGGCCGGGGTGCACGCCCTGCCTCTCGCAGAATTCGCCGCACTAGGAATCCTCAACGGATTTAAGCGCAGCGCCGAGCTGGTCCAGGACCAGGCAGCCAAGGCATGGCCCGAGCTCCGGACCCCCACCCGGCTGGTCAGCGGATCCACGCTCGTTGTCACGGGCCTCGGTGAGATCGGCCTCGAGACGGCCCGGATTGCCCGGGCCCTCGGCATGAAAGTCAGTGGCACCAAGCGCACGGTTGAACCCATCGAGGGTATCGAGCAGGTGGCGGACAATAACGGGCTCGCACATCTCCTTGCCACTGCAGATGCCGTGGTGAACACGTTGCCCGGCACGCCGTTCACGGACAAGCTCTTCAACCGCGAAGTCTTTGCAGCTATGAAGCCGGGAACGGTGTTCGTAAATGTTGGCCGCGGCACGGTGGTGGATGAGGACGCCCTCCTGGAAGCCCTCAACAACGGCCAGGTCTCCTACGCCTGCCTCGACGTCTTTGCCGTTGAACCGCTCCCCCAGGACAGCCCGCTGTGGGAGCACCCCAAGGTCCTGGTGTCACCCCACACCTCCGCGCTCAGTGCGGCAGAAAACCGACTGATCGCCGAGCGGTTCTGCAGCAACCTGCGCACGTTCCTCGACGGCGGCGACCTGCCCCACCTGGTGGACCCGGTCCACTTCTACTGACAGGCACCGTCCCGGTTCGCAGCAACAGAACTTTCGCGAAGAGCCCCTGCCGGATTCCTGACTACAGGAACCCGGCAGGGGCTCTTCACGTTGTTACGGGTCGGCTTGTAAGCACCACCCGGCCGCCGTCGGGACTATGCAGCCACCGTCAATTTGGAGTCCGCCCCGAACGCCCACAGGCGGCCTTCCCACCGGGAAGGCCGCCTGTGAGCTGCGTGTGCGGGACCTGGCTAGCTGGCATCCTCCACAAGGAGCAGGTCGCGGCCATTGGTCTCGGGGGTGAAGAAGGTTGTTCCAAAAGAAATCAGCGCTAGTACCAGCGAGTAGATCGCGGGGACAAGCCAGGAGTGGCCGGTGGCGGCGAGGAGGGCAACGCCGATCATGGGAGCGAAGCCGCCGGCGAGGACTGCGGAGAGCTCACGGCTCAGCGCCACGCCGGTGAAGCGGTGCTGGGAGCCGAAGAGTTCCGGCAGCAGGGCGCACTGCGGGCCGAGCATGGACTGGACGCCCAGGGCGATACCCACCACCATGACCACCCAGACAAGGGTGACGTTGCCCAGGGTGACCAGGTAGAACGCGGGCAGGGCAATGATGGCCTGGAACAGCGCACCGTAGCGGTAGACCGGAACCCGGCCGAAACGGTCAGACAGGGCACCGAAGGCGACCACCATGACCGCTGCGAACGCGGCGGCAATAAGGAGGCCGGTGGGGCCGATGAACTTGTCGCCGGCAAAGACACCGGCGGGAAGGCTGATGAAGGAGACCAGGAGCGCTGAGTAGATGGAGGAGTTTCCGTTCTCACCCATGCGAAGACCGATGCCAATGAGTACGTTCTTCTTCGAGTGCTTCCAGATCTGGGTGACGGGGTTCTTCACCACAGCCTTGTGCTTTTCGAGTTCCTGGAACACCGGGGTCTCTTTGAGCCGGAGCCTGATGAAGACCGCGATGACGATCAGGATGACACTCGCCAGGAACGGCACGCGCCACAGCCAGCCATGCAGCACTTCCTTGTCAGCCAGCGCCATCAGGGCGAAAGTGCCAGCGCCCAGGAGTGTACCGAGCTGGATGCCAACGAACGGCAGGGACGCGAAGAAACCACGGCGGCGTCGCGGGGCCACTTCCGAGATCAGTGTGGTGGCACCAGCTTGTTCGGCTCCGGCGCCAAGCCCCTGGAGGATGCGCAGGGCCACCAGGAGGACGGCTCCCAGCATGCCAGCCTGCTCGAAGGTCGGCAGGAGGCCGATGGCGAAGCTTGCCATGCCCATCAGCCCGATGGTCAGGATCAGGACCATCTTCCGGCCGAAACGGTCACCGATGTAACCGAACACGATGCCGCCGAACGGCCGGGCGGCAAAGCCCACGCCGTAGGTGGCGAAGGAAGCAATGACTGCTCCGCTTTCGCCCAACGGTGAGAAGAAAAGCGGGCCGAAGATAAGCGCGGACGCCAGGCCGTAGATGTAGAAGTCGTAGTACTCCAGGGCGGAGCCCACTGAGCTGGCAAGAGTTGCCCGTCGCAGCTGCTCCGGATCGACGGCGGCGCCGTCCACGTCAGCCTGCGGTGAATTAGTACGAGTTGTCACAAGAACTCCCTCAAGAACACTCCAGACCCCCGTTGGCCTGTGGTGGGATAGCGAAATCGCCTGTTGTGCCGATCACTATATTGAACAGAGTACAGCAAGTTGAACAGCTAGCAAGGTCCGCGGCATTTTTTGTTACTGGAACAGCGTTAAGCGGCGCCTTTAGCCCATGGGATTGCCCAGGGACCGGGCCAGCTCATTGAGCTCCTTGACCATCTGGGAGCCCTGCTCAGCCGAGTAGGTTGCCTTCAAGGCCGTGACAGAGAGTCCCAGGCTGGGACCGTGGGCACCGCGGGTGGGAACCGAGACGGCCAGGCACACGACGCCTGTGGTGGATTCCTCGTCTTCGAAGGCATAACCCTGTTCCCGGATCTCGCGCAGCTGTGCCTTCAGCTCCGCGCCGGTACGCAACGACTTGGGAGTGAGCACTGGAAGCTCGGCCTGGTCGGGAAACATTTCGTCGAGGTCGTGGTCGTGGAGGCGGGCGATCAAAGCCTTACCCACCGCGCACAGCGAAACAGGCATCTTATCGCCGATATTGGAGGTGAGCCGGACTGCGGGATGTCCTTCGTAGCGCGCCAGATAGATGACGTTGGCGCCGTCGAGCATGGCTATCCGCACCGTCTCACCGGAGAGCGTCGGTGCTTGTTCGCAGAATCGGTAGAACTCCTGCACCTCATCAAGCCGGCTCAGGTAGGCGGCGCCGAGTTCCACCAGCTTGCGGCCAAGGGTGAACTCGGCGCCCTGACGGCTGATGAGCCGGGCTTCCTCCAAGGCCAGCAACAGGTTGGAAGTGGATGATTTCGGGATCCCCAGCTCACGGGCGAGATCGCTCAGCGTCAGCCTGCCGGTAGCGGAGGCCGCCAAGGCATCCATGACGGCGGCAGCGCGGGTGACCGCAGGTGCCGGCGATGCGCTCCCCAGGCCATCGGAGGAGCGGGGGGTGCGGGAATCGGCCATGATTCTCCTTCAATGGGCACGCCGGTAGCGCTGGAGGTGTAGTTGTTCATTCCGCTGAACAGTAACCATCATAATGGCTGCGTCGCGGTTGGCGGTAAGAGATCATCGCCGGCAGCAACGCCCGACACGTGACGTGGGGCATTTGTTTGTTTCTGGCAGTTCACTGTATATTCATTTCAGACCCTCCACCGCGGCATCCCCCAATAGTCGCGGTGGAGGGTTTTCCAATGCCCCGGAACGCCAGGCACCGGGTCTCAGGCCGCGTCCGCGGCTGATTCCCGCAGCCGCCAGCCGCCGCCGAGGCCATCGCGTTCCAGCACCATGGTGGTCAGGGCGGACTGTGGGTTGCGTCCCAGCCTCACCTGGACCTGGAGGACCTCAACATCCACACGGCCCAGGCCCTTGGGCATTCGCCGCTGGTTCTCCCACCAGCTCACCCGCTCAAACCACCTCACCGCTTCGGCACCTACGGCCCATTCCCTGCCCCCGCTGACCACCGCCGTAGGGATGCCGTCCCGCGACGTCCTAACCACCACATAATCCATAGCGGGAACTCTAGGCAGGGGCACCGACAATAAGCGGCGGGGCACGCACCCTCTCAGGCGCGGCCGGGGAAACAAAAAACCCCGCTGTTCCCGACCGTGAAGTCTTGGAACAAACGGGGTTTACTGGTGGGTCCTACCGGGATCGAACCGATGACATCCACGGTGTAAACGTGGCGCTCTACCAGCTGAGCTAAAGACCCAAATAATCAGTTTCCGCACTTCAGCGCGTCAACCAACGAACATAAACTCTACCTGATGTGCGGGAGCAAAAGCCAATCCGCGCACACCGGCCGTGGCCCACACCCATGAGCCGGGGATTTTTCGGAGGATCGGTTCAGAGATCGGGAAGTTCGGCTGCAAGCCACGCCAGTGACTCACTAACGCCGGTATGGAGCTTGAGGGTGGCCTGGGGGTCGCCCCTGGTCTCTCCCCGGTTGATGATCACCACCGGCTTGCCGCCCTTTGCCGCGTGCCGGACGAACCGCAACCCGCTCATCACAGTCAGCGAAGAACCGGCAACAAGGAGGGCCGCGGCGTCGTCCACCATGGCGTAGGCGGCCTCAACCCGCTCCTTGGGTACGTTCTCGCCGAAGTACACGAAGTCAGGCTTGAGCGTTCCGCCACAGGCTGGACAGGCCGCAACAACAAAGCCGCTGATGAGCGCTGCGTCGTCAACTGTTGCGTCGGCGTCGGGGGCCATTTCCACCAGCCCCGATTTCGTGGCTCGCGCCAGGAATTCCGGGTTCAGTTCTGCCAACACCTCTGCCAGCAGACGCCTGGTGTAGGTCCGCCTGCAGTCCAGGCAGACCACCTGGTCGTAGCGGCCGTGCAGGTCAATGACGTTTGTACTGCCGGCCTCCTGGTGCAGGCGGTCCACGTTCTGCGTGATGAGGCCGGTCAGCAGCCCCCGGCGCTCGAGTTCCGCCACGGCACGGTGCCCCTGGTTGGGATCCGCATGCCGTAAGTGCGACCATCCGATGTGGTTCCGCGCCCAGTACCGCTGGCGGTTGGCAGGATCGCGCACAAACTCCTGGTAGGTCATCGGAGACCGTGGCACGGCGTCCGGGCCACGGTAATCCGGGATGCCCGAATCCGTGCTCAGCCCGGCGCCGGTCAGCAGTGCCAGACGCTTGCCGGACAGCAGCGACCGGACGCTCTCCATCTCCCGCAGATGTTCATCCGCCAGCGCGGCGGGGGTTGCAGCGGGAAGGCTGGCAAAGCCCGTCAGGCCTGCGCCAACACCCCGCTGCTGCCGGTCCATTCAGCGTCAGTCCCGGTCCAGACCCGCCAGGACCTCGCGGTATTCGGCGAGCTCACGGGCCTGCCCGCGCGGATTCACCACGACGTAGCGGATTGTTCCGGCAGCATCGATGATGAATGTGCCGCGCTTGGCCATCCCGCTCTCCGGATCAAAGACACCGTAAGTGCTTGCCACTGCCCCGTGCGGCCAGAAGTCCGCCAGCAGATCGAAGCCGTAGGCTTCCTTTTCCGCGTAAGCCCGCAGGCTGAACTTGCTGTCCACAGACACCGCCAGGACCGTGGCCCTGGCATCCTCGAAGACCGCCAGGTTGTCCCTGATTTCGCAGAGTTCCCCCGTGCAGATCCCGGAGAACGCGAAAGGATAGAACACCAGTACGACGTTCTGGCCGCGGAGGGCGGACAGCCTCACCGGCTCCCCGAACTGGTTTACCAGCTCAAAATCCGGGGCGGGCTCCCCCACCGCCGGGACAGGCCCCACGGTGACGGAAAGTGCTGCCGTCACTTGTTTTTCTTGCTGACCAGCCGGGTTGCGCTCCAGTCCTTGGAGACGCCGGCGGACGTGGTGAGATGCAGGCCGGCTGTAGGCGCCGCTTCCTGGATTTCCGCCGGGGACACGTAGCCCTGCCGCCCGGACTTCGGCGTCAGCACCCAGACGACGCCGCCTTCACTCAATGTGGTCAACGAATCCATGAGGGTATCCACCAGATCCCCGTCGCCCTCGCGCCACCAGAAAATGACGGCGTCTACGACGTCGTGGTCGTCTTCATCCAGGAGCTCGGACCCCGTGAGGTCCTCAATATCATCACGTAAGTCGAAATCGACATCATCGTCGTAGCCGAACTCCTGAATCAGATCCCCGCTTTTGAAACCCAATTTTTCCGCCACATTTACCGAAGTGGCGGCGTCGGCCTCACTCACGTGTTCCTCCAATGCCTAATACATGCAATTCGCATAGTGATTTCCATTACTCCAAGCCAACACCCTTTGTGCCTGCGCTTCAAGCTGCCAACCCCGCGATCCGCCATATTCTGCGTCACATACAAGGCCTTCAGCCTGCGTTGCAGCGGCTTCCGTCACACAACCAGTATGACGGCGAAACACAACTGCGGTGCCATGGACGCGGCTACGCATCACGCTGAAGTCAGAGCTAGAGTGGCTGGTGACAACTATGCCTGCGGGGCGACCGCCTGGAACTGAATGCAGACATAGGCGTGATAGGACCCTGCCCGGCGCACATGACCGGGCTGTTGTAACCGATACGTCGCACACGTCGCAGTCATCCGGACAGTCACCCTGCCCGGCGTGAGGGCGCCGATGCATGCGCGCAAAGAGAGGTTGGACGTGGCTGCAGGAGAAGATACCTCCCATATCCTCAGCGGGTTGACTAACCAGCTGCCTGATCGTGATCCGGAAGAGACCGCCGAATGGGTTGAGTCCCTGGATGCACTGATCAGGGAACAGGGCACCGAACGTGCCCAATACATCATGCGGAGCCTGCTGCAGCGTGCCGGCGCGCAGAGCGTCGGAGTGCCGATGGTGACAACCACGGACTACGTGAACACCATCCCGGTGGATCAGGAAGCACAGTTCCCCGGCAACGAGGAATTCGAGCGCCGGTACCGGGCCTACATGCGCTGGAACGCTGCCATCATGGTGCACCGGGCCCAGAAGGCGAACATCGGCGTCGGCGGGCACATTTCCACCTACGCGGGTGCCGCCACCCTGTACGAGGTGGGGTTCAACCACTTCTTCCGCGGCAAGGACCACCCGGGCGGCGGTGACCAGGTCTATTTCCAGGGCCACGCGTCCCCCGGCATGTACGCACGGGCGTTCATGGAAGGCCGGCTCACCGAGGAAGACATGGACGGCTTCCGCCAGGAGAAGTCCAAGGAGGGCCACGCGCTGTCCTCCTACCCGCACCCGCGGCTGATGCCGGAGTTCTGGGAATTCCCCACGGTCTCGATGGGCATCGGCCCGATGAATGCGATCTACCAGGCGCAGTCCAACCGCTACCTGCACAACCGCGGGCTGAAGGACACCTCGGACCAGCAGGTCTGGGCGTTCCTGGGTGATGGCGAAATGGACGAGCCCGAGTCCCGTGGCCTGCTCCAGCTCGCCGCGAACGAAAACCTGGACAACCTGAACTTCGTGATCAACTGCAACCTCCAGCGCTTGGACGGGCCGGTGCGTGGCAACGGCAAGATCATGCAGGAACTCGAAGCGTTCTTCCGCGGTGCCGGCTGGAACGTCATCAAGGTCGTCTGGGGACGCGAGTGGGATGACCTGCTCGCCAAGGATGACGACGGCTCACTCGTGAAGATCATGAACGAGACCGTCGACGGCGATTACCAGACCTACAAGGCCGAGTCCGGCGGGTTCGTCCGGGAACATTTCTTCGGCCAGACCCCGCAGACCAAGGACATGGTCGCGGACCTGTCCGATGATGAGATCTGGAACCTCAAGCGCGGCGGCCACGATTACCACAAGGTTTACGCCGCGTACAAGGCCGCGACCGAGTTCAAGGGCAAGCCGACCGTCATCCTGGCGCACACCGTTAAGGGCTACGGCCTCGGGCCGCACTTCGAGGGCCGCAACGCGACCCACCAGATGAAGAAGCTCACCCTCGATGACCTGAAGAAGTTCCGCGACCACCTGCGGATTCCGGTGACCGACGAGCAGCTCGAGAAGGATCTGTACCAGCCGCCGTACTTCCACCCGGGCAGCGACGCGCCGGAGATCAAGTACATGATGGAACGCCGGGCCGAGCTCGGCGGCGCCGTGCCGGAGCGCCGCTCCAAGCACCAGGACATCGCCCTGCCTGACGCCAAGACCTACGAAGTCGCCAAGCGCGGTTCCGGCAAGCAGCAGGCGGCCACCACCATGGCGTTCGTCCGGCTCCTCAAGGACCTCATGCGGGATAAGAACTTCGGCAAGCACATCGCGCCGATCATCCCTGACGAAGCCCGCACGTTCGGCATGGATGCATTCTTCCCCACCGCCAAGATCTACAACCCCAAGGGCCAGAACTACCTGTCGGTGGACCGCGACCTCGTGCTCGCCTACAAGGAGTCCGCGCAGGGACAGCTGATCCACCCAGGCATCAACGAAGCTGGCGCCGTCGCAGCGTTCACCGCCGCCGGCACCGCGTACGCCACCCACGGCGTGCCGCTGCTCCCGGTGTACGTGTTCTACTCGATGTTCGGCTTCCAGCGCACGGGCGATGCTTTCTGGGCGGCCGGGGACCAGATGGCCCGCGGCTTCATCATCGGTGCCACCGCCGGCCGGACCACCCTGACCGGCGAGGGACTCCAGCACGCTGACGGCCACTCCCCGCTGCTCGCGTCCACCAACCCGGCCGTGGTCACCTACGACCCCGCTTACGGGTACGAGATGGGCCACATCATGCGGGACGGCATCGAGCGCATGTACGGACCGGATTCCACTGACCGGAACCTGATGTACTACCTCACGGTATACAACGAGCCGATCACGCAGCCGGCGGAACCCGAGGATCTCGACGTCGAAGGCGTCCTGAAGGGCATCTACCTGCTGGCCCCGGCAAAGATCGACGGTCCCCGGACCCAGATCCTGGCCTCCGGCGTCTCGGTTCCGTGGGCCATCGAGGCCCAGCGGCTGCTCGCCGAAGACTGGGGCGTCTCAGCTGACGTCTGGTCCGTCACGTCCTGGAATGAACTGCGCCGGGATGGCATGGCCGCGGAGGAAGAAGCATTCCTCAACCCGGGCCAGCCCGCCCGCGTGCCGTTTGTGACCCAGCAACTCGCGGGTGCCACCGGCCCCGTGGTTGCCGTCTCGGACTACATGAAGGCAGTCCCGGACCAGATCCGCCAGTTTGTGCCGAACGAGTTCGCAACACTCGGCGCGGACGGCTTCGGCTTCTCGGACACCCGCGCAGCAGCCCGCCGCTTCTTCAAGAACGACATCCACTCCATCGTGGTCCGTTCACTGGAGATGCTGGCGCGCCGCAGTGAAGTTGATGCCCAGGCCCCGGCCCAGGCCATCGAAAAGTACCGCCTGCACAACGTCAACGCCGGTTCCACCGGCAATGCAGGCGGCGAGTCCTGATCCAGCCCTTGCGTTTTTGTCCGGATAACGCCACAAAAAGGCCCTCGTCGGCACAGTATCCGGACAAAGAACTCTGATAGGGAATTAACGACGACGGCGGCCCCCACCGAAAGGCGAGGGCCGCCGTCGTCGTTCCCTTGCGTTTGCCGGTCAGGCTTCCGCCTGTGATGCGCGTCCACCGCCGTTGTAGCCTTTGTACAAAATGGAGCTTGCGCGGCGGGCACCGTATGCTCAGAATATGCCTGAGCCAACCACCCCGACCGCGAAGCGCAAACCAACCTCGCGCAGTACCACGCCGGAGAAGTCCGAGACCCTGAAAAAGCTCAGGGCGAGTGTAGGCCAGTTGTCCACCACGACGCTCCGGCAGTTGGAGAAGTCACTCCCCTGGTACTCCCGGCTCAGCTCCGACGAGCGATCCGCTTTGGGCATGGTGGCACAGAACGGCATCGCGGCGTTTGTCGCCTGGTATGAGCGTCCCAGTTCGCCGTCGTGGATCCTCTCCGACGTCTTTGGTACAGCCCCCACGGAACTGACCCGGTCCATCAGCCTGCAGAAGGCCCTCCAGCTCATCCGGATCGTGGTGGAAGTAGTGGAGGACCAAGTCCCGGTCATTGCCCCCGAAGCGGACCAGCCCTCGCTGCGTGAAGCCGTACTGCGGTACTCGCGGGAAGTAGCCTTTGCCGCCGCGGACGTATACGCGAGGGCCGCTGAATCGCGCGGATCATGGGACACGCGGCTCGAGGCCCTGATCGTGGACGCCATCCTGCGCGGTGAAAACACCGATGCGCTGCGCTCCAGGATCGCCGCACTGGGCTGGAAAGCGCAGGAGCGGTTCACCGTCATGGTGGGAAATTCCCCGTCCGAGCCAAGCGCCAGCTATGTCAGCGAACTGCGACGCCTGGCCGGCCGCTACGCGGAAGACGCGTTGGTGGGCATTCAGGGTGACAGGCTGATCCTGATCCTCGGCGGGATCCAGGACCGCGAGACCGCCTACCTGAAGCTCAGCGAAATGTTCGCGCCCGGGCCCGTGGTCTATGGCGCGGAGGCGGGCTCCCTGCTTGAGGCCAGCGGATCAGCCCAGTCTGCTTTCGCTGGCCTTACCGCGGCACGCGCCTGGCCTTCGGCGCCCCGGCCGGTGGCTGCCGACGACCTGCTGCCCGAACGTGTCATTTCGGGTGACGAAGCCGCACGCCGTTCACTCGTCAAGAACATCTACCGCCCGCTGGTCGCCGCCTCGAACGGCCTGGTGGAGACACTCGGAACCTACCTTGAATTAGGCCATTCGCTGGAGGCGACAGCGAGGGAACTGTTCGTCCACGCCAACACGGTCAGGTACCGGCTCAAGCGCGTCTGCGACGTCACCGGCTGGGATCCGCTCCTTCCGCGCGAGGCGTTTGTGCTGCAGGCGGCGCTTGTGGTCGGGCGTCTTGCGGCGCCGCCAAAAGCGCCCACCGAACGGCATCCGGCGCGGAATCAGACCTGAGTCGTTGTAGACTTCCTACAATCTGACCCCTCGAGCTTGGTGCAGAGAAACACCGCTGAATGACACAGTAATTTGGAAAGCTGGTTAAGTGCTTGCAATAGTCTGCCCTGGACAGGGCTCACAGACCCCGGGTTTTCTGGCCCCCTGGCTGGAACTGCCTTCGGTAGCAGGCCAGCTGGCCTCCCTGAGCGAGATTGCAGGCATCGACCTGACAACCCACGGGACCACCTCGGACGAGGAAACCATCAAGGACACCGCCGTGGCGCAGCCCCTGATTGTCGCTGCCGGGCTGGTCGCCGCAAAGTCCCTGTTCGACGTCGAACTTGGCTCCCTCCCGGTGATCCTCGCCGGCCACTCCGTCGGTGAGATCACTGCTTCGGCCCTGGCTGGGGTGCTCACCGAGCAGGAAGCCATGACGTTTGTGCGGGAACGCGCCAACAGCATGGCCGCGGCTGCCGCGGTGACGCCCACTGGCATGAGCGCCGTGGTGGGCGGGGACCCGGCAGAGGTACTGGCCGCCATCGAAGCGTCCGGAGCCACCCCGGCCAACGTCAACGGCGCCGGCCAGACCGTTGCTGCGGGGACGTTCGAACAGCTCAAAGCTTTGGCGGACAACCCGCCGGCCAAGGCACGCGTCATCCCGTTGAAGGTGGCCGGAGCGTTCCACACCTCGCACATGTCCCCCGCGGTGAGCGCCCTCGAGTCATTGAAACCGAACCTCAAGCCGCAAAAGCCGCAGGTGCCACTGCTGTCCAACTTCGACGGCCGCGAAGTGACCGACGGCGGGGCCGCCGTCGAGAGCCTTATTGCCCAGGTCTCCCGGCCGGTCCGCTGGGACCTGTGCATGGAAACACTGGTGCAGCGCGGCGTCACTGGCCTCATTGAACTCGCGCCGGCAGGCACGCTGGCAGGTCTCGCCAAGCGCGGCATGCCCGGCGTCAAGACTGTTGCAGTCAAAACCCCGGACGACCTCACGGCCGCGCTGGCACTCTTCGCAGAATTGGAGGGCGACGCATGAGCGTTCCCACGCTTAACCAGCTTCCCGTCAACCAGTACAGCCGCATCCTCGGCCTGGGCGCGTACCGGCCGGACGTTATCGTCACCAACCAGGACGTCTGCCAGTGGATTGACTCTTCTGACGAATGGATCCGCCAGCGCACCGGCATTATTACGCGCCACCGCGCCTCCGCTGACGTCAGCGTCATTGACATGGCAGCAGGCGCAGCGCAGGAGGCCCTGCAGAAGGCAGGCATTGATGCCTCCCAGCTCGGCGCCGTCATCGTATCCACTGTCACCCACCCCTACGCCACGCCGTCAGCAGCTGCTGCCGTGGCCGACCGGATCGGCGCGACGCCGGCACCCGCCTTTGATATCTCGGCCGCCTGCGCCGGGTACTGCTACGGCATCGCCCAGGCTGATGCTTTGGTCAAGTCCGGTACCGCCAAGTACGTCCTGGTGGTTGGGGCCGAGAAGCTCTCGGACGTCATCGACAACCGGGAACGCACCATCTCCTTCCTGCTGGGCGACGGCGCCGGCGCTGTTGTCATCGGCCCATCGGACACCCCGGGCATCGGCCCATCGGTGTGGGGCTCGGACGGCAGCAAGTGGGACGCGATCGGCATGACGCGTTCCATGCTTGATGTCCGCGACCTCAGCATGGCCGCCCGCCAGTCGGATGAATCCGGTGACTTCGCACTCTTGGAAGAGGCGCAGGAACTGTACCCCACGCTGCGCCAGGACGGCCAGACCGTCTTCCGCTGGGCGGTCTGGGAAATGGCCAAGATGGCGGAGCAGGCCCTCGTGGCCGCCGGCATCAAGGCTGAAGACCTCGTCGCCTTCATTCCGCACCAGGCCAACATGCGGATCATCGATGAGATGGTCAAGAAACTCAAGCTTCCCGAATCCGTCACCGTGGCCCGGGACATCGCCGATGCCGGTAACACCTCGGCCGCTTCCATCCCCTTGGCAACCCACCGCCTGCTCCAGGAAAACCCCGAGCTCAGCGGCGGCCTCGCGCTCCAGATCGGCTTCGGCGCCGGCCTGGTCTTCGGTGCCCAGGTCATCGTCCTTCCGTAGAACGTCCCACACAGGCCGCACTCCTGCGGACTGAACCGTTTCCGGCATCCCCTGCCGGCAATAACAAGAAAAGGAGCCGTCAATGGCTAGCAATGAAGAGATCCTGGCCGGTTTGGCTGAAATCGTTAACGAAGAAACCGGCCTTGCCCCCGAGGCTGTAGAACTGGACAAGTCCTTCACTGAGGACCTGGACATCGACTCCATCTCCATGATGACCATCGTGGTCAACGCCGAAGAGAAGTTCGGCGTGCGCATCCCGGACGAAGAGGTCAAGAACCTCAAGACCGTGGGCGACGCCGTGAGCTTCATCGCCGGCGCACAGGCCTAGTCAAGGCTTCAGCCCTTTACGGCTGACAGGACTGTCGGCCCGCCCTGGCGCGGGCCGGCAGTCCACCCTATTTTCCGGGCAGCCAGCTGCCCAACACGCGGGACCCCGCCGGAGTTACCGGATACGGCCTGCCCAACCRACAGAGAGTGATCCAATGACACGCAAAGTAGTCATTACCGGTCTGGGTGCCACCACGCCCATCGGCGGCGACGTACCGACAATGTGGAAGAACGCGCTGAAGGGCGTCTCGGGTGCCCGCACCCTGGAGGACGAATGGGTTGCCAAGTACGAACTGCCCGTCCACTTCGCCGCACGTTGCACCACTCCGGCCCTGGATGTCCTGAGCCGCGTTGAAGCGAAGCGGATGGACCCGTCCACCCAGTTTGGCGTCATCGCCGCTCGTGAGGCATGGGCTGATTCCGGCATCACGGAAATTGACCACGACCGCCTTGCAGTCGCGTTCGCCACCGGCATCGGCGGTGTCTGGACCCTGCTGGACGCCTGGGACACCCTGAAGGAAAAAGGCCCCCGCCGCGTCCTCCCCATGACGGTGCCCATGCTGATGCCCAACGGCGTCGCAGCAGCCGTCAGCCTCGACCTGGGCGCCCGTGCTGGCGCCCACACCCCTGTTTCGGCCTGTGCATCCGGCACCGAGGCCCTCCACCTGGGCCTGGACCTGATCCGCTCCGGCAAGGCCGACGTGGTCATGTGCGGCGGCGCCGAGGCAGCCATCCACCCCATGCCACTTGCTGCGTTCGCCTCCATGCAGGCGCTCTCCCGCCGCAACGATGACCCACAGGGAGCCTCCCGCCCGTATGACCTTGGCCGCGACGGCTTTGTGATGGGCGAAGGCGCTGGCGCGCTGGTCCTGGAGGCCGAGGAGCATGCCCTCGCCCGGGGCGCGCGCATTTACGGCGAACTGGCCGGCACGTCCGTGACGGCGGACGCTTACCACATCACGGCTCCGGACCCCCAGGGCCTGGGCGCCACCCGCGCTCTCAAAGCCGCCATGTTCGATGGCCGCATCCAGGCCGAAGACGTGGTCCACGTCAACGCGCACGCCACCTCGACCCCGGTGGGTGACAAGCCCGAGTACACGGCGCTCCATGCCGCTCTGGGGAATCACCTCGACAACGTCGCAGTCTCAGCTACCAAGTCGCAGATGGGACACCTCCTGGGCGCTTCAGGCGCGGTGGAGGCAGTACTCACGGTGCTGGCCGTCTACGAGCGCAAGGCTCCGGTGACCATCAACCTTGAGAACCAGGATCCTGAGATCCCGCTCGACGTCGTCACCACGGGCCGGGACCTGCCAGCCGGCGACATCGTGGCGCTGAGCAACTCGTTCGGTTTCGGCGGCCACAATGCCGTCATTGCCGTCCGCAGCGTCTAGCAGCAACACGCCGACACCAGAGGAGGCCCCGTTATCGTGCACTGCACGATAACGGGGCCTCCTCTTTGCTATGGAGAGTGATATACGACGGCGGTGCTTCCGGCCGTCGGGCGTCCGGCGGTTTGTCAGCCCACCTGGTGCAGCCAGCGGACCGGTGCGCCCTCCGCTGCGTGGCGGAAGGGCTCGAGTTCCTCATCCCAGGCCTCACCGAGGGCCAGGGAGAGCTCGTGGTACACGGCGGAAGGATCGCCTGCGCCTGATTCGTAGGCGTAGCGGATCCTGTCTTCTGAGACCATGATGTTGCCGTGGACATCCGTCGTGGCGTGGAAAATCCCCAGTTCGGGGGTGTGGGACCAGCGGCCGCCATCAACGCCTTGACTCGGTTCCTCGGTAACCTCATAGCGCAGATGTGCCCAGCCGCGAAGCGATGACGCGAGCAAGGAACCCGTGCCCGGGATCCCGGTCCAGGAGAGCTCGGCCCTAAACATTCCGGGCGCAGCAGGCTGAGGGGTCCACTCGAGATCCGTTCGCTTATCCACGACGGATCCAATGGCCCACTCGACGTGCGGGCACAGTGCCGTAGGGGCCGAGTGTACGAAGAGCACACCGCGGGTCATTGCAACAGACATTCCATCCTCCATAGCTGTAGGTACGTCTTCCCCAACGACCTCTGCCTGGATGAAACTGCCTGTGCTGTGGTTCCAGCGGCGGTGTTCCTACCGAATATTAAACTGTGTCCGGACTTAGGGTGACGCGCGAAGCGAAATAGCTTCTAGCGAAACTTGAAAGTGGCCGGACGTGACTCTCATTGTGCCGTACACCGCGTCATTACGCCAGTGCGATTCGCCACAACTGATACGCAGCGTGATTCGCCGTCCGCGGCTGGCGTCCGGCCGTGTTCAGGCTCGCGGATGGGCCTGCTGATAGCTTTTACGCAGCCGCTCCACCGATACGTGCGTGTAAATCTGGGTGGTGGCCAGGCTGCTGTGACCGAGGATTTCCTGGACGGCCCGAAGGTCCGCCCCGCCGTCCAGCAGATGAGTGGCCGCCGAATGCCTGAGGGCGTGCGGGCCAGTTGCCGAGGTGTCACCCAGGGCCTCGAAGAGGTCTTTGACTACGGCCCGGACCTGGCGCTGGTCAACACGGTTGCCTCTGGCGCCGAGGAACAGGGCCGGACCGCTGTGCTCCGTTGCCAGGAGCGGCCTGCCCCGGCGGAGCCAATCGTCGACGGCGACTGCAGCCGGAACACCATAGGGGACGGTCCGTTCTTTGTTGCCCTTGCCGATGACGCGGAGCGTGCGACGGTCCGGGTTCAGATCGTCGACGTCCAGGCCGGCCAACTCCCCCACTCGAACTCCTGTGGCGTACAGGACTTCCACCATGGCGCGGTTACGCACCGGGAGTGGCGATCCCTCCGCGGCCGCCTCCTCCAGGCTAGTCAGCAGCCGGACCAGCTGCTGGGACTGGAGAACGCCTGGCAACGACTTTTCCGTTTTGGGCGCCCTCAACCGGAGGGCGGGGTCCACAGCGATGAGTTCTTCCCGCATGGCCCAGGTGGTGAAGGACCGTACGGTGGCCGACCTCCGGGCCAGCGTGGAACGGGACATACCGGCCTGGCTCTGTGCGCCCAACCAGCTGCGGAAAGTTCCCAACTCCAAGGCCGGCAGTTCCGTGACGCCTTCCGAGGCGGCGTATTCCAGGAAGCTTCGAAGGTCGGAGAGGTAGGCCCGGCGGGTGTGATCGGACCGGGCCCACTCTGCCTCCAGATACCGGCCGAAGCCGGCAAGCGCCCGCTCAAACGGCGGGGGCAGTTCCTGATTCTTCACCGTTCCACTGTCCCAGAATGCTGCGCCACTTCCGGCCGGTGACACAGGCTATTTGCCGGAATCCTTGGCCCGTTTCCAGCCGCCCCTTTCCGAGACAGCGAGCCCCAGCAGGCCGAGCCTGCCCAGCCCGGCGCGGACGGATTCGACACTGAGGCCCGCGACGGCGCAAAGTTTCTCCACCGAGGTGGTGGACCGTAGCGGCAGGGCGTCGAGGAGGATCAGGTCTTCCAACGTCAGGCCGTCGTGCTCGGCCGCGCGCCCCGTTCCCGGCTCGGAAAGGCCATCCCCGCTGGGCGAAGCCAGCTCGGCGATCTCGGCCGCGTCGGTCACGCAAACCGCGCCGCCCTCCCGGAGCAGCCGATGGCAGCCGGCCGAGTTTGCGCTGTGGACGGAGCCCGGGACCGCCCCGACCGCCCGGCCAAGACTCTCAGCGTGGTGGGCGGTGTTCAGCGCACCGGACCGCCACCGGGCTTCCACTACCACCGTCACAGCGGCCAGGGCAGCTATGATCCTGTTCCGTTGCAGAAACCGGTAGCGGGTCGGCGCCGATCCCGGCGGCACCTCGGCAATCACTGCGCCTTGGTTGCAGACCGCACGGAGGAGGTCCTCGTTGCCGGACGGATAGAACCGGTCCACGCCACCCGCCATAACAGCGATAGTGGGTACGGGCCCCGATCCCCCGGCCAGCGCTGCCCGGTGGGCGTGTGCGTCGATGCCGTATGCGCCGCCGGAAACGACGGTGAAGCCCCGCTGCGCCAAGGAGTACGCGAGATCCCCGGTCACGGATGCGCCGTAGCTGGTGCTGTCGCGGGAACCCACCATGGCCACGCTCCGGGCCAAGGCGGGCAGCTCCTGTTCCAGGCCACGCCACCAGAGGCAGATGGGCTCCTGAATGCCGAGGTCGCCCAGCTGTTCGGGCCAAAGCTCGTCAGACGGGACAAGCACCCGGCCACCAAGGCGGGCCATCGTGGCCAGATCGCGTTCGGGTGCGAGGTCGGGGGTGCGCGGCGCCCAACGTTTCCGTGCTGCCGTCAGGCCACCCCAGCTGGCTCCGGCGCCGTTGTCAGCCAGCAGTCCGGTGATCTCCTGTTCCAGCGCCGGCCCGGCAGTTGCCTGGCCCGTGGCGATCCGCAGGGCATCCTGGGCGCCGGCCGCCTGCACGAGGGCAAGGCCCGCAGCGTCTTGGGGTTCCATGAGCCGCGACAGCGCGGCCCGGGCGATCCGTTCGTTATCCATGGCTATCCGTCCTTCACGCAGCTGCCGAGGCAGCCTGCCGCAGGCCCAGGGCCTGGCCGATGTCGTTGGTATCCGGCGCCTCGCGGTGCGAGAGATCCGCCAGGGTCCAGGCGAGCCGCAGGACCCTGTCATAGCCCCTGGCCGTCAGCACGCCACGCTCCAGGGAGTGGTCCAGGATCCGGGTGGCCGATGCCGGCAGCCGCAGGGCGCCGCGCAGAATCCGGCCGGGCACCTGGGAGTTCGTTTCCAGCCCGAGCGGCCGCAGCCGTTCAGCCTGCCGCCTGCGCGCGCCCCGTACCCGTCCTGCCACGGTCGCGGTGTCCTCCTCCGCCCCCGCCTGGCCAAAGTCAGCCAGTGAGACCCGTTCCACCTGCAGCTGGATGTCTACCCTGTCCAGGAGTGGGCCCGACATCCTTGCCGCGTAGCGGCGCCTCATCATGGGCGTGCAGGTGCAGTCCAGACCCTTTCCGGAGGCTTTGCCGCAGGGACAAGGGTTCGCGGCCAGGACCAGCTGGAAGCGGGCGGGATAGGCGGCCGTTCCAGCCGACCGGTGAATGACCAGCTCCCCGCTCTCCAGGGGTTGCCGCAGGGCGTCCAGGACCCTGCGTTCATATTCCGGGGCCTCGTCCAGGAACAGCACGCCCCGGTGGGCACGCGATGCGGCACCGGGGCGGGGCAAGCCTGAACCGCCACCGATGATCGCGGCAGCGGTGGCCGAATGATGGGGGTTTTCGAACGGCGGGCGCCGCAGGAGCTGGGCGGTGGACGAGGGAAGCCCGCAGAGCGAGTGGATGGCTGTAACTTCCATGGCCTCGTTATCGGCCAGATCCGGCAAGAGCCCGGGCAGTCGCTCCGCCAGCATAGTTTTGCCAGCGCCGGGCGGCCCTGTCAACAGAAGGTGGTGCGCGCCGGCGGCGGCGACCTCCAGCGCGCGCCGGGCATCGCCCTGGCCGGAGACATCGGCCATATCCGGCACAGCGAGGGAGCCGGGTACGGAATCGCCGTGACCGGATTCATCCTCTGGCTCGAAGTCCAGTGCCAGTTCCTGCGGATCCGCTCCGAAATCGAGGGCAAGCCGGGCAAGGGTCCGGTATCCCCTGACGCAGGCACCGGGTACCAGGGATGCCTCGGCGAGGTTGGCCTGGGCTACCACCACGTCGTGGTAGCCGGCCTGCACAGCTGCCATCACTGCGGGCAGGATGCCGCGTACTGGCCGCAGCCTGCCGTCCAGGCCCAGCTCGGCGATGAAGACAGTCCGCTCGGTGGATTGGATGTCATTGGCGGCCCTCAGGACCGCCATGGTGACGGCCAGGTCAAAACCTGATCCGCGTTTGGGCAGCGAGGCGGGGATGAGGTTGGCCGTGATCTTCCGCCGGCTCAAGGGAATGCCGGAATTCCTGGCGGCCGACCGTATCCGCTCTTTGGCCTCGTTGAGGGCCGCGTCCGGCAGGCCGAGGATCACAAATGCCGGCAAGGTCTGCCCGATGTCGGCTTCGACTTCGACGATATACCCGTTCAACCCCACCAGCGCAACGGAGTAGGTCCGGCCCAGCGACATCTACCCCACCCCCCTGAGGTGTTCCACCAAAGGGTCGCCGCCGCCGTCGTCAATCACGGCAACCACGTCCACCCGGCGCAACGGCATCCTCAGCTCCCGGTCCCGGCACCAGGCCGCTCCGAGCCGATGCAGGCGGGCGAGCTTGGCCGCACCCACAGCTTCAAAGGGGTGGCCGTAGTCCAGGGAGCGCCTGGTTTTCACCTCGGTGATCACCAAGGCGTCCCCGTCCAGGGCCACGATGTCTATTTCGCCTTCGGTGCAGCGCCAGTTCCGCTCCACCACCAGCATGCCCAGCGATTCAAGATAGCCGGCGGCGAGCTCCTCGCCGCGCCGGCCCAACAGGTCTTTGGCTTTCATTTCTACCTCCGCTTCAAGCCTGCAGGGGCAGGACAGCGGGCGGCGGAAAGCTATTGGCCTATGTGGGTAACCTCAGAAGAAACCGCTCCGTTTGGGCAGTTGTGGAGGAGAAGTGAACTTAGAGCCGGCGTCAGTTGCCGAGGTCAACGTCCTTCGGGAGGGCGAGTTCCTCGTTGCGCGGCAATTCTTCGACGTTGACATCCTTGAAGGTCAGCACCCGGACGGTCTTCACAAACCGGGCCGAGCGGTATACGTCCCACACCCAGGCATCCTGCAGGGTCAGGTCGAAGTAGACCTCGCCGTCAGCACTGCGGGCCTGAAGGTCAACATGGTTGGCGAGGTAGAATCTGCGTTCCGTTTCGACAACATAGCTGAAGAGCCCGACGACGTCGCGGTATTCACGGTAGAGCTGCAGCTCCATGTCGGTTTCATAGTTTTCAAGATCCTCAGCGCTCATGCTTCCATCTTGCACCATTCAGGACATCCCGGGCGCACCGGGCACAGCATCGCGCGCTCCAGCCCGGCCGCGGGAATCAGAGGTCCCCGCCGAGCAGGTTCCAGCTGACCCGATGGTAGGGTGTGGGCCCGGCGGCGCGCAGGGCGTCGCGGTGGATAGCCGTGGCGTATCCCTTATTGATGTCCCAGCCAAACCMGGGATACTCGACATGCAGGTTGCGCATCTGCTGGTCGCGCTCCACCTTGGCGATCACGCTGGCGGCAGCAACGCTCAGGCACTGCATGTCTGCCTTGACCTTGGTGTGGACCGGGGCCTCGCAGCCGATTTCCAGCACCGGCTCGTCGAACAAGGACAGCTGTCCTGCCGGCGAGAGCCAGTTGTGGCTGCCATCCAGCAGCACAACGTCCGGACTCACACCCGAGGCGAGGATCTCCAACCAGGCTCGGGTTCCTGCAAGCCGCAGGGCCGCGATGATGCCCAGGGCGTCGATCTCCCGGGCGGAGGCGTGGCCCACCGCCGAAGCCACGCTCCAGCTCCGCACCAGGGGTTCGAGGCGCTCCCGCTCCGTGGGGCTGAGCAGTTTGCTGTCGCGCACGCCGGAGAGCGGCTTCTGGGTGAGGAGATCGACGACGGCAATTCCTACACTCACAGGCCCCGCCAAGGCCCCGCGTCCCACCTCGTCAACGCCGGCAAGGTAGCGGGCACCCAAGGCCTTGAACGTTCGCTCATGCCGAAGCGTAGGAGCTTTGGAACGGGGTCCCGTGGCCGGGCGGGCCGACGACTTGGCAGGAGGGGCTGGCGTGGCGATAGACACAGTTATTTCCCCGCGGGCACGTTCCGGTAGACGTTCGGGTAGTTGTCCAAAACGGAGATCCTGTTGAGCGGCCACGCGATGACGGCTGCCTTGCCCTCCACGTCAGCCAGGTCGACGAATCCGCCATTAGTATCCAGGTGTGAGCGGGAATCAGCCGAATGGTTACGGTTATCGCCCATGACCCAAACCTTTCCCTGTGGAACGACGACGTCGAAGGGGCGGATCTGCGCTACCTCGGCGGTATTGACGTAGGTTTCATCAATCGGCGTTCCATTAATCGTCAGTTTACCGGCGTCGTCGCAACAGATCACGTGGTCTCCGGGGAGCCCGATGACGCGCTTGACGAGGTGCTGTTCCGAACTGTCCGGCAGCAGCCCGACGAAAGTCAGTCCGTCCTGTACCCAGGCGAAGGGACCGATCTGCTTATCCGGGGCAGCAGCCAGCCAGCCTTTGGTGTCGCGGAAGACCACCACATCCCCGCGAGAGAGTGCGAACGGCTCGGGCACAAGGAGGTTGACAAAGATCCGGTCGTTGACGTCCAGCGTGTTCACCATTGACTCGGACGGGATGTAGAACGCCCGGAACAGGAAAGTCTTAATCAGGAAGGACAGCACCACGGCGATCACCACGACTGTGGCGACTTCCTTCAGCCAGACAAAAATCTGGCTGGGCGCCCCGTCTTGAGGGCTCGGATGTACCGAATGCCTGCCCTGTGCCGACGGCGAGGCGTGAGTGTCGCCGTCTGAATCTGGCTCAGCGGCACTTCCCGCGGCGCCATCACGAGGCGTCTCGGGTGTCGGCGCATTGTTCTCGGGCATCTACGGTCCGTCCTGTGTTGTTGGTCCTGCCGCGAGCGGCCGTGGTGCTGCAGCAAATCTATCAAGCGGCCAGATGATCTGGACCGGCCTGCCAATGACCCTGGCCAGCGGTACCATGCCGCCGCCTGGTGCGCCGAGCAGGCTGCGGGAATCAGCGGAGACCGAGCGGTGGTCACCCAGCAGCCATAGCCTTCCGTCCGGAACCACGGCGGCGAAGACCTGGGCGCTTGGCCTGTCACCCGGAAAGAGGTATGGCTCCTCAAGCGCCGTCCCGTTCACGGTGATCTTCCCGCCGGCATCGCAGCAGACCACAGTATCTCCCGGAAGTCCGATCACCCTTTTGACATACGTCGTGTCGCTTCCGGTCAGGCCCAGCCACTGACCCGCCGCAGCGACCGAGTCCAGCACCGGGCCCCTCCCGCTGTTCAGCGGGGCAAAGGATCCCCTGCCGTCAAAAACCACGATGTCGCCCCGGCGGATCGGCTCATTGTGGAAATCGGTCCTGGAGACCAGGATGCGGTCGCCTCCTTCAAGCGCGGGCTCCATGGAGTCGGACGGAATGAAATAGACGTCAAGCCAGAGCGAACGGACCAGTCCGCTGATGACCACCGCCAGGAGAAGCGCCAGGAACGCAAAACGCCAGCCCATTCTTCTGGGCTGGCGTTTTGTGTGGTCCATGATCCGTATTTCCTGGGGCGCTGTTACTGGTGGCTCCGGCGCTGGCCTGGCACGACTGGGGCCTGCTTGTAGGTCCCGGGGACTTACTTGGCGGTCTGGAAGTCGCGCTTTTCCTTGATCTTCGCAGCCTTACCGCGCAGTTCACGCATGTAGTAGAGCTTGGCGCGGCGCACGTCACCCTTGGTGACGACTTCGATCTTGTCGATGATCGGGGAGTGAACCGGGAAGGTACGCTCCACGCCGACGCCGAAGGACACCTTGCGGACCGTGAAGGTTTCGCGGATGCCGTCACCCTGGCGGCCCAGGACGAAGCCCTGGAAAACCTGGACACGGGAGTTCTTGCCTTCGATGATGTTCACGTGCACCTTGAGGGTGTCACCCGCGCGGAACTCGGGAACATCGGTGCGCAGCGAGGCTGCATCTACGGAATCGAGAATATGCATAATTGCACTCCTGGTGAACGCCACAGGTCATTCACTTTAGGTCACGGCGGGCAAGGCCGGGAGCGCAGGACGCCCCGGAAACTACCGCCGAAAGTTAAGTGGTCCGGTTCATTCACTGATTGAAAGTACCGGGTTGCCATAGCTGTTGGTTGCGCTCCCCCTGTGGCAGGTGCGGACCCAGCAGACACAATGACTAATTTTGCCACACTCGCGGGCCTTCAGCCAATTGCCGTTGGTATGCGCCGCGCTCAGGCGGTAGCTTCTGTTCCGGCATCGTGCCGGGCGCCCGCGCCGTCCGTCCCGGCTGCGGAAGGCCGGACGCGGAGGTGACCGTCGACGACGTCGTACCCGAGGTCGTAGAGAGCCGAACGGTCGGCACGTGGCAGCTTCCCGGCGTCGAACGTTTCCAGCAGGTCGGGGCGGCGTTCAGCCGTCCGCCGGTACTGTTCGTGGCGGCGCCACTGTGCGATCTTCCCGTGGTTGCCGCTCAGCAGTACAGCCGGCACCTCCCGGTCACGCCAGTTGGAGGGCTTGGTGTACACCGGATATTCCAGCAGCCCGTCCGAATGTGACTCCTCCACCAGTGATTCGGGGTTGCCCACCACGCCGGGCAACAGCCTGCCGATGGCCTCGACCATGGCCAGGACAGCCACCTCACCGCCGTTGAGGACGTAGTCACCCAGGCTCATGGGCCGCACGGTGAAGTGTTCCGCCGCCCATTCCATGACACGCTCGTCGATGCCTTCATAGCGCCCGCAGGCAAAAACCAGCTGCTCCTCGTCGGCGAGCTCGTGTGCCAGCGCCTGGGTGAAGCGCTCACCCGCCGGCGACGGCACAATCAGGACCGGCTTAGTTGCCTTGGCTTCGTTGGCGCCCGCCAAGGACGCCAGCGCCTGGGCCCACGGCTCCGCCTTCATCACCATGCCGGCGCCGCCGCCGTAGGGTGTGTCGTCCACGGAACGGTGTTTGTCCGTGGTGAACCCGCGCAGATCGTGGACGTGCAGGTCCAGCAGGCCGTCTTGGCGGGCTTTGCCAATGAGCGATAGCTCCAGGGGCGCCAGGTACTCCGGGAAGATGCTGACGACGTCGATTCTCATCTATGCCTTGCCCTCGGGTCCGCCGGCAGCAGCGTCGTCCGAATTGATCTCAAAGAGTCCGTCCGGCGGCGTGAGCAGGACAAACCCCTCGGCCACGTTGACTTCCGGCACGATCTGCTCGACGAAGGGGACAAGGATCTCCTTGCCGTCGGCGTCTTCAATGACCAGCAGGTCCTGGACCGGCATGGTGTGCAAGGCCGCGACCTTGCCCACCACTCGGGAGCCCACCCGCGCTTCGAGTCCAACCAGCTCGTGCTCGTACCAGCCTTCGTCGTCGTCAGCTTCAAGCTCCTCGGTTTCGATGAACAGCTTGGCGCCGCGGAGAGTCTCGGCCTGGTTGCGGGTTTCGATTCCCTCGAACGCGAGCAGCAGGATGTCCTTGTTCCAGCGCGCGCTCTCTACAGTCAGGGGTCCGGCCGAGGCTGGCTCCGCCACAAACTCGGTGCCCGGAACAAACCGGTCTGCCGGAGCATCGGTCAAAACCTGGACCGTTACTTCGCCGCGGATTCCGTGCGGTTTGCCGATTCGTGCCACCTGAAGCTGCATCTGTTCCTCTGTTCCGGTTGTGGGAATATCCACAATGTTCTGATGAAAGCACTCCGGCCCCTCCACCCTGATGGGTGGAAGGGCCGGAGCAAAAAACTGGTACTGCCGAGCGCTTAGCGGCGGCGGTCGGTGTCGACGACGTCGACCCTGACCGGTTCGCCGTCTGCCAGTGCCGCCACAACGGTGCGCAGTGCACGTGCGGTGCGGCCCTGGCGGCCGATCACCCGTCCCAGGTCATCCTGATGAACGCGAACCTCGAGGGTGTCCCCGCGGCGGTTGTTCTTCGAGCTGACCTTGACATCTTCCGGCGAATCAACGATCCCCCGGACCAGGTGTTCGAGCGCTTCTGCCAGCAATTTACTCAGCCTCGGTGGCTTCTGCTTCAGCCGGAGCCTCGGCTGCGTCAGACTGCTTTGCCTTCTTGGTGATGGCTTCCGGGATGATCACGGAACCCTTTTCCGGGGCAACAAAGGCAGCCTTGGGAGCCTTGGTCTTCAGGGTGCCTTCCTGGCCCGGGAGGCCCTTGAACTTCTGCCAGTCACCGGTGATCTTGAGGATCGCGGCAACCTGCTCGGACGGCTGTGCGCCGACGCCGAGCCAGTACTGGGCACGGTCCGTGTCGACCTCGATGTACGAGGGCTCTTCGGTGGGGTGGTACTTGCCGATCTCTTCGATGGCACGGCCGTCACGCTTGGAGCGTGCGTCCATGACAACGATGCGGTAGTACGGTGCGCGCATTTTGCCAAAGCGCTTAAGGCGAATCTTTACGGCCACTTTTGTGGTCACTCCTGTTTCAGAAAAGGGTTGAACCAACGTTCTGCACCCGTGGGGCGGGCCGTACTTGAGGGTTCGAAGGACAGGATCCGGACGCGGAGAGAGGGGCCACGCAGATCGAGTACCTGTTTATTGTGCCAGATCAGCGCCAGGATTTCGACTTGACACGGGGCGGGGCCGGCGGGACGGACCCCGAAGACACCCAGCCTAGGACGACCAGACGTACAAACCGGTGCGATCGGCGTCGTCGATTCCGCCGGCGAGCCCGGCAAGCTGCTGGACGTACGTCCGGGCGTCGGCCGCGCCAAAGGGCATGTCGTCCTGGGCAGCCCATTTTTCGGCGACGTCATCCAACACGTTGCCCTCGCCCTCAGTTTCATAGGTGAGGAGGTCCGCGAGAGCCCGGACCATGGCCGGTGGAACGCCAAGAAGGGAGTCGCTGGAAACGTCAACCATGGCGAGTTCGTACCCCTCACCACCGGCGTGGACCGCGGCCCCGGCGAGATCACCAAGCTGTTCAATTTCGAAATCACTGACGCCAGGTATCCGCAGCGCGGAGCCGGACGGCGAGCCGCCGGCATCGAGGACGCCGGCGCGTTTCAGCGCGGCGTCGTGGGTAGCTACAAAGATTTCAGTGAAGCCCATGGGAACAACCCTCATTCCGTCGACGGTGCGGCCCAGGCGGGCAGCATAGGGTGCCGCCCCGGCCGTTCGAAATCAGCCTAGTGCATGGCAGGCCGCACTTCCGGCCACCGGCTCTCAGCGGACAGCAACCCGGATGTTGTTACGCCAGGGATCCTCGAACCGCAGCTCGGCGCCAGTGTGGTGGGAGGCCACACCGGCGACCTTCAGGCGGTCAGCGAGAGCTCCGACGTCGTCACCGGAAGCCACCTCGATAAGCACCTCGCCGAGGCCCAGGGTGTCCTTTCGCGGACCGGCACCGCGGCTGTTCCAAACATTCATGGCCATGTGGTGGTGGTAGCGTCCGGCGGAGACAAACAGCGCCTGCCCATGCCAGCCCGCGGTCTTTTCGAAGCCCAGGGTGCCCACGTAAAATTCGTGCGCCGATTGGACATCTCCCACCTGGAGGTGGACATGGCCCACACCGGCGTCAGTGGCCAGCTGGCCGTCCAGGGATTCCTGGCTCAGGTGCTGTTCAAGGTAGCGCTGGGGTGGCAGTGCCAGGCTGTCCATCACTACTTCGGTGCCGTTCCAGGACCAGTTCTTGCGGGGGCGGTCCCAGTAGAGCTCGATGCCGTTGCCCTCGGGGTCGTTGAAGTAGAAGGCCTCGCTCACGAGGTGGTCTGCGCTGCCGGTAAAGAGCCGGGGGTCAAACTGGGCGGCGGTGGCCACCGTGGCAGCCAGTGCAGCCTGGTCATCAAAGAGCAGCGCCGTGTGGAACAGCCCGGCCTCTCCCCTGCCCGGCAGGTGCAGCGACGGCGCTGGCGCCAGGTGGACCAGTGGGCGCTTGAGGCGGCCCAGGTGAACGCCACCATCCTCCTCCGCGACCACCTCGAGTCCCAGGGCGCGCTGGTAATAGTCGGTCATCAGCTTCATGTCGCCCACCTTGAGCATCACTGTGCCCATGGAGAGGTCGGCAGGYAGAAGATCCTGGCTGGTGGCTTCTGCAGTCATGTGAACGCTCCCGGTCCGCAGGCCTTCGGGATTGAAGGCCGTTATGCATCTAATTTACTTGAAGCTTCAATTTAATTCAAGTGATCCGAAGGATTCCGCACCAGCTGTGGTAGCTTCGTCTTGACCACACGGGTGCCCTTGCAGGGGCTGAGATCGGGCTGCCGCAGCCTGCGACCGTTGAACCTGTCCGGGTAATGCCGGCGAAGGAAGTGAGTATTCCATTGAGTACGCAAAAAGCATGGCCCATTCCTGCCCAAAATGCGACAGCCAGCGCCGTGACGGGAGCCGACACGGCGCCGGCCGCATCCGAACCGGCGTCGCCCCAAGCCGCGGAAACCCAATCCCTGAAATCCCACGCGCTGGCGTATATCAGCGATGAAAGTTCCGGAATCAGGGTGCCCGTCACCGAAATCGCTCTCGAGCCGTCTCCCAACGGCGAGGAGAACGGCCCCTTCCGGGTCTACCGCACGGCCGGTCCCGGCAGCGATCCGGTGGTGGGACTCAGCCCGTTCCGGCGCGCCTGGATCGAAGCGCGCGGCGACACCGCGCCGTACGGGGGCCGGGAACGGAACCTGCTCGATGACGGCAAATCGGCCGTGCGCCGCGGCGCCGCGTCCGCGGAATGGAAGGGGGCACGGCCGGTGCCCCGCCGCGCCGTCGCCGGCAAATCCGTCACCCAGATGCATTATGCCCGCCGCGGTGTGGTGACGCCCGAGATGCAGTTCGTGGCCCTTCGCGAAAACTGCGACGTGGAACTGGTCCGCAGCGAAGTGGCCGCTGGCCGCGCCATCATCCCGAACAACATCAACCACCCGGAATCCGAGCCCATGATCATCGGCAAGGCCTTCCTGGTGAAGATCAACGCCAACATCGGAAACTCGGCCGTGACAAGCTCCATTGCCGAGGAAGTGGACAAGCTGCAGTGGGCCACCCAGTGGGGCGCGGATACCGTCATGGACCTGTCCACCGGCGACGACATCCACACCACCCGTGAATGGCTCATCCGCAACTCCCCCGTCCCCATCGGCACGGTGCCCATTTACCAGGCGCTGGAGAAGGTCAACGGCGAGGCCAACAAGCTGACCTGGGAGATTTTCCGCGACACCGTGATCGAACAGTGCGAGCAGGGCGTCGACTACATGACCATCCACGCCGGAGTCCTGCTGCGCTATGTGCCGCTGACCGCCAACCGTGTCACGGGCATCGTCTCGCGCGGCGGGTCCATCATGGCCGGCTGGTGCCTCGCCCACCACCAGGAGAACTTCCTGTACACCCACTTCGATGAGCTGTGTGAAATCTTTGCCCAGTACGATGTCGCCTTCTCCCTGGGCGACGGGCTCCGGCCCGGTGCGACGGCGGACGCCAACGACGCCGCCCAGTTCGCCGAGCTGGACACTTTGGCCGAGCTGACCCAGCGCGCCTGGGAATTTGACGTGCAGGTGATGGTGGAAGGTCCTGGGCACATACCGTTCCACCTGGTCCGGGAGAACGTGGAACGCCAGCAGGACCTCTGCAAGGGCGCTCCCTTCTACACGCTGGGACCGCTGGTGACCGATATTGCTCCGGGCTACGACCACATCACCTCGGCCATCGGCGCCACGGAAATTGCCCGCTACGGCACGGCCATGCTCTGTTACGTGACGCCCAAGGAACACCTGGGGCTGCCCAACAAGGACGACGTTAAAACCGGCGTGATCACCTATAAGATCGCAGCTCATGCCGCCGACCTGGCCAAAGGCCACCCGGGCGCCCACGAGCGGGACGATGCCCTATCCAAGGCGAGGTTCGAATTCCGCTGGCGGGACCAGTTCGCACTGTCCCTCGATCCGGTAACCGCGGAGGCGTTCCACGACGAGACGCTGCCGGCCGAGCCTGCCAAGACCGCCCACTTCTGCTCCATGTGCGGCCCCAAGTTCTGCTCCATGAAGATCAGCCAGGACATCCGGGACGAGTACGGCTCCGCCGATGCCCAGGCTGCCATTGCTGAGGCGTACAGCGGCATGCGCGAAAAGAGCGAGGAGTTCCTGGCCGCCGGCGGGAAGGTCTACCTCCCCGAGCTTCGGGTCCCGGCCGGGGGCTGACTTCTCAGGAGGCCTGGACTGAGTGTGACCGGCTGACGTCGGCAATGAAAGACCGGATGGCACGGTCGCCTTCAACTGAATCCTGAGGCCGGTGCCCGCCCGCGGCAACGCGGTGCAGGGCGCCGGTCTCCTTCAGGTAACCGGCGATCTCCTCATACAGCGGTTCCCAGCCGCCGGTCAACACCATGGTGGGGACGCCCGGCACAATGTGCAGCGGAGCTTCCCACGAGGGTGCCTGCAGCCGCAGCCTTCGCGCTGACCGCTTCTCCTCCGTGGACGCCGGCTCGTGGAGATCCACAGCGAACATACGCCGGACGTATTCGCGCTGGAAGTCGTCGTCGCCCAGTTGATGCCGGACATCGAAAAGCGGCTGCATGAGGGCACGGTGCGCGGCGGTGGCGGGCAATTCAGCAGTCAGCGACAAACACGCCGGTTCCACGAGCGTCAGGGAATACACCAGATCCGGGCGTTGGACGGCTGCCATCATGGCGGAAATAGCACCCTCGGCGTGCGCCACCACATGACCGCCTGCTGCACCCCGGCCATCATCCGCCAAGGATCCCAGCACGATAGCGGTGTCCGCATCAAAAGAGGAGTCCACCGGTTCAGCAACGGGGTCGAACCCATGCCGTCGGAGAAACAGTGCGTCGTATTTCAGCGCCATGCCGTGCTGCCGCGGCCATGCCGCCGCACCGAACGGTCCGGCGCCGTGCACGAACACTATCCTCTGCTTGAACATGACCCAACCCTATTCGACGGCACGGACATCCCAACTAAGTAGCAGTAGGTGTCGTTATGAGCACTCATAACAACACCTACTGCTACTCAGTTGGGTAGAAGGGGTTACTTGCCGAGGAACTTGTCGAAGCCCTTGGGCAGGTTCAGCTGCGAGGGATCAAAGTCGCCGCCCTGCTGGCCGAATGCTGCACCAGTCGGCAGGGCCTTCGCCGCACCGGCCCGCCGGGCCTCGGCATCCTTGAGCTCCTGGGCCGCCTTGGCGGGGTTGCCGGAACGCGCCTTCTTCTTCGGGGCGTTCTTGCCACCCTTCCGAGCACCACCGGGACCCCCCAACCCGGGCATCCCCGGCATTCCGGGCATTCCGCCCTGGGCCATCTTCTTCATCATCTTCTGGGCCTGGGCGAAACGCTCCAGCAGGCCGTTCACTTCGGACACGTGCACCCCGGAACCGCGGGCGATGCGCGCACGGCGGGAGCCGTTGATAATTTTCGGTGCCACTCGCTCGTGCGGCGTCATGGAGCGGACGATCGCCTCGACGCGGTCGATCTCACGCTCGTCGAAGTTCTCAAGCTGCTGGCGGATGTTCTGCGCGCCGGGCATCATCATGAGCATTTTCTTCATGGAGCCCATGTTGCGGATCTGCTGCATCTGGGCCAGGAAGTCGTCCAGGGTGAAGTCTTCCTGGTCGGCGAACTTCTTCGCCATCCGGGCTGCTTCGTCCTTATCCCAGTTCTTTTCCGCCTGCTCGATCAGGGTGAGGACGTCACCCATGTCCAGGATGCGGGACGCCATCCGGTCCGGGTGGAAGAGCTCAAAGTCATCCACACCTTCACCGGTGGACGCGAACATCACCGGTTTGCCGGTGACCGACGCAACAGAAAGAGCGGCACCGCCGCGGGCGTCGCCGTCGAGCTTTGACAGCACGATGCCGGTGAAGTTGACGCCTTCATCGAAGGCCATCGCCGTGTTCACGGCGTCCTGGCCGATCATGGAGTCGATCACGAACAGCACTTCATTGGGGACGATGGCGCGGCGGATCTGGCGCGCCTGCTCCATCATCTCGGCGTCGACACCAAGGCGGCCGGCGGTATCGACGATGACAACGTCGTGCAGCTTCTGGCGGGCTTCCTCGACGCCGGCACGGGCGACGGCGACAGGGTCACCGGCAGGGTGCTCGAGTTCGGAGGTGGCTCCGGGGTGCGGCGCAAAGACGGGCACGCCGGCGCGCTTACCCACCACCTGGAGCTGGGTGACGGCGTTGGGGCGCTGGAGGTCGCACGCCACCAGCAGGGGGCTGTGCCCCTGGGCCTTAAGCCACTTGGAGAGCTTGCCTGCCAGGGTGGTCTTGCCCGCACCCTGCAGGCCGGCCAGCATGATGATGGTGGGCCCGGTCTTGGCCAGGCGGATGCGGCGGGTCTCGCCGCCGAGGATCTCCACCAGTTCCTCGTTGACGATCTTCACGATCTGCTGGCTGGGGTTCAGCGCCCCGGATACCTCAGCGCCCAGGGAACGTTCACGGACGCGGGCGGTGAACTCACGCACCACGGGCACAGCGACATCGGCATCCAGGAGGGCGCGGCGGATCTCACGGACTGTGGCATCAACGTCAGCCTCGGTAAGGCGGCCCTTGCCACGGAGGTTCTTGAAGGTTGCTGTCAACCGGTCAGAGAGTGAATTGAACACGCGCCGCGCACTTCTTTCAGTGGAGTTACAGGGGGGACTCGACTATCTAGGGTACCAAGACGGGCATGCATGATGGCATGCTGGCAAGGTGACGAGCCAAACGAGTGTAAAAACCCTGCTCATCCTGGGGGCCTCCGGGGATCTGACCGGCCGGCTGCTCCTTCCGGGCCTTGCCCGGCTGGTGGCGAAGGGCCGCGCCGAGGGACTGACCCTGGTAGGGGCCGGTTCCGATGCCTGGAGCCCTGAACAGTGGCGGGCACGGGTCCACGACGCCTTCGCCGCTGCCTCGAAGGAGGCGGACGCTGCCGGACGCAAAGCACTGACCGCGCTGGAGAAAGCCACGCCTTACCACCAGCTGGACGTCACGGTAGAGGGCGCCCTCGCGTCATTGCTGGCCGGCCTGAAAGGCCCCATCGCGGTCTACTTTGCCCTGCCGCCCCGGATCAGCCAGCTGGCCTGCGAGTCCCTGCACCGCGACCAGGTGCCGCCCGGGACCCGGCTGGTCATGGAGAAGCCTTTTGGCTCCAGTGAAGCCTCGGCCCGCTCCCTGAACCACACGCTTGCGGGGCTGGTGCCGGAGGACCACATCCACCGGGTAGACCATTTCCTGGGGAAAGCTACCGTTCTGAACATCCTGGGCCTGCGCTTCGCGAACAATTTCCTTGAGCCCGTCTGGAACCGTGAACACGTGGCGAAGGTGGAGATCATCTTCGACGAGGACCTGGCACTGGAGGGGCGTGCACGGTATTACGACTCCGCCGGGGCGCTGCGGGACATGATCCAGAGCCACCTCCTGCAGATCATGGCGCTGCTGGCCATTGAGCCCCCGGCCACCATCGGCGAGCGCGATCTGCGCGACGCGGTGGCAACGGTGCTGCGGGCCAGCAGCATCAGCGCGCCCTACGCCAAGTCCACCCACCGCGCCAGATACACGGCGGGTTCGATCGCGGGCAAGAAAGTCCCTGACTACGTCAAGGAACAGGGCGTGGATGCAGCCCGGGAAACGGAAACCTTGGCCGAGGTCCGGGTGGACATCGACAACTGGCGCTGGAAGGGAGTCCCCTTCATCCTGCGATCCGGCAAGGCCCTCGGCAGCAAACGCAAGGAAGCCGTGGTCACGTTCCTCCCGGTCCCGCACCTTCCTGGTGGATTCACCGGGGTGGACTCCCCCAACCAGCTGCGGATCGGTTTCGGACCGGACACGCTGCAGTTCGACGTCGACGTCAACGGTCCCGGCAATATTTTCTCGCTGGGCCGGGTCACCCTGAACGCGGAGCTCAGCGATTCGGAGCTGTTGCCGTACGGCGAAGTGCTGGAAGGCGTGCTGACCGGCGATCCCCTGCTGTCGGTCCGCGGGGATACCGCGGAGGACTGCTGGCGGATTCTTGAGCCGGTGCTGAAAGCCTGGCAGCGCGAGACGGTGCCGCTGGAAGAGTACGACGCCGGTTCGGCAGGTCCCGCAGGCTGGCCGGGTTCGGTGCCGGCGGAGTAAGCCATAACGGACAGAGCGGGCAGGGAACCTTGGTTCCCTGCCCGCTCTCTCTGTTGTTGCCGCCGGTACGGCCGGCGGGGCTGCTAGATCGCTGCCACGCCGCGTTCGCCGGTGCGTACCCTGACCGCCTCGAAGACGTCCACGGTCCAGACCTTGCCGTCGCCTGCGCGTCCGGTGTTGGAGCTGGCGATGATGACATCCAGGATGTCGTCGGCCTGTTCATCAGTGGCGAGCACTTCCACCCGGATCTTGGGCAGGAGGTCCACGTTGTATTCAGCGCCGCGGTAGACCTCGGTGTAGCCGCGCTGGCGACCGTAACCGCTGGCCGCGCTCACCGTCAGCCCCTGGACACCGTAGGACTCCAGGCCTTCCCGGATGGCTTCGAGCTTTTCCGGGCGGACGATGGCTGTAATCAGTTTCATGCTTCCACGCTTTCCTTGCCGGCAGCCGGCTCCGTCTTCCTGGCTCCGGACAACTCCGCAGCACTGGCCGGCGCCTTCCCGGTGATCAGTTCGTGCAGGGGCTGGAAGCTCCCGCCCTGGCCGCCAACACCGAATTCGTAAGCCGTCTCAGCGTGCAGGCTGAGATCCACGCCCACGGTCTCCTGCTCCTGCGAGACGCGGAAGCCCATGGTCTTGTGGATGGCCAGGGCGATGATCGTGGTGAGGATCGCCGAGTAGGCAATGGCGATGCCGGCCGCTGCGAGCTGGGCCCAGAGCTGGGTGAATCCGCCGCCGTAGAAGAGGCCGCCGCCCACGCCATCGGTGGGGAGGGCGATGAAGCCCAGGGCAACCGTGCCGATGATGCCGGAGACGAGGTGGACACCCACAACGTCCAGGGAGTCATCGAAGCCCCAGCGGAACTTGAGTCCGACGGCCAGGGCCGAGGCCACACCGGCGACCACACCGAGGCCGAGGGCACCGACCGGGCTGACGTTGGCGCAGGCCGGGGTGATGGCCACCAGGCCGGCGACCACGCCGGAGGCGGCACCGAGGGAGGTGGGGTGGCCATCGCGGATGCGTTCGGTAACAAGCCAGCCCAGCATGGCTGCGGCCGGTGCTGCCAGCGTGTTGATCCAGATCAGGCCACCCTGCTCGGCCGTTGTGGCCGCACCGGCGTTGAAGCCGAACCAGCCGAACCAGAGGATGGCTGCACCCAACATAACGAACGGGATGTTGTGGGGGCGGTGGTTCGGATCCTTGCCGAAGCCGCGGCGGTTGCCGATGATCAGGACGAGGATGAGGGCCGCGACGCCGGCGTTGATGTGGACCACCGTGCCGCCGGCAAAGTCGATGGCAGGGCCGAGCGCCTGTCCAATGGCACCCTCGGGGCCAAACAGCCCGCCGCCCCAGATCATGTACGCCAACGGGCAGTAGACCAGCGTGACCCAGACGGGCACAAAGACGGTCCAGGCGCCGAACTTGGCGCGGTCAGCGATCGCGCCGCTGATGAGGGCCACCGTGATGATGGCGAAGGTAGCGGCGTAGCCGACCTTGATCAGGCCGTCCGGTGAGGTGATGCCTTCAAGGCCGAAGGTGGCGAACGGGTTTCCGACGATCTGGAGGAACCCCTCGCCGGAGCTCATCGAAGCACCCCAGAGCACCCAGACCACACCCACCATGCCGATGGAGATGAAGCTCATCATCATCATGTTCAGCGCAGCCTTGGCGCGTGTCATGCCGCCGTAGAAAAATGCCAGACCCGGTGTCATGAACAGCACGAGTGCTGCCGCCACCATGAGCCATACGTGACCTGCGGTAAGTTCCATGGTGCACGTCCTCCCTCTCATCGATGCTGCGGATGTGCTCCGCCGCCTGCCAACGCCGTTTGCGTCCTGAAAAGAGTTTGTCCGGACCGTGTTTCGACCGCTGAGGTATTTCATTGCCGGTTTGTTACAACAACCTCTAGGAAGTAAATGGTGCATATCTGGCTTGTTACGGTTATGTTTCACCACTTCCACCGGCCCAAGGCCCACCGCCCTGCAAGGAAACCAGCACTATGACGGCAGCCGCCCTGTGAGCCGCGCCACACCAAGGATTCGCGCCATCAACCGCCCAGAGCGCCCCGCACTCCCGCGCGACGTGAAGGTGATGCTCGCCGCTGCCTTCCTCATCGCTCTCGGTTTCGGACTCGTTGCGCCCGTGCTGCCGCAATTTGCCACAACATTCGACGTCGGGGCGACTGCCGCCGCGGTGATCGTGAGCATCTTTGCTTTTATGCGGCTGGTGTTCGCCCCGGCCGGCGGTGCCCTCATTGGCCGGCTCGGCGAACGTCCCGTGTACGTGTCCGGCCTGCTGATCGTGGCGGTCTCGACGGCGGCCTGCGCGTTCGCCCAAAACTACTGGCAGCTCCTGGTCTTCCGCGGCCTCGGCGGAGTGGGGTCCGTGATGTTCACCGTGGCTTCCATGGCGCTTGTGGTCCGGCTGGCACCGCCGGAAAGCCGCGGACGGGTGTCCGGAGCCTACGCCACGGCATTCCTGATCGGCAGCGTCCTGGGACCGGTGGTGGGCGGCCTGCTGGCCGGGTTCGGACTGCGGGTGCCGTTCCTTTGCTACGCCGCGGCACTTATCCTTGCCGCCATCGTGGTGCAGACCCAGCTCAGCCACACACCCACCTCAGCGCGGGCTGACGGCGACCGGGCCCCGGCCATGCGTTTTGCCGACGCCCTTGGTATGGGTGCCTACCGCTCAGTCCTGGTGTCGAGCTTCGCCAACGGGTGGGCAACATTCGGGGTCCGGATGGCCACCGTCCCGCTCTTTGCTGTTGCCGTCCTGGGTGCCGGTCCTGAAACCGCCGGCCTGGCCCTGGCCGTGTTTGCCGGCGGAAACGCGGCGGCACTAACATTTTCCGGGCGGCTGGCCGACAGCGCGGGCCGCAAACCGATGATGCTTGCCGGGCTTCTTGTGGCCGGGCTGGCGACGGCCGCCATCGGCTTCACCACGGAGCTGGGCTGGTTCCTGGCCGCTTCCGCCGTGGCCGGAGCGGGTTCCGGCCTGTTGGGTCCAGCCCAACAGGCCGCCGTCGCGGACGTTATCGGGAACGAGCGGTCCGGCGGGAAAGTACTGGCCGCCTACCAGATGACCACTGACATCGGAACAATTGCGGGCCCGGTATTGGTGGGAATCCTCGCTGACCGGCTGGGCTACGGCTGGGCCTTTGGCGTCACCGGCGGTGTCCTGGTGGTGGCAGCGGCCTGCTGGTCAGTCACGCGCGAGCCCTTGAAACGTGTTGGAACGAGCTCTAGTTAAGCAGTGCGTCCACGAAGCCCTCGGCGTCAAACGGCGCCAGGTCATCGGCCCCTTCGCCGAGGCCGATGAGCTTGACCGGGACGCCCAGGGACTTTTGAATCGCAACCACGATTCCGCCCTTGGCGGTGCCATCCAGCTTGGTGAGGACGATGCCGGTGATGTTCACGACCTCGGCGAAGACCCGTGCCTGGTTGAGGCCGTTCTGGCCGGTGGTGGCGTCGAGTACCAGCAGCACCTCGTCGACGTCGGCCAGTTTTTCGATGACGCGCTTGACCTTGCCGAGTTCGTCCATCAGGCCTGTCTTGTTCTGCAGCCGGCCCGCGGTGTCGATCATAACAACGTCGACTTCCTGGTCAATTCCTGCCTTGACCGCCTCGTAGGCGACTGACGCCGGGTCTGCGCCATCGACGTCGGACTTCACGGTGGGAACGCCAACACGCTGCCCCCAGGTGGCAAGCTGCTCCGCCGCGGCCGCGCGAAAGGTGTCCGCCGCGCCCAGCAGGACGTCCTTGTCCTCTGCCACGAGGACGCGGGCGAGCTTGCCCACCGTGGTGGTCTTACCCACGCCGTTGACACCCACAACCAGCACGACGGCCGGCTTGTCCCCGTGCCTTTCGGTCCGGAGGCTGCGGTCCATGCTCGGATCCACGAGCTTGATGAGTTCCTCGCGGAGCAATGCCTTAACCTGTTCGGGGGTCCTGGTGCCGAGAACCTTCACCCGTTCCCGGAGGGCGTCAACCAGCTGCATGGTGGGTTCGGTCCCCAGGTCTGCCAGCAGGAGGGTCTCTTCAACTTCATCCCAGACATTTTCGTCGATCTTGTCACTGGAGAGCAGGGCGAGCAGCCCCTTGCCCAGGATGTTGTTGGACCGGACCAGGCGCTCACGGAGGCGGGTGAGGCGACCCGCCACCGGCAGGGGCGTCTCCACCGGGATGGTTTCAAGGCCCGCCGCGTTGTCGGCTACGTCGGTGATCTCAAGGTCTTCGAGGTCGACGCCGGCCGGGGCCTGCCGCTCGGCCGGGACCACGGGCGCGTCCTCCAGCAGCGTTCCCCCGCCTCCGACGGGGTCATTGGCATCACGCGTCCCCGGGTACTGCCTGATGTTCTTCCGCGTCTTTATCAGGACCGGGATCAGCCCGCCAATAACCACCAGGGCAGCAACAATGGACAGAATAATGGGGAGGATGTCATTCACTCCCCTAGCTTCTCACAAACGCCGGGGGCGCCTGTGGGCCCCGGCAGCACCGATTTATACGTCGGCCCCCAGCCGCTGGCTGATGACGGTGGACACTCCGTCGCCCCGCATGGTGACGCCATAGAGGGCGTCGGCGACTTCCATGGTGCGCTTCTGGTGGGTGATCACAATCAGCTGGCTGGATTCCCGGAGTTCCTCGAAGATGGTGATGAGCCGGCCGAGGTTGGTGTCGTCGAGCGCTGCCTCCACTTCGTCCATCACGTAAAACGGTGACGGCCGGGCCTTGAAGATGGCCACCAGCAAGGCGACGGCCGTGAGCGAACGTTCCCCGCCGGAGAGCAGAGAGAGCCGCTTGATCTTCTTCCCGGCAGGCCGCGCCTCCACCTCAATGCCTGTGGTGAGCATGTCCGACGGGTCGGTCAGGATCAATCGGCCTTCGCCGCCCGGAAAGAGCCGGCCAAAAACCCGGACAAACTGGGCCTGGATGTCCTCAAAGGCCTCGGCAAAGACACGCTGGACGCGATCGTCCACTTCCTTGATGATGTCCAGCAGGTCCTTGCGGCTGGACTTGAGGTCCTCGAGTTGGGTGCTGAGGAACTGGTGCCGCTCCTCGAGCGCCGCAAATTCCTCCAGCGCCAGCGGGTTGACCTTGCCCAGGGCGGACAGGTCCCGTTCGGCTTTGCGGAGGCGCTTCTCCTGTTCCTCCCGGACAAACGGTTTGCCTTCGATCACCGGCGCGCCGGCCTCATCCACCGGCGTCCTGAGGGCAGCCCATTTGTCGCCTTTTTCCTCCGCCTGGACAGGCACGGGGACGTCGGGGCCGTAGTCAGCCAGGAGCACGTCCGGGTTGATGCCAAGTTCGTCGATGGACCGTGTTTCCAGAGCTTCGACACGCGCCCGGTGCTGGGCACGGGCCAGTTCATCCCGGTGGACAGAATCCGTCAGCATCGCCAGTTCACGGGCCAGCGAATCGTTGCAGGTTCTGATCGAGTGCAGTTCGCGGTCCCGCTGCTCCCGGTTCTCTTCGGCGAGATCGCGCTCCTCACGCGCCAGTTGCACAGATACGTCGATGAAGCGGATGGCCAGCTCCACGCCTGCCGACACTGCGGCCGCGCGGCGCGCCTGAAGCCGCCTGCGACGTGCCCTTTCCGCGGCCTCTTCCCGGGCCCTGCGTTCGGTGGCGGCGGCACGTTCGAGCGAGACGGCCCGGTTGCGGGTGGCCGCCAGTTGTTCTTCGGTGCTGCGGAGCGATAGCCGGGCCTCCATCTCGGCGGACCGGGCCAGCGACGCCGCCCGGGCCAGGGCATCGCGCTGTTCCGTGGACGGTTCCTCCTCGGCGGGCGCTTCCTGCGCCGCGGCCAGGCGGCCGGCGATGGCAGCAAGCGCCTCCTCCTCGGTACGTACGTTTGCCTCAGCCCGGGCCAGTGACGCGGCCAGCCTGTCGCTTTCGCCAACAGCGCTCCGCAGGATCGAGTTCAAGTGCCCCAGCCGTTCGGCGACGGCCGCCAGCCGGGCGTCCGAGTCATGGAGCCTGTCCAGGGCAGCGTCGGCCCTGGCCTGGGCTTTGGTGCGCCGCGCTTCAGCGCCGGCCAAGGCGAACCTGTTCCGCTCAAGATCGGCGGTGACAGCGGCGAGGCGGGTTTCGGCGTCGTCGACGGCGGCCTGCACCTCAAGCAGCGACGGCGCCTTCGCGGATCCCCCGGTGACGGTCAGTGCCGTCAGAAGGTCTCCTGCCGTGGTCACGGCCGTCAGGTCCGGCCGCTCAGTGACCAGCGTGCAGGCGGCCGCAAAATCATCAACGACGGCGGCTCCTGCCAGCAGCGCCGCCACCGCCGGCCCGTGGTCCCCGCCCGCGGTCACCAGGTCAAAAGCCCAGCGGGCACCAGCCGGCAAAGGACCCGCCGTCGCAGGGTGGGGGTGTGCAGGTGGTGCGGCCGATTCCAGTAGCAGGGCGGCGCGGCCGGCGTCGTCGTCTTTCAGCAATTGCACCACGGTGGCCGCCACCGCGGGATCCCGGACCACAATTGCCTCGGAGGCGTCGCCGAGCGCGGCCGCGATGGCCGTCTCGTAGCCCGGTTCAACGACGAGCGCCGCCGCGAGCGTGCCGGCAACGCCGTCGAGGCCGGAGCCGAGCACGTGGGCCGCTCCGTCCTTCCGGTTGAGTCCAAGCTGCAGGGCATCGCGCCGGGCCGCCAGGGCATCGCGTTCGCGGACGGCTTCCCGTCCGGCGGCCGTTAGCCCGGCAATCTCCTGGACCACAGCGTCCAGTTCGGCGCTGGCGTCCTCGTAGTCGGCGTCGAGGGTCTCCTCACCTTCCTCAACGCCCGCTACCTGGTTTTCGAGGGCAGTGAACTCGGACTGGGCCTTACTGCGGCGGTCCTGCCCGGCGGCGAGTGACTCGCGGAGCCTGCCCAGTTCGGCCTGGGCGGACTCGACCCGCGACCTTGCGGCAGCAACCTGGCCGGCCAGCTTCGCGAGCCCTTCGCGGCGGTCCGCCGCGGCGCGGAGGACAGCAGTGAGCCGCTTATCCTCGGCGGCCCCCGCACGTTCCGCCTCGGACTTGGCGACGGTGGCTGACTCCAGCGCGCTGCGCCGGTCGAGGATGTGACGCTCGAGCTCCGTCAGTTCGTCGCGGACCCGGGCGGCCTGCCGCTCCAACTGCTCCGGGTCCCTGCCCGAATACGGTTCAGCATCAACCGCGCCGAGAAGCCGGCCGCGTTCCTGGGCCAGGGAGCCAAGGGAGCGGAGGCGTTCCCGCGCCGCGTTCAGCCGGTACCACGTGTCGCGCGCCTCGTTGAGCCTGGGCGTGGCCTCTGCAGCGAGTTGTTCGATGGCGGCCTGCTGCCGGCGCCCGGCCCCCAGTTCCTGCTCCACCGCGGTCCGGCGGGCTCTCAGGGCGTCCTCGTCCGCGATGTCCTGCGCCAGCGCATCTTGTTCCCGGGCCAGATCATCGGCCAACAGCCTGGCGCGTGCGTCCCGGACATCGAACTGGACCCGCTGGGCACGGCGCGCCACGTCGGCCTGCTTGCCGAGCGGCGTCAGCTGGCGCCGGATCTCGCCGGTGAGATCGTTGAGTCGCTGCAGGTTTGCCTGCATGGCCTCGAGCTTGCGGACGGTTTTTTCCTTGCGGCGGCGGTGTTTCAGGATTCCCGCGGCTTCCTCGATGAAACCCCGGCGGTCCTCAGGGGTGGCGTGCAGGACTTTGTCCAGCTGCCCCTGACCCACAATGACGTGCATCTCCCGGCCCAGCCCGGAGTCGGAGAGCAGTTCCTGGATGTCGAGCAGGCGGCAGCTGGCTCCGTTGATGGCGTATTCGGATCCTCCGGAGCGGAACAAGGTCCGGGAGATGGTGACTTCGCTGTATTCAATGGGCAGGGCCCCGTCAGCGTTGTCAATGGTCAGGGAGACGTGGGCCCGGCCCAGTGGAGCACGGCCGGACGTCCCGGCAAAAATAACGTCCTCCATTTTGCCGCCGCGCAGTGTTTTGGCCCCCTGCTCGCCCATCACCCAGGACAGGGCATCCACCACATTGGACTTCCCGGAGCCGTTCGGTCCCACCACGGCCGTGACTCCGGGTTCAAAGTCAAACGTCGTGGCAGACGCGAACGACTTGAATCCCCGGACGGTAAGGCTCTTGAGGTGCAAGGTGTTTCGGGTCTCCTGCTCGGCGGACTGGGCACGGGTATCGGCGGGACGGCCCCGGCTACTTACAATCTACTGCGGGGCCGCGACAATTCAGCGCAGATCCGTGCGAAGCCACCGAAGCCGCTGCCGGCTGCATGTGCAGGAATTGTCCCGGACCCGGCATAGTTAAGCACTTGGGCTGGTGCTCAATGGTGCGGTCAGCCGCCGGAGCGCAGGACAGACACGAATAGGGGCTTTATTTTGACAGGGAATGCAACATTCCGGCACAACAACACCGCATTGCTGTCGGTGAGTAGCGTCGAAGCTCCAAAAATCGTCAGTTCCGCCGATTTCGACCGACGGCTGGCCCCCACCCTGCGTCGCCTGAAGTTTCCCCCACGGCTGCTCGAACGGGTCGCGGGCATCACCCATCGGCGGTGGTGGGCGCCGGGTACTTCGTTCGACGACGCCGCCATCGAGGCCGGTGCGAAGGCCTTGGCCGAGTCCGGCGTCGAAGCGTCGGAGGTCGGCTTGCTGATCAACACCTCTGTCACGCGGCGCAGCCTCGAGCCGTCGGTGGCGGTGAAGATCCATCACGGACTCAGCCTGCCGTCGTCGGCCATGAACTTCGACCTCGCCAACGCATGCCTCGGCTTTGTCAACGGCCTGACACTGGCGGCCAACATGATCGACTCCGGCCAGATCAAGTACGCGATGATTGTTAACGGCGAAGACGCCCAGGCCACGCAGGAGGCCACCTTGGCCCGGCTTCAGCGGCCCGAGACCACCCGCGAGGACTTTGGCCGTGAGTTCGCGACGCTCACCCTGGGTTCCGGGGCCGCCGCCGCAGTGCTGGGCCCCGCGGACCAGCACCCCGGGGCGCACCGGATCGTCGGGGGCGTGATGCGTGCCGGCACCGAGCACCACGAGTTGTGCGTGGGCGGCATCGACGGCATGGCCACCGACACCAAAGGCCTGCTTGATGGCGGCCTGCAGTTGGTGGTCGACGCCTGGCACGAGGCACAACCGGAGTGGGACTGGGCCTCGATGGACCGGTACGTGACGCACCAGGTAAGCAACGCCTACACGCAGGCCATCATCAACGCAATCGATCTGGACCCGGCCAAGGTGCCGATCACGTTCCCGCACTGGGGGAACGTGGGCCCGGCCTCACTCCCCATGACCCTTGCCGCCGAAGCCCAGACCCTCGGAACCGGAGACAGGGTGCTGTGCATGGGCGTCGGTTCCGGCCTGAACACCGCCTTGCTGGAAATCCAGTGGTAGAGGCCGACTGGCCAGGCGTCGACCCCGAGTGGTCCCGGGAAATCCAGGTGGCGTCCACCTCCGCAGCTGATAAACCCGGGGCCGTGCGCAGCTGGCACCTGCTCGACAACGGTGCGCAGCTCTCCCGCCGGGGCCTGGTCCCTGCCGGCACCCTGCTGTGCGTGCACGGCAACCCGACGTGGTCCTTCCTGTGGCGGACCCTGCTCGCCGCCGGAGCTGATTCCCCCCATCCGTGGCGCGTGGTGGCCGTGGACCAGTTGGATATGGGCTTCTCCGAGCGCACCGGCACGTTCCGGCGCCTGGAAGACCGCATCAACGACCTGGGCGATCTCACCGCCGCCCTGGAGCTGGACGGTCCAGTGGTCACCGTCGGCCACGACTGGGGCGGCGTCATCAGCCTCGGCTGGGCCCTGGCACACCAGGAGCAGCTCGCCGGGGTGGTGCTGACCAACACCGCCGTCAGCCAGCCCGCCGGCTCCCCCATCCCGCCGGCGCTGCAGCTGGCCCTGCACCCCGCCGTACACCGCTGGGGAACAACGACGTCGGACGCCTTCCTGCGGGTGACTCATTCCTTGGCCCACCCGCCGCTGGCCGCGGACATACGCAGCGCCTTCATGGCCCCCTACCGCAGCGCCGACCGCCGCGAGGGCGTGGGAAACTTTGTCGCCGATATTCCTGCAGACCCGTCACATCCCAGCTACCCGGTACTCAATCGAGTCGCCGAGGGGCTGCGCGGGCTGAGTGTTCCCGCCCTGATGCTGTGGGGCCCGCGGGACCCGATCTTTTCCGACCGGTACCTCAAGGACCTCATCGGCCGGCTGCCGCACGCACAGGTGCACCGCTTCGAAGGTGCGGGGCACCTTGTTGCCGAAGACCGAGACATCGCTGCCCCCGTCTTTGACTGGCTGGCCGAGCGCGGCCGCCACACTGCATCCGGTCTTCAGCTGCCGGGCGTCATGCCCGGCACCCGCAACGAGGCGGCGACCCACCAGCCAGGCACCGGTGTTCCGCCCCTCTGGGCGCCCCTCGCCGAACTGGCAGCAGGACCCGACGGCGGGGAAACCGCCGTCGCGGAAATGGCCGCGGACGGTGGCGTGTCCCGGTCGCTCACCTGGCGGGAACTGGAACAAAGCGTCGCCGTCCTCGCGGCAGGTCTGCTCGATGTCGGCGTCGGGCCGGGTAACAGGGTGAGCCTCATGGTTCCTCCCGGCGTGGATCTGACCGTAGTGCTCTACGCCTGCCTGCGGATCGGCGCGGTGGTGGTTGTGGCCGATGCGGGCCTCGGAACCCGCGGCCTAAGCCGAGCCGTGAAGGGAGCCACACCGGATTTCCTGATTGGAATCGACAAGGCCCTGGCGGCTGCCTCGGTACTCGGCTGGCCGGGACGGCGCATCAGTGTGCGGGAGCTGCCGGCGGCCCGTCGCCGCATCCTCGGCGTCGAGACCTCCCTCGCCGCCCTCGTCCGCCGGGGGGCCAGCGCCAGTGGGGAACCGCCGTCGAACGCTCCCGGTCCGGATGCGGCACTCGACACGGCTCCGTGCCCCGACGCACCCGCCGCGGTGCTCTTCACCTCCGGCTCCACCGGTCCCGCCAAGGGCGTGCTCTACACCCACCGGCAGCTGGCGGCGATGCGGGACACCGTGGCCGCGACGCTGGGCATCCGTCCCGGCGCGCGCCTGGTGGCGGCCTTCGCGCCGTTCGCCCTCCTGGGGCCGGCGCTCGGAGCCGTTTCGGTGACGCCCGCCATGGATGTCACCGCGCCCCGGACCCTGACTGCCCGCGCGTTGGCAGACGCCGCTGCGGCCGTTGATGCCACGGTGGTCTTCGCCTCGCCGGCGGCGCTGCGCAACGTGCTCAGCACAAAGGATGGCCTGGGCAGTGCCGGGCACGAGGCCCTGGAGCGCGTGGAGCTGCTGCTCTCGGCCGGCGCGCCCGTCCCGGAGCCGCTCCTCACAGCAGTGCAGCGGCTGCTGCCACGCGCTTCACTGCACACCCCTTACGGGATGACCGAAGCGCTGCCCGTCACCGATATCAGCCTGGAACAGATCCGCGCGGCCCAGGCGGACGCCGACGCCGGAACGGTGGCCGGGGCCGGCAACGGCGTGTGCGTCGGCCTGCCCGTGCACGGCGCGCGCGTAGCCCTCATCCCCCTCGCCGCCGACGGGACCGCCCCGGGGAACCTCCCCGTCACCGAGGCGGGGGTGACCGGTGAAATCCTCGTCAGCGCCCCCCACGTCAAGGAGGCCTACGACAGGCTGTGGCTGACTCAGCGGGAAAGCGTTCGCACTGCCGGCTGGCACCGCACCGGGGATGTCGGGCACTTTGACGCCGCGGGCCGGCTCTGGGTTGAGGGACGCCTCACGCACGTCGTGACGGCGCCGGGTTCAGTGGTAACACCCGTGGGCACCGAGCAGGCCATCGAACGCCTGGATGACGTCGGACTGGCCGCGGTGGTGGGGGTCGGTCCCGCCGGGACGCAGGCCGTCGTCGCTGTCGTCGAGACCGTGCCGCCGGCGCGCCGGGGCGGTCCTGCCGCGCCGCAACTCGCCGGGCGTGTACGGAACGCGGCCCGCCTTGCGGGCGTCAGCGTCTCTGCCGTGCTCGCTGTCCCTTCCCAGCCCACCGACATTCGCCACAACGCCAAGATTGACAGGACCCGCCTGTCGCGGTGGGCGTCCCGCGTTCTGGCCGGCGGCCGTCCGGGCACGCCGTGAGGATCCTCGTCACCGGCGCGAGCGGGCTGCTCGGACGCGAGGTGGCCCGGTTGCTGGTGCGGCAGGGCCACGCCGTCACGACGTTCCAGCGCCGTGCCGCAGGGGTGGAAGGCGCCACGGACCTTTTGGGGTCCGTGACAGATGAAGACGCCGTCCGTCGCGCGGTTGCCGGCGCCGAGGGCGTCATCCACCTGGCCGCGAAGGTCTCCTTTACCGGCCACGCCGCTGACTTCGCTGACGTGAATGTCGATGGGACGCGCCGCCTGCTGCGTGCCGCCCGCGAGTCCGGCGTGCGGGACATGGTGTTCGTTTCCTCCCCTTCCGTCGCCAACTCCGGGGCCGCCATTGCCGGACTGGGAGCCGAGCCGGCAGACCCGGCCCGGGCGCACGGCGACTACTCCCGCACGAAAGCGGCGGCCGAACTGCTGGCGCTGGCCGAGGACACTCCCGGATTCCGGGTCGCTTCGGTGCGCCCGCACATTGTCTGGGGCCCAGGGGACACTCAGTTGGTGGAACGGGTGCTGGAGCGTGCCGGCCGCGGCCGGCTGCCGCTGCTGGACACCGGCGCGGCCCTGATCGACACCACCTATGTGGACAATGCCGCCTCGGCCATCGTCGCCGGGCTGCACCGCATGGAGCACGTCCACGGCCGGGCGCTCGTGGTCAGCAACGGCGAACCCCGCCCGGTCGGTGAACTGCTGGCTGGAATTTGTGCCGCGGGCGGGGTGCCGGCGCCATCGTGGCGGGTGCCTGGCTGGCTTGCCCGCGCGGCGGGCTCCGTGGTGGAGAAAGTCTGGATCCGGACAGGCCGGGAAGACGAGCCGCCGATGACCAGATTCCTCGCTGAACAGCTCTCCACCGCCCACTGGTTCGACCAGCGCGAGACCCGCGAGCTCCTCGCCTGGACCCCGGCCGTGTCGCTTGACGAAGGTCTGGCAAAGCTGGCCGAGCACTACGCCGGCCGGGCGCTACAGTCTCCCTGACTCATTCTGCGGGTTTCCACAGACTTCGGTGCAGGCGCGCCAATTGGCTTGTTGCGTGTTTTATGCCATGCCTAAAATCGCAGCTACAGGGTTGTTATGTGCTGCTTTAGCTTGGTGGTCTCTCACGGGTCTTCGGACCGGTTCCAGCCAAAGCCAAATCCATCACCGGTGCAGACGGTGCGGAGGCAGCACAGACGTCCCGGCCCTGCGGACAACTGAATGTCTTGGTTTGGCTGCCCCCTGGGGGGAGCGGCAATGGCCCGAAGCAACTCGCTCCGGGCGTGCTTCGCAACAGCGTACTCAATCCAGGAGTTCACATGCCCGCATACCCAGCCGAGCGTTCCCTGAAGCCCATACGGCGGATGGTCGTGGTGGTGACTCTCGCGCTTGTCGCTGCGATGTTGCCTGTCGGTCTTCCAGCGAATTTTCTCTCCAGTGCGTCGGCGGCGGACCCCTGCGCTCCGCTGGTCAACGCCATCGCGTGCGAGAACTCCAAGCCGGGAAGCCCGGCCTCCGAGTGGGACATTTCGGGGGCTGGCGATTCCGACATTCAGGGCTTCGCCACCGAAATCAGTGTCAATGCCGGGCAGCCCATTCGATTCAAAGTGGACACCAGCGCCGCCAACTACACCATCAACATCTACCGGACAGGCTGGTACCAGGGTCTAGGGGCCCGCAAGATCGCCGCCGTCACCCCATCCGCCTTCCGGCAGAACCAGCCTCAGTGCCTCACGGACGTCACCACGGAACTGTACGACTGCGGCAACTGGGCCGTTTCAGCCACGTGGCAGGTGCCCTCGACAGCAGTCTCGGGCGTTTACTTTGCCCTCCTCACCCGCCCGGACAACGGAAGCCAAAGCCACATCACGTTTATTGTCCGAAATGATGCGAGCCACTCGGATGTTGTCTTCCAAACCTCCGACACCTCGTGGCAGGCCTACAACACCTACGGCGGGGCTGACTTTTACCAAGGCGCTGTCAACGGCCGTGCATACAAGGTCAGCTACAACCGTCCCGTCGACACGAGGGGCGGACCGGACGGCCGGGATTTCTACTTCAGTAACGAATACCCCTTGGTCCGCTTCCTGGAGAAAAACGGCTACGACGTCAGCTACATCAGCGGCGTGGATACCGATCGCAGCGGCGGCCTGCTGCTCAACCACAAAGTCTTCCTTTCGGTGGGGCACGATGAATATTGGTCGGGTGCCCAGCGCACCAATGTGGCGGCAGCCCGTGACGCGGGCGTGAATCTGCAGTTCCTCTCCGGAAACGAGATGTACTGGCGTACGCGCTACGAACCGTCTGCCGTGGACGGGTCGGCGTACCGGACCATCACTACGTACAAGGAAACCTGGGCCAACGGCAAGATTGATCCCACCAACGAATGGACCGGCACGTGGCGCGATCCGCGATTCGCCTCACACGCCAATGGCGGCGGACTGCCTGAAAACGGCCTGACCGGCACGATGTATATGTCGAATTTCACTGATCTGCCCATTACCGTGAGCGCCGCGGAAGGCAAGTCCCGGCTCTGGCGCAGCACCTCCCTGGCCACCCTTGCGGCAGGGACCTCGGCACAGCTTGCTCCCCACACGGTGGGCTATGAATCCGACGAAGACCTGGACAACGGGTTCAGGCCGGCCGGGCTCATCCGGCTGTCCACAACTACAGGACCCGTGGACCAGTATCTGCAGGACTACGGAAACACTGTCAAACCCGGAACAACTACCCACAACACCACGCTTTACCGTGCGGCCAGCGGAGCCCTCGTGTTCTCTGCGGGCTCCGTCCAGTGGACCTGGGGCCTTGACCAGGTGCATGATGGCCCCGGAGCCCCGGCGGATCCCCGTATGCAGCAAGCCCAGATCAACCTCTTGGCGGATATGGGCGCTCAACCCGGTACCCGCGACCCTGCTCTGGCCCCCGCCATTCCCAGCAGCGATAAGACCGGCCCTGTAGTCGCCATTGCCTCTCCTGCCCAGGGTGCTTCGATAGCCCAAGGGGCCACCGTCACGGCCTCCGGTAGTGCCACAGACGCCGGTGGAATCGTTTCAGGCGTGGAGGTTTCCACCGATGGCGGAGCTACGTGGCATCCTGCGCAAGGGAAACAGAACTGGACCTACACCTACATCCAGAAGGGCTTGTCCAGCGCCACGCTGCAGGTCCGTGCCATCGACGACAGCGCCAATATCGGCACGCCGGCGGTGCGCAATATTGCGCTCGCCGGACCGTACACCGTATTCGGCGAGCAGGTCCCCGCTGTGCCTGACTCGGGGGATGGCGGAGCTTATGAGCTCGGCATGAAGATCACGCCCACCTCGGATGGGTTCATCAGCGGGGTGCGGTTCTACAAGAGCACTGCAAACTCCGGAACCCATGTCGGATCGCTGTGGAACTCCGCCGGCCAGCGTGTCGCCAACGCAACCTTCACATCGGAAACGCCCTCCGGTTGGCAGAAAGTCAGCTTTGCCCAACCCGTTGCCGTGGTTGCCGGCCAAGCCTATACGGTGTCCTACACGGCGCCCCAGGGACATTACGCCAGCAAGGACTACCAATGGGACAGTTTTGGCTTCGCCGATCCTCCCTTGACCGTGGCCGGTGGTTTCGGCAGCCCACCAGCAGGGGTCTATGGCAGTCCCGGCGCGTATCCGACGAGCAGCTACGGAAACGGAAACTACTTCGTTGATGCCGTCTTCGACACCACGGACAACACGCCGCTGACAGTCTCAGGGCATTGGCCTTTGGATGGCTCGTCGAGCGTTCCGCAGTCCACCACCGTGGGCGCTGTTGTCTCGAAGCCTGTGACAGCCTCGAGCGTCCAGCTTAAGCTCACTGCCGCCGGCGGGACCAACGTCGCCGGGACCACGACGTACGACCCCGTCACCCGGAAGGCAACCTTCACGGCCGCGTCCGCCCTCGACCTGGGCATCGCCTACACAGCCACGCTTAGTGCCACGGCCACCAGTGGAGGCGCCGTGACCGCAGGGGGAACGTGGTCCTTCACAGCGGTGGCCTCGCCGCCAGTGCCAGGAACGTGTCCCTGCAGCTTCTATGAGGATTCAGTGGCGCCAGGCCTTCCGGAGATCAGGGACGGGGTGCCGCTCACCCTCGGCATGAGGTTCTCAAGCACAACGGACGGCACAGTCACCGGCGTCCGCTTCTACAAATCCGCAGGGAATACGGGAACCCACACCGGCACGCTGTTTACGGCCGCCGGCCAACAGCTGGCCACCGTGGTGTTCGCCAACGAAAGCACTTCTGGATGGCAGACGGCAAACTTCAATCAGCCCGTGGCAATGTCAGCCAACACGGAGTACATCATGGCCTACAAGACCACGACCGGTACGTATTCAGCCACGGTCAATGGATTTGGGGCCGGCCTCAGCGCGGGCAACCTGCGGGCATCATCGGACGCCGGCGCCTACTCCTATTCCAGCGACTTCCCGAATGTTCGTTCATCGGCCAGCTACTTGGTCGATGTGGTGGTCCAGTACCCGGATCYGCCGTTTACTGCCGCTTCGCAGGCTCCGCTGTCCGGCTCGTCCAGCATCGCCCTGAACAGCACCGTATCTGCCGTGTTCTCCAAGCCGGTCAGCGCTTCCACGGTGACAGCCACCGTGACCGGCCCGGGCACAACCACCGTTCCCGGAACCACCAGCTACGACGCAGCCACGTCCAAGGTGACCTTCACCCCGACCGCACCCTTGGCTGCCGGCACCGCCTACACCGTGGCCGTGTCAGCCACCTCCGCAACAGGCCAGCAACTAAGCGCCGGCAGCAGCTGGACCTTCACCACCGTCCCGCCGCCGCGGACCGAAGGAGCCTGCCCCTGCACGCTCTACCAGGACACGGTCACACCAACCGTGATGGAGGTCAAAGACGGCACACCACTGGTCCTGGGCGTCAGGTTCGCCAGCTCCGCCGCCGGCACCATCACCGGCATCCGCTTCTACAAGGCAGCAGGCAACACCGGCACACACACCGGCACCCTCTTCACCGCCGCCGGCCAACAGCTCGCCACCGTGACCTTCACCGGCGAAACCACCGCCGGCTGGCAAACCGCAACCTTCGACCAACCCGTAACAATAACGGCCGACACCGAATACATCGCCGCCTACCRAACCCCCACCGGCACCTACTCCTACACCCCGGGAGGATTCAGCTCCGGATTCACCACCGGACCACTCCGCACCACCGGCGGCTCCGGCGCATACTCCTACAGCAACGCCTTCCCCGGCTCATCCTCCAACGCCAGCTACCTGGTGGACGTCGTGTTCAACTGATATGTAGGTGCCTCCTCGGGAGGGCAAAGGTGAGCGGTCCAAGGCTGGTTTGTCTTGGACCGCTCATTTGTGTCCGCTCTGTGCTTGGTCCGGTTGGCCGGTCCCCGATTGGTCCGGTTGGCCGGCGCGTAGGCGCCGGTGGTGCTGTGGGCCAGCGTCAGCTCCGCCGTCTCAACCGCTGTCTATCAGTAGCCCTGCCGTGCGGGGTCGTCCCCCAGCGTTGTTGCCGCGACCGGTGGTAGTACTGTGCCGGCCTACGAAGCGTGACGCTGTCCGTACAGGTTGACCGATCGCCCGGGTCACCGAACGACGGAGGGAGACCAGGCGTGTTCGATGAAGAGTTCCGGCCGGGAGTCGGCGTTGGTCCCGAGCCGCCAAATGTCGCTGTCTCCGGCAGCATCATTCCGGCCCAGCCCATAGAGCAGGGTGTTGTTGTCCAGCCATTCAACCTGGTCATCAACGTTCCGCGTCTCGGCAAGAAGCGATTCTGTGCCAGTGGAAATGTCGAGGACGGCGATGTTCCAGTGCGGTGTCACGCTGCCGGCCATGTTCTTCTTGAAGGCAATACGTTTCCCGTCAGGAGAGACTGACGGACACTCAACGCCGTCGTGGACTGCGGTGAGCTTGCGGGAGGAAACACTGCCTTCGACAAGCCAAATCCGGCCGTTCGACGCCGCCGTGGCATAGAAGGAATCGGATTGGCCCGGCACAAAAGTCACCCCCCAGATATTCCTGTCCGAAGGACTGACTTGAGTTCCATTCACCCACAACGCAAAGTCTTCAAGGCTGCCAGTTCCGGGGCCGCCGTCGAYGGGATTGATCACTGTCTCAGTGGAAAATCCCGTTCCGGCATACGAGTGCCCGGTCACGAAGACCGTCGTTGCGGCAGTGCTTCCGGCTTCATCAAGTCTTGTGCGGCTGGGTATTCCGCGCAGCGCCCAGCTGCGGATCTCCTGCCAGTTCCTGTCGTAGACGGCCGCCTCATAGCTGGTGACCAGACCCCGGTTGGTCCGCAGGCACATCACTTCACCAGAGGTCCCGTAGACGCGGTCGCAGGCGGCGCCGGCCACCGTCCTTTCGGCTGCGGGGGCGGACAGGAGCACAGTCGCGGCCTGGCCGTAGCCCTGGCCGGACGCGGTGTTGCGGAACAGGACAAACGGCTGGTCCGGCAGTGACGCGCCCCCCGACGCAATGTCGGCCGAGGATGCGGCCAGGCTGGCAGCCTGGAACCGTTGGAACGCTTGAGCGGCATAGGTCCCGGCGCCGGCAACCACGATCACGGTCACGACTAACAGGATGACCCATCGGAGTTTCCCGTCAGCCTCCCACCGGCGCCGGTTCACGCCACGCGCTTCTGATGCCGGATCCCGTTAAGGATGAACGGGGACGCCACGACGGCAGCGGTCAACATGCAGCCAACCACAACCATCGCCGTCGTCGGACCCAGGGCGAACCACAGAATCCCGAAACCTGCTGAAGCAGCCATCCGGCTTACCGCCACTACCGTCTGCGCCGCGCCGATGCCCGTGGCAAGCCTTTCAGGTGGTGTGAGCTGGCTGGCGAGGGCTGCCAGTACCCCATCCGTAGCGGCATAGAAGATCCCGAGCAGGACAAGGCAGCCGAGCGCCGGCCCGATTCCCGCAAACGGCATGGCGGTAAGCAAGTAGCAGGTGAGAAGCGCGGCGTGCCCTGCGATGAAAACCTTGGCTTTGCCCCACCGGTCAGCGAGCCTGCCCAGCGGTATGGCAAGCACAAGGAACACGAGGTTCGTGCCCACATACAGCAGCGGGAACCACTGCACCGGGAACGAATTCTTATCCTGCAGGACGAGGTAGATAAAGCCGTCTCCCACCGTAAGCAACCCCAGGATTCCGGCAACTACCAGCAGGCGGCCCAGCCCGGGCTCCCGCAGCATCCGCCAGCGGAACGAGAATGACGGAATTTCGGGCGTTTCCTTCCCGGAGCGACGCCTTCCGGCACGCAGGTCCGGGACGAGCAGTGCCAGCGCCGCCACGCCAATGACTGCGAACGCCAGCGACACCACAAAGACTGTTGAGTATCCGTTGGGGATGAGCATCAGAATGAAGAAAGCCAGGAGGGGCCCGGTTGCGGCGCCGATGTTGTCGAGCATCCTGTGGACGCCAAAGTGCCGGGCCAGGTGTTCAGGCTGCGCCGATACCGTGATCAGCGCGTCGCGGGGAGCAGTGCGGATGCCTTTGCCGATCCTGTCGCCGGTGATGATCGCCGTCAGGGACCAAAAGCCGCCGGCAAACAGAAGTCCGATCCTGGCAGCCATCGAGAGCCCGTACCCGGCGAGGGCAACACGCTTGGGATGGCCCATCCTGTCAGAGGCCCACCCGGCTGCGATCCTCACCAGCGCGCTGGCCCCCTGGTTGATGCCGTCGAGGACACCAAACGCGATAACCGAGAGCCCCAGGAAACCCGTGATGTACAGGGGCAGGATGGCAGCCACCGACTCCGAGGAGATGTCGGTGAACATGCTGACAACGCCAAGCCACACGATGGTGTGCGAGAGTTTGAACCGCGTTTCGGGTCGGCGGGTTCGGCCGCCGGCTCTAGCGTGCCCGTCCTTTTTGCCGCCGTTGCGGTCTGACACGGACATGTACATCAGTTGGTGGTCCGTTTACGCATGGAGGGTGCCCAGGAGTGTGAACCGTGCGCTGCCGGTCCCGGTCGTCGTAATGGCCACTGTCACGGTGTCAGTCCCGCGCGACAGGCGAATGGACTGCTGGCCATCTCCGGAAGTCACTGCTTCGGACTGGAAGCCAAGGGCCAGCAGCGACTGCTGAAAATGACCCGTTAGCTGCGCGACGCTCAGCTCCACGATGCCGTCGGCGGTGATCTGGAGAGTCCGATCAACGGAGCTCACACTGGTGGACACCAGGACAGTCCGCTCGGGGAAAGTCACCACGTTGACGGGGAAGCCCTCCACGACCTTGCCTTGGGCTGAGCCCGAGGCCGGCAAGGGCGTTCGGATCAAGGCGGCTGGAGGTGAAGGCATCGGCAGCCCGGTTGGGGCGGCACTGGCCGGCGGTAGAACCTCCAAGACCCGGCGTCCGGCCGGATCTGAAGCGGCCGGCGACGGAGTCCCCCCGGCGTCAGGGGGTGATGTCGCGGCGGATGGAGTCCCGCTGCCGTCTCCAGCCCCGGCGGTGCCGCCGGTTGCTGGCCCGGAAGGATGCGGAGTACTGCTGTCGGCGGCGGATCCGCCTGTGCCCGCAACGGATGGGGCGTTGCCTGCCGGGGCCATCTGGTCAAGCACCGCAGCTCCGCCGCCCAGCAAGGCAGCCGCCACAACTCCCGTGAGAACCAGTTTCTTGGTGATCATGGCTCCGCCACAGCCACCGCGGTAACAACACCCCAGACTTTCATGGGCTCAGTCTGCCAACGGAACCCACATTGCGGAACCACAAAATCCGCACACTTCGCTTCGGCCTACCAGCGTCCGTTCCGCGGGCGCGGCTGGCAAACGGGACAGGTGTAGGACGAGCGGTTCATGAACTGTTCACGGCGGATCAGGGAGTTAATTCCGACGGCGGCGCACCGGTGGCAGGGCTGCCCCTCCCTGCCGTACGCGTTGAGGGAGCGGTCGAAGTACCCGGAGGCGCCGTTGACGTTGACGTACAGGGAGTCGAAGCTGGTCCCGCCGGCTTCGAGGGCGTCAAGCATGACTTCCCGGGCGCTGCTGAGAACCCGCTCAGCTTCGGCCCGGCGCAGTTTGTCGGTAGGCCGGGCGTAATGGAGGCCGGCACGCCACAGCGCCTCGTCAGCGTAAATGTTGCCGATGCCCGAGACCAGCCCCTGATCCAAAAGAGCGCGTTTGAGGCCAGTCCGGCGTTTTTTGAGCCGGCTGTAGAAAAGCTCGAAGGAAAACGCGGGGTCCAGGGGATCCCGGGCGATGTGCGCTGCCTCCTGCGCAATCAGGGGAACGGGCGACTCCGAGAGGCCGCCAGGGCCGCCGTCGTCCGTGGAGATCAGGCCCGTCACGAACAGCCCGCCAAAGATGCGCTGGTCCACAAAGCGGAGCTGGTCCGGCATGCCCTCACTTGGGCTCAGCCGGAGCCGCACTTTCAGGTGCTTTTCGTCCGGCACGGACGGATCCTGCATCAGCAGCTGGCCGCTCATGCCAAGGTGCGCCATGAGGGCGACGGCGGGCGCAGCCGATTCCGGGGAGCCAGCGGCAGTGCCCGCATCCGGGGCTTCGCGCAGGGGCATCCATAAGAACTTTCCGCGCCGCACCACGTCCATAACCGTGGTGCCCTGGAGGTTGCCAATGAAGTCCTCGGGACCCATTGCATGGCGGCGGAGGGAACGGGGGTCGAGGACGTCCACTGACGTGATGGTCCGGCCGCGGAGCCAGCTCACCAACCCGCGGCGGACCACTTCAACTTCAGGCAGTTCGGGCACGGTCTGGCCTAGGCGCCTGAACCGGACCCGGCTGATCCGCCCGCTGCGGCTTCCCTCGTTCCGGAAAGAACACGCCAGGCGTCCGCGGCAGCTTCCTGCTCGGCTTCCTTCTTGGAGTGGCCCGAACCATTGCCGTAGGGCTTGCCGCCGATGTTCAGGACAGCCTTGAAGGTTCGGGCATGGTCCGGTCCGGCTCCCTCGACTGCGTAGAAGATAGTGCCGAGCTGCCGGCTGGCGGCGAGCTCCTGGATGCTGGTTTTCCAGTCCGTTCCCGCACCAAGGGCCGCCGCGTCCTTCAGGAGCGGGCCGATCAGTCGCATGACAAGCTGGCGTGCAGTCTCGATGTCGTTGGACACGTAGGTGGCACCGATGAGTGCTTCCATGGTGTCCGCCAGGATGGAGGCCTTGTTCTTGCCCTCGGTGAGCTTTTCGCCCTGTCCCAGGTAAATGTAGTCCCCGATGCCCAGGCTTCGGCCAATGCCCGCCAGGGCGCGCGTACTGACTACCGCGGAGCGGCGCTTGGCGAGGTCACCTTCGGGCAGCGTGGGGTTGTCCCGGTACAGCGCATCCGTCACAGAGAAACCCAGGATGGAGTCGCCAAGGAACTCGAGCCGCTCGTTGGTGGGGATGCCGCCGTTTTCGTAGGCGTAGGAACGGTGTGTCAGAGCAAGACGAAGCGTCCCGGCGTCAATGGAGACACCGAGACGCTTCAGAAGCTCTTCAGTTGAAGACATCATGTCAGCCTTGGGGGCCGATTAGACGTCTGCGACCTTGCGGCCCTTGTACTCAAGGAACAGCGCAGTGCCAGCCGAGTCGGTAACGACCTTTGCCTGGTGCGGCAGGCTGTAAACAACCTGGCCGTTCTCGACAGTCTTCACCAGGTGGGGGGCAGTTGCCTTCCACTGGGAGCGGCGGGCGCGGGTATTCGAGCGAGACATTTTCCGCTTCGGGACAGCCACGGCTAACTCATTTCTCTCTAGACAAACACGTACAAATCAGTTTTGCCGGTCAGGCTTAGCCAAGTCAGCCAGGGCGGCCCAGCGAGGATCTACAACCTCGTGGTGATGCCCCGGCTCGTCTTCCAGGCGTGCTCCGCATTCGGAGCAAAGGCCCTGGCAGTCTTCCCGGCACACCGGCTGGAACGGCAGCATGGTTACAACTGCGTCCCGCAACACCGGCTCAAGATCGATTAGATCGTGCTCGACTCGACGTTGCTCTTCTTCGTCTTCTTCATCTGAAAGCAAGACGCCCTCATAGAAGAAAAGTTCTTGCACATTGACCTCAAGGTCATACGCAAGGGGATCCAGGCATCGACCACATTCGCCCGTAACTTCAGCGACCGCGGTTCCTGATACCAGGATTCCTTCGTGTACGGCCTCAAGCCTCAGATCCAGCTCGATATCCGAGCCTTCCTGAACGCCAATGAGTGCCACGCCAATATCACTTGGCGCGGGTACATGTTCTTTCAGCGTCCGCATGCTGCCCGGGCTGCGCCCGAGATCCTTGACGTCGAACGCCAAGGGCGAACTAGCATCTCGTTTAATGAGAACTCCTGTTGAACATATGACCGACGTACCATCTTAGCCTGAAGAGCCGCAGGGACTCAAACCGGGCGTCGAACAGCCGCCGAAGTACCGGACAAGCCTACCCTCTTGACAGTGGGTCCTGGGCCGACTCGCCTGAAAGCAGCCTTTTTTGCACTGACCGCGGTACATAGTCCGAAACGCTGCCGCCCAGGCTGGCCACTTCCTTGATGAGCGTGGAGGACAAATGCAGGTAGTGCGCCTCAGCCGGAAGGAACACCGTCTCAACGCCGCTGAGCTGGCGGTTCATGGTGGCCATGGGAAGTTCATAGTCGAAATCCGACGACGAACGGAGGCCCTTGACGATCGCGGACACACCACGCTGGCGGCAATACTCAGCCAGGAGGCCCTCCCCCACAGGCTCCACCACTATGCCTTGCAGCGAAGCCAGGGTCTCACGGGCCATGTCGATGCGGTCACCCAAGCTGAACCTGTACTTCTTGGCGTAGTTGGTGGAAACAGCCACAATCACTTCATCAAAGAGTCCGGCCGCACGGGCAATGACCTCGAGGTGTCCGTTGTGGATGGGGTCATAGGATCCGGGGCAGACAGCGCGTCTCATGCACCGAACCTACCGCATGGGAAGGCCGGGATACCATGACTGCATGCATCCACCACGGGAACTTTCCATGCCCGCAGCACCTGCCCCGTGGCAGCGGACCGCGGCCGGCGCGAACCTCCTGGGTCCTGCCGGCCAGCTGGGCGTCACCATCTTCGAGGAGATGACCACACTGGCGGCGCAGACCGGCGCCATCAACCTGGGGCAGGGCTTTCCGGACGAGGACGGGCCGGCTGACATCAAGGCCGCAGCCGTGGCCGCCATCGAGGCGGGGGCCAACCAATACGCGCCGGGCAAGGGCATTCCGGAACTGCGTGAGGCCGTCGCGGCACACCAGGGCCGGTTCTATGGCCTGAACCTGGACCCGCAGACGGAGATCATCGTCACCACAGGAGCCACCGAGGGCATCGCGGCAGCCCTGCTGGCGTTCGTCGGACCCGGCGATGAGGTACTGACGTTCGAGCCCTTCTACGACTCCTACGGCGCCATCATCGGACTGGCCGGTGCCACCCACACCACCGCCCCGCTGCTTGCCCCTGACTTCTTCCCGGACATGGCAGCCCTTGAAGCCGCATTCACGGACCGCACCCGGGTGGTGCTGCTGAACAACCCCCACAATCCCACCGGCGCGGTATTCCCCCGCCAGGTCCTTCAGCGCGTCGTCGAGCTCGCCGCGAAGCATGACTGCCTCATCATCACCGATGAGGTGTACGAGCACCTGACGTTCGGCGCCGGGCATGTTCCGGTCGCAACGCTGCCCGGTGCCGCCGAAAGGACCCTCACCATTTCCTCGGCCGGGAAAACCTTTTCCTTCACCGGCTGGAAGATCGGCTGGCTGACCGGGCCGGAACACCTCGTGTCCGCGGTCCGCACCGTCAAACAGTTCCTGACCTACAGTTCCGGCACCCCGTTCCAGGCAGCCATCGCCACCGGGCTGGCACTGCCGGAAGAGTTCTACCACGGGATTGCCGCCACGCTGCAGAAGAAGCGGGACATCCTGAGCGAAGGCCTCCGCGCCGCAGGCTTCGATGTCTTCACCCCGCAGGGCACCTACTTCGTAAACGTGGACACCGCGCCCCTCGGCATTGCCGACTCCGTCGACCTCGCCCGCCGCCTTCCCGCCTTGGTGGGGGTGGCCGCCATCCCCGTGCCAGTCTTCTGCCATCCGCAAGGCGCGGAACGGACCCGCAGCCTGCTCAGGTTCGCGTTCTGCAAGAAGGTGGCAGTCCTCGAGGAAGCTGCCGACCGGCTGGCAACGCTCAGCGGCAAGCTGTGATGCCGGACGCTGGCGGTGCACGGTCCACCAGGTTTCTGCGCACCACGGGACAGCATGCCGCCATCGAGCCTGACGCCTTCACGGACGGCGCCTACGTCCTCAGCATCGGAGGGGCCGAACAGTCCCACGTCAACCTGGGCCACCCGGAGGAGATCTTTTACGAATACCTGCGGCGGATCGGCCACGTGGTGGACCTTGCCGCGCCCGAAGGCCAGCCGATCGCGGCGCTGCACCTCGGCGCCGGGGCCCTGACGCTTGCCCGCTACATCCAGGCGACCCGACCCGGTTCCGTCCAGTACGCGGTGGAGCTGGAGCGGGAGCTCCTCGACTATGTCCTGCAGCAGCTCCCCCTGCCCGACGGAACCGACCTGCACACCATCATCGGCGATGCCCGCGACGCTCTGGCGGAGCTGGATCCGGACCTGCAGTTCGACGTCGTCATCCTGGACATCTTCTCCGGGCCCGAAGCCCCGGGGCACATTGCCTGCACGGAGTTTTACGAGGATGCCCGCGCACGCCTCGCCCCGGGCGGCGTACTGATCGTCAACGTGGGCGACGAGCCGGGCCTCACGCTGGTCCGCAGCCAGGTAGCAGCCATGCGACGCGCCATGCCGGATGTGGCCGCGTTCGCCGAGACCGGCATGTTCGAGGGCCGCTACCCCGGCAACATCATCCTTGCCGGCACTCAGACAGCGTGGCCCGAGGGCTGGACCGCCGAACTGACAGCCCGCGGCCCCCACCCGGCCAAGGTCCTGACAGGCGTGGACCTGGACCGGCTCGATGGCTGAATCTCAGTCCTGCGGAAGCACGGAGGGTTCCGCGAACCAAAGCTTGGTTTCGCCGTACTTCCGCTCCGCAAACCGTTCAACGCCGGCCGGCCAGCCTGGTTCCGGGGACCGCGAGGACCGTTCCACCACCACCACCGCCGCCGGAGCGAGATGCGCCTCGAGCTTGGCCAGAACCGCCGACAGGGCAACCTCGTCCAACGGATAGGGCGGGTCCATAAAGACGAGGTCCCAGCGGACCTCCTCTGATGTGCGCTCCAAAAAGGACTCCACCTTGGAACGGTGGACCGTGACGGCCTTGCGGGCCAGCACGCCGTTGATGAGGTCGGCGTTGCGCTGGCAGACGGAACTTGCCTTGGCATCGAATTCCACCAGGTCCACAGCGTCGGCGCCCCTGCTGCTGCTCTCCACGCCCAGCGCTCCGGAGCCGGCATAGAGGTCGAGGACGCGGGCACCGGCAATGATCCCGAAAGCGTCAAGGCGGGAGAACAACGCCTCCTTTACACGGTCCGTGGTGGGCCGGGTCATGGACCCCGGGACGCTGACCAGCGGCGTACCGCCGGCGGCGCCCGAAATGATGCGGCTCATGCCCGCCTACTATCCGCGCTCAAGGAACGCCTCCTTCTCGGGATTCAGGTATTCGTTGATGGCCTCGGCAAGTCGGGGATGCCGTGCCAGCGAGGGGTCCGCGCCCACCACGTCCTGGGCGTCCTGCCTTGCCCGGGCAATGATGTCCTCATGCTCCAGCACGCGCAACAGCTTCAGAGTGGAACGGCCGCCTGACTGCGACGCGCCCAGGATGTCACCCTCGCGCCGGAGCTTGAGGTCCTCCTGGGAGAGTTCGAAGCCGTCCGTGGTGGAGGCCACCGCATCCAGCCGGCGACGGCTCGGGTGCCCGGGTTCGAGGCTGGTGACCAGCAAGCAGGTTCCGGGGAGGCCACCGCGGCCAACCCGCCCACGCAACTGGTGGAGCTGCGAGATACCGAAGCGGTCGGCGTCGAGAATCACCATCAACGTGGCGTTGTGGACGTCGACGCCGACTTCGATCACGGTGGTGGCAACCAGGAGCTTGGTCCGGTTGGCCGTGAAATCCGCCATCGCGGCATTCTTCACCGCCGTGTCCAGGCGGCCGTGCATCGGTCCCAGCGGCACGCCGGACAGGGCCGGCTCCTGGAGCAGTTGTTCGACGACGGCGGTCACCGACGCGAGCTCGCGTTCGCCGCCGTCCCCTGCCAGTCCAGCAGCGGAAGGTTCCGCCTCCCCCGGACTGAAATCGCCGTCGTCGTCCGTTCCGATCCTGGGGCACACCACATAGACCTGGTGTCCGGCGTCGATTTCTTCGCGCGAACGCGACCAGATACGCCCTGCCCAGCCGGGGTTTTCGGCCAGGCCGACCACATGGGTGGAAATCGGCGCCCGGCCCGCGGGGAGCTCGTCCAGGATGGAGGTTTCGAGGTCGCCGAAGACCGTCATGGCCACGGTCCGGGGAATAGGCGTGGCAGTCATAACCAGCAGGTGCGGCGGTTTATTGGCCTTTGACCGGAGGACGTCGCGCTGCTCCACGCCGAACCGGTGCTGTTCGTCCACCACGATCAGGCCGAGGTCATAAAACACGACGTTGTCGCTCAGCAGCGCGTGCGTGCCGATCACAATGCCGGCCGCACCGGACGCGGCGTCGAGCATGGCGCGTTTGCGGGCGGCAGCGGGCATGGAGCCGGTGAGCAGTGTGACCTGCACGGCACCTTCGGCGAGGCTGCCGAGAAGCCCGTCAGAGGAGAGCATGGGATCGCGGGAGAGGGAACCCAGGGTACGGCGGATGGACTCGAAGTGCTGCGCCGCCAGGACTTCGGTAGGAGCGAGCAGTGCCGCCTGCCCGCCGGCATCCACCACCTGCAGCATGGCCCGCAGCGCCACAATGGTCTTGCCTGAGCCGACCTCCCCCTGCAGGAGCCGGTTCATGGGGCTGTCCTGCGCGAGTTCGGCGGCAAGGGTTTTCCCCACGGCAGACTGGCCGGCAGTGAGGGTGAACGGCAGCTGCCGGTCGAAGGCCGTCAGCAGCCCATCGGCTGCCGGGCGCCGGGCGGTGGCTTCCTCAGCCGCAAGCTGGGCACGGCGCCGCGCCAGTGCGGCCTGCAGGACCAGGGCTTCMTGGAACCGGAGACGGTCCTGGGCGCGCTTCCAGTCGGCCTGTGTTTCGGGGTTGTGGATGAGCCGGTAGGCCTCGGCCACCGGCAGGAACTTTTCGCGGCGGGCAACGTCGTCCGGCAGCGGATCCGGGAGCGCCTCCAGATCGACTGTTTGGAGGAGGGTGGCGATCACTTTCTGAATCGACCAGCTGGTGAGCTTGGCCGTAGCCGGGTACACCGGGACGGGCATGGCTGCGAGTTTTTCCGGGTCCATACCGGGCATGTCCGGGTCCTCGTCCAGGAGGTTGAAGTCGGGATTGGTCAGGCCCAGGGAGGCGCCGTACCTGGTCACCTTGCCGGAGAACATCACGCGCCGGCCGGGCAGGAGTTCGGCCTGTGCCCGATAGCCGCTGAAGAAGGTGATCTTGAGGGTGCCGTGCCCGCTGCCCGGGCCAACGGACGCAAGGCGCGGCCGGCCATGGGATGCGGCGTCGTCGGTGATGATGACGTCGGTGATGGACCCGCGGCGCGTGTGCATCTTGCGAGTGCTGTTGGAGAGGACCCGGGCAATGAGGGTGACTTCCTCGTCTACGGGCAGCTCTCCGATGGGCGTCAGCTCGCCCCGGTTCAGGTAGCGGCGGGGGAAGTAGTTCAGCAGGCCGCCGACGGTGCTGATCCCCAAATGTTTCTCAATGGCCGAGGCTGACCGTTTTCCGATCAGCCGTTCGAGGCGCTGGCCGAGTTCAGCGCTCATGCCCATAGGAGCTCGCTGGAGCCGGTTCGGGATCTCGGGCTACGGCGAGTTCGCTGACGGTGAGCTCTGAAGGGTGTCCCAGGGAGCGGATCAGGCTCACGGCCGGTGTGGCGTCCGGGACGTGGACGTGCACACGCCAGCGGTAGTTGCCGTCCGGATTCGCGGCGTTGCCCACCTGGCTCATGATGACGGAGTCGCCGATCTCGTCCAGCCGTTGGCGGAGGGTGGCGGCATTCAGCGGTGAGAGGCTGATGGTGCACATGACTTCAACACCGTCGTCATCCGGCATGCTGGTGTGGATGTGCGGGTCCTGGACGTCATAGCCGTGCAGGCCGTCGAGGAGTTCCCCCTGCAGGCCCTCGCCCAGGACAGCAGAGCGGAGGCAATCGAGGATGAGCAGCATGCCAACGCCCCCGGCATCGACTACACGTGCGGCTTCCAGCGCGGCCAATTGGCTCTCGGTGCTGACCACCGCTTGCAGCGCCCCCTTGACGGCGGCGTCCAGGGTTTTGCCCAGCGCAAGGTTGCTGTCGTCGCCGTTGTGGCCGGCATCCACTGCCGCGGCGGCCCGGGCTGCGGCTTCCATCACCGAAAGCATGGTGCCAGGTACTGGATCGCTTAACGCGGACCATGCCCGGATCTGGGCGCGGTTCAGCGCCGTGGCCAGCAGGGCTGACGTCAAGCGGGCGTGCCCTGCCAACGGCTCTGCGGCGGCGCAGAGAAACACGGAGAAAAGAGTGCCGGAGTTACCCCGTGCCTGCTCCATCGCTGCCCGGCCGGCATGCGCCAGCACTGCTCCCACATCCGCCTGTCCCGGATCTGACAGTGCGGCTGAGTCCGGGCTTGCCGTGCCGCTGTGCAGGGCGCGGGCAGCTGCCCGGACGGTGAGGTACAGGTTGGTGCCGGTATCGCCGTCCGCCACGGGGAAAATGTTGATGGCATTGATGCGGTCGCTGTGGTTGCCGATGGCCGTTTCGGCCATGTCCAACCACCGCTTCATCGCTTGGGCATTCGCGGCAACCTTAGTCTGCAAAGTGATCCCATCCCCTGGCGCCAGCGACGCGGCCCGCAATTGTGACGCCCGGGCCAGTGTCGGTTCCCGGGGCTTGTACTGAGCCTATCGCAGTGAATCCGGCCGGAAGCTGAATGTTGGCCGGGAATGTGGCAAGCAGTCCGTGGTCTTCTCCCCCGCCCAGCACCCATGCCATCGGGTCCACGGCGAGGACGTCCGACGCCGGGCTGAGGCCTTCCGCCTGCCGCTTCAGTTCCAGCGGGTCCAGGTCCAGCACCACGGCACTGGAGGCGGCGAGACGGCCGCCGTCGCGCACCAGCCCGTCTGAGATATCCATCATGGCGGTAGCGCCGGCTGCCTTCGCCCGCGGGCCCGCTGCCAAGGGAGGCCTCGGCCGGCTCTGGGTTTCGACGAGGGCGCGCTGGGGTTCGTTGAGGGAGTGCAAGGGTGTGGCGGATTCCAGGAGCGCCAGCCCTGCGGCGGCCCGGCCGACCGTGCCGGCCAGGGCCAGGACGTCGCCGGCGCGGGCCCCGGAGCGCAGCACAGGATTTCCACCCTCCAGTGTTCCCAGCACCGCCACGGTCACGGAGATTTCCGTTCCGCGGCCCAGGTCGCCTCCGGCCACGGAGCAGTCGGTGGCCCCAAGTTCCCTGATTCCGGCGGCGAGCCCGTCGGCCAAGTCCTCGACCCAACTGACCGGTGTCTCCGGTGGCAGGGTGAGGCTGACCACCAGCGACGTGGCCTTGCCGCCCATCGCATTGATGTCACTCAGGTTCTGGGCTGCAGCTTTCCACCCGACATCGAAGCCGGTGGTCCGGTAGCCATTGGGCCACTGCAGCCGAAAGTCCTGATCCTGCACCTGGGTGTCAATGGAAATCAGGGTCCGGCCGTCCGGCGCGGCAACCAGCGCGGCGTCGTCCCCTGGACCAAGCAGTGTGGCCGAGCCGTGGACACCGCCGCCCATCTCCAGTCGGGGAAAAATCCGGGCCAGGAGTCCGGATTCGGACAGGGCTGAGACTGTGGGGGTTTCTTCGGTCAGCGGTTTTTCAGGCACGCCCCTACGCTACAGCCCGGCACCGACAATGCTCATCCTGCACCAACGGCGGGCGTGCAGCGCAACTTCGCGGCGGCATTAGGCTTGAAGGATGCCCCGTCCGCGTTTGCCCCTCCCTGTCCGTGTTTCCGTGAGCCTGCTGACCGCCGCCCTTGCCGGCGCTGTGCTGTCAGGCTGCGCCCCCGCCGTGGATGTGGCCCCTGCCGCCGACGCGGCAAACCCGGCGTGCGCGCGCATGATGGTCGCGCTACCGGACGCCATCGGCGACGCGAAACTGCGGAAAACCAACAGCCAGGCCACCGCGGCATGGGGTGACCCCTCCCAGGTGATCCTCCGCTGCGGCGTGAACGTTCCGGGCCCGACGACGGACCGCTGCGTGAGCGTCAACGGCGTCGATTGGGTCATCAAAGAAGCGGACGCCGCGTGGACGCTGACGACTTTCGGCCGCAAACCGGCCACCGAGATCCTCCTCACGAAGGATCAGGAGACCATCAGTTCCGCCACCGTCCTCGCTGACCTCTCGGGTGCCGCCGCAAAGATTCCCGCCACCGGGAACTGCGTGGGCCAGGAAGACCTGCAGAACCTGCCGACCACCAAGTAGGTGGTTAACGCAGGCCGGTCTTTCGGTTCAGCGCCAGGTAGATCAGTTCGTCAATGAGGTCCGCGTAGTCCAGGCCGGACGCCGCCCACATCTGCGGGTACATGCTCTTGGGCGTAAACCCCGGCATGGTGTTGATCTCGTTGATAATCAGCTCGCCCTCAGGGGTGTAGAAGAAATCAACACGGCTCAGTCCTTCCGCCCCGACGGCGTCGAACGCGACTGCCGCCAGCTCGCGCACCCTGGCGATCGCTTCCTCGGGGATATCGGCCGGGCAGCTGAGCGACGCGGCGTCGTCCTCAACGTATTTGGCGTTGAAGTCGTAGAAGTCATGACCGCCGCCGGCCACGGAAATCTCACCCGGCATGGAGGTGCGGGGCGCTGACGTCCCGCGCCCCTCCAGGACGGCACACTCGATTTCGCGTCCCACAATGCCGGCCTCGATGACCAGCTTGCGGTCGTGGCGGCGGGCTTCCTCGACGGCGGCATCCAGTTCCTCCAGTGAATCCACCTTGGAGATGCCCATGGAGGATCCGGCCCGTGCAGGCTTGACGAACACGGGGAAGCCGAGCCGGTCCACCTGCTTGCGGACAGCCTCGGCGTCGTTGAGCCACTGACGGTCCGTGACGGCAACGTAGGGTCCCACCCGCAGGCCGGCAGCCTCGAAAACGACCTTCATGTAGTGCTTGTCCATGCCCACCGCGGACGCGAGGACGCCGGCGCCCACGTACCTTGTGTCAGAGAGTTCCAGCAGCCCTTGGATGGTTCCGTCCTCCCCGAACGGACCGTGGAGCAGCGGGAACACCACATCAACGGTGCCGAGTTCGCGGGGAACCGCGTCCGGAGAGGCCACAATCAGCTGGTGTTCTCCGCCGATTTCAGCAAGAGTCACGGTCTCGGACGACGACGGTACTTCCGGCAGCGACGCAGCGGACAAAGACCACTGGGCAGTGTCCGCCGCGGCCAGGACCCATTGTCCGGACTTGGCGATCCCGATGGGGATGACCTCGTATTTATCTTTGTTGATGGCGCCCAGCACACCGGCAGCCGTCACGCAGCTGACCGCATGCTCGCTGGACCGGCCGCCAAAAAGCACCGCCACTCGGGGTTTCGCCCGGCGCGCGGGTTCCGTTGCGGCCAGGTTTTCGTCAGACATCTCAGTAATCGCCTTCGGGTTTCAGGTCCCGGGCCAGCAATAGCGGACCCAGTTGGTCAACGGACAGTTTGCCGGCCAGGACGGCTACAACGGCGGCGGTGATGGGCATTTCCACACCCAGTTTCCCCGCGAGATCATTCACGGCCTGGCCTGACTTAATACCTTCGGCGGTCTGCGTCATCTGCAGGGCCAGCTCATCAAGGGTGAGGCCCTGGCCCAGCAACCGGCCGGCAGTATGGTTGCGCGAGAGCGGCGAGGAACAGGTTGCCACCAAGTCTCCAAGGCCGGCGAGTCCGGCCATGGTCCGGGCCTCCCCGCCGAGGGCCAGGGCGAGCCGTGACGTTTCGGCCAGTCCCCTCGTAATCACGGAAGCCTTGGTGTTGTCCCCCATCTGCTTGCCCTCGCAAATGCCGACAGCCAGCGCGATGACGTTCTTGACGATGCCACCAATCTCCACACCCACCACGTCCCCGGTGGTGTACGGACGGAAGTAGGGCGCGGTGCAGCTCCTGGCGATCCAGCCCGCGGTCACCTCATCGGTGCACGCCACCACGGAGGCAGTAGGTTCTTCACGGGCGATCTCCATGGCGAGGTTCGGCCCCGAAACCACCGCGATCCGGTGGTCGGGAATCCCGAGTTCGTCGCTGATGACCTCGCTCATGCGGGCATCCGTACCGAGTTCCAGGCCCTTCATCAGGGACACCACCACCGCGTCCGGGGCAACCAGGGCTTTCCATTCGCGGAGCTGGAGGCGCAGCGACTGCGCAGGCACCGCCAGGACCACCAGGTCCGCGCCGGACAGCACGGCACGCACGTCCGTGGACGCCGTGATGCTGGCGGGCAGCACGGTGTCTTTAAGATACTGCTCGTTACGGTGGGAGGAGTTGACCTGCTCCACCACTTCGCTACGCCTGCCCCATAGCCGGATGCTTCGTTCTGTGCCTGCCGCGCTGGCAGCGTCTGCAAGGATCTTGGCGAACGTGGTTCCCCAGGAACCTGCGCCCAGGACGGCGACTGACCGGGCCGAGCCGGGACGGCTTCCGTCAGCGGTCACGTGGCGTCCGCTGCGCCGTCAGGCCGTTTCCGGTCAACGAAGCGGCCATGCGTGGCCTGGTTGTGTTTGGCAGGATCCCAGCGCTCGGCGGGAGGTACCTCGCCCCGGATTCCGGCCAGCAATTCCGTCACAGCGTCCATGATGACCTCGGTGGCTGCCGTAAGGGTTGCTTTGTCCAGCGCTCCGCCCACAAAAGCACTGAGGTCCACGGGCTTCCCCACGACTACACGCGAGGTCTTGCGCGGGAAAAGGTGGAAGCTCTTGGCGTAACGCGGGAAGACCTCATGGGCGCCCCAATGTGCGATCGGCACCACGGGTATTCCGCCTTCGAGCGCGAGGCGTGCTGCTCCGGTGTGGCCCTTCATCGGCCATAGCTCCGGATCACGGGTCAGCGTCCCCTCTGGGTAGATAACAATGGCACCGCCGTCCGCCACGATCTCCTGGGCCAGCTGGAGCGAGCGGTTCGCTCCCGCCGTCGAGCGTTCCACCGGGATCTGGCGGGTGGCCCGCAGGACCCAGCCCAGGACCGGGACCTTGAACAGACCGGACTTGGCGAGGAAGTGGGGCGCACGCTTTTGGTTGTACAGCAGGTGGCCCACGATCAGGGGATCAATTTCGGTGCAGTGGTTGGGCGCTGCAATGAAACCGCCGGCGGGAAGGTTTTCCAGGCCCTCCCACTTCTTGTTCATCATGGCGTTAAGCACAGTGCGGACAATGCCGGCGATCACAACGAACGTGGCCTGGCTCTTGGCTGTTTCCTTCACGTGCCCAACGCTACTTGGTCGAGGTGATGTCGAAATCGGCGCCGAGGCCGGCCAGCTTTTCGGTAAACCGTTCGTAGCCCCGGTTGATGATGTCGATTCCGGTCACGCGCGAAGTGCCGGTGGCGGCCAGGGCCGCGATCAGGTGGCTGAAGCCGCCGCGCAGGTCCGGAACGTCGATGTCGGTGCCCTTAAGCTGGGTGGGCCCGGAGATGACGGCCGAGTGGAGGAAGTTCCGTTGGCCGAAGCGGCACGGCACGCTTCCCAGGCACTCGCGGTGCACCTGGATGTTGGCGCCCATCCGGATGAGGGCGTCGGTAAAACCGAACCTGTTTTCATAAACGGTCTCATGCACAATCGACACGCCCTCCGCCTGGGTCAGGGCCACCACCAAGGGCTGCTGCCAGTCGGTCATAAAGCCGGGGTGCACATCGGTTTCGAGGACCAGCGGGTTGAGTTTGCCGCCGCGGTGGTAGAAGCGGATGCCGTCATCGCCGATGTCCATGCCGCCGCCCACCTTGCGGTAGGTGTTCAGGAACGTCATCATGTCCCGCTGCGAGGCACCTTCGACGAAAATGTCGCCGCGGGTGACCAGCGCCGCGGAGGCCCAGGACGCTGATTCGTTGCGGTCCGAGAGGGCCCGATGGTTGTAGCCGCCCAGGTCCTTGACGCCTTCGATGCGGATGGTCCGGTCCGTCTGGACGCTGATGATGGCGCCCATTTTCTGCAGCACCGCGATAAGGTCGATGATTTCCGGTTCCGTGGCCGCACCGGAGAGTTCCGTGATTCCTTCGGCGCGGGTGGCGCTGAGCAGTACCTGCTCCGTGGCTCCCACCGACGGATAAGGCAGGGAAATCTTGGCTCCTTGCAGGCCCCGGGGCGCGGAAATATGGATGCCGCCCGGACGTTTCTCCACGACGGCGCCAAACTGGCGCAGCACGTTGAGGTGGTAGTCGATGGGCCGATCGCCAATCTTGCAACCACCCAGGTCAGGGATGAAAGCCTCGCCGATTGCGTGGATGAGTGGTCCGCAGAGCAGGATGGGGATCCTCGAATCCCCGGCGTGCGCATCAATCGCGGTGCTCGGGGCGGTCTTGGCCCCCTTCGGATCCAGCGTGAGGTCACCACTGACGGGATCCTTGACGACCGTCACGCCGTGCAGCTGCAGCAGCGACGTGACAACCTCGACGTCCTTGATCTCCGGAACGTTCCGCAACACCGACGGTTCGTTGCCCAGCAAGGCTGCCACCATCGCTTTGGGAACAAGATTCTTGGCCCCACGGACGTTGACGCGGCCTGTCAGCGGGACTCCGCCACGGATTGTCAGAACACTACTCATATACCGGTTTCCTTACGATTACTCGCCCCCAAACACTTGCAAAGGCTCCAGCTAAGCATAGGAGGTCACGTTACCGAACCGAAATACGGCGGCGTCAAAGCCTGCGGTGCGGCGTCGTTCCTTCCGCCGTCGCGCCAGTCCCGCCAGAAGCAACGCGGGGTCACTCCGCGCCCGATAATTCGACTTCATTGGGCGTTGAGTGACCCCGCGTTGCTTAGGAAGATGCTGAGGAAAGCCGGGCCGGCAGCGTGGTTGGTTTGAACGCAGGACGGGTGGCTTCGTAGGCCGTAATGTCCTCTTCGTGCTGGAGGGTGAGGCCGATGTCATCCAGGCCTTCGAGAAGCCGCCAGCGGGTGTAATCGTCAATCTCGAACGGCGCCACAATGCTGCCGCAGCTGACCGTTTTAGACACCAGATCAACGGTGACTTCGGCACCCGGGGCGTTCTCGAGTTCCTTCCAGATCAGCTCGATGTCATCCTGGGCGAGTTCGGCGGCAAGGAGGCCCTGCTTGCCGGAGTTGCCGCGGAAAATGTCAGCAAACCGGGACGACAGGACGGTCTTGAAGCCGTAGTCCTTCAGGGCCCAGACGGCGTGCTCACGGGAGGACCCGGTGCCGAAGTCCGGACCTGCAACCAGGACGGAGCCGGCGTTGAACGGAGCCTGGTTCAAGATGAAGGCCGGATCCTTGCGCCAGGCGGAGAAGAGCGCGTCCTCAAAACCGGTGCGGGTGATCCGTTTGAGGTAGACGGCCGGGATGATCTGGTCCGTGTCAACGTTGCTCTGGCGCAGCGGGACGCCGATGCCGGTGTGGGTGGTGAACTTTTCCATGGCGGTCTCCTAGGCTGCGTCGGTGCGGATGGCGGCGGATTCGGGGGCCGGATCAAGGTCCGACGGCGAGCTCAGGGTTCCGCGGATGGCCGTGGCGGCTGCCACTACCGGCGAAACCAGGTGCGTGCGGCCGCCCTTGCCCTGCCGGCCTTCGAAGTTGCGGTTTGAGGTTGACGCGCAGCGCTCCCCCACCTCCAACTGGTCCGGGTTCATGCCCAAGCACATGGAGCAGCCGGCGAAGCGCCACTCGGCACCGAACTCCTTGAAGACCTTGTCCAGGCCCTCAGCCTCGGCTTCGAGCCGCACACGGGCCGAACCCGGAACCACGAGCATCCGGATGTTGGGGTCCTTCTGCCGTCCGCGGATGACGTCCGCGGCGGCCCGGAGGTCCTCCATGCGCGAGTTGGTGCAGGAACCCAGGAAGACGGTGTCCACCCGGATGTCCTTCATGGGCGTTCCGGCCGTCAGGCCCATGTACTGCAGGGCGCGCTCGGCGGCAGCCTTGGCGTTCTCGTCGCCGAAGTCTTCCGGTGAGGGCACGGACGAGGAGAGCGAGACGCCCTGGCCGGGGTTGGTGCCCCAGGTGACGAACGGCTCCAGCGTGTCGGCGTCCAGGTCCACCTCGACGTCAAACGTGGCGTCGTCGTCGGTACGCAGTGTGTTCCAGTACTCGACGGCGGCATCCCAGTCAGCTCCCTGGGGAGCGTGCGGGCGGCCAAACATGTAGTCGTATGTGGTCTGGTCCGGGGCCACCAGGCCGGCGCGGGCGCCGGCCTCGATGGACATGTTGCAGATGGTCATCCGGGCTTCCATGGACAGCGCGCGAATGGCGGAGCCACGGTATTCCAGGACGTAGCCCTGGCCTCCGCCGGTGCCGATCTTGGCAATGACCGCGAGGATGATGTCCTTGGCCGTGACGCCCGGACGCAGGGTGCCTTCAACGTTGATGGCCATGGTCTTGAACGGCTTCAGGGACAGTGTCTGGGTGGCCATGACGTGTTCCACCTCGGACGTGCCGATCCCCATGGCCAGGGCACCGAAAGCGCCGTGCGTGGAGGTATGGGAGTCTCCGCAGACAACGGTCATGCCGGGCTGGGTCAGGCCGAGCTGCGGGCCCACAACGTGCACAATGCCCTGCTCTGCATCCCCGAGCGAGTGCAGCCGGACGCCGAACTCCGCGCAGTTGTTGCGCAGGGTCTGGATCTGGGTGCGGCTGGTGAGGTCAGCGATGGGCTTATCGATGTCCAGCGTGGGAGTGTTGTGGTCTTCGGTGGCGATGGTGAGATCCGGGCGGCGCAGCTTCCTGCCTGCCAGCCGGAGGCCTTCGAACGCCTGCGGGGATGTCACCTCGTGGACAAGGTGGAGATCGATGAAGAGAAGGTCGGGCTGGGCGTTGGCTCCCTCGCCGTCGCCTTTGCGCACCACATGTGCGTCCCAGACTTTCTCGGCCAGTGTTTTCGCCACGGCCAGCTCCCTTCACTGCATGTTTTGGCTGTTAAGCTCCACTGAACCAGCAGCGGTGTGCACAATGCCACTCGAAAGATTTGCATCTCAGATAATGAGACGGCAATATCATTACATGGACAATTCTAGTGGAGTCGGCGTCATTGATAAAGCGGCCCATGTGCTTGATGCCTTGGAGGCCGGGCCCACCACGCTGGCACAGCTGGTGGCCGCCACGGGACTCGCCCGGCCCACGGTCCACAGGCTGGCGCTGGCGCTGATCCACCACCGGCTGGTCAGCCGGGACATCCAGGGCAGGTTCGTCCTGGGCAGCCGCCTCGTGGAGCTGGCCTCCGCCGCTGGCGAGGACCGGCTCATTGCCTCGGCCGGGCCCATCCTGATGCAGCTGCGCGACGCCACCGGCGAAAGCTCGCAGATCTTCCGGCGCCAGGGCGAGTGGCGCGTCTGCGTCGCTTCCGCCGAGCGGCCCATCGGCCTGCGCGACACCATCCCCGTGGGCACCCAGCTGTCCATGAAGGCTGGCTCCGCCGCCCAGGTGCTGCTCGCCTGGGAGGACCACGACCGGCTCCTTGAGGGCCTGCAGGCCGCCCGCTTCACGCCCACCGTATTGGCAGGCGTACGACGGCGGGGCTGGGGGCAGAGCCTCGGCGAACGTGAGCCGGGGGTGGCGTCAGTCTCGGCCCCCGTCCGGGGGCCGTCCGGGCGTGTCATCGCCGCTGTCTCGATCTCGGGGCCGATCGAACGCCTGACCCGCCAGCCGGGCCGGCTCCACGCCGAAGTGGTCTGCAACGCCGGCCGGCTCCTCACCGAGGCGCTGCGCAAGAACAACGACTGAACACGCCGCCGCAACGTCAGCGCCGGCGGCGTCACCGCTGGCCTGCCATGGCTAAGCTGTCCGCATGAACAGCTACGCAGTCTTCCTCCGCGGCATCAACGTGGGCGGGATCAACATCAAAATGGCCGAGCTCAGGGAAGCGCTTGCGTCCGCGGGGTTCAAAGGCGTCAAGACCCTCCTGGCCAGCGGCAATGTGGTGCTTGCCAGCCCGGACGAGCCGGGGGCTGTCAAGCAGAAGTTCGAAAAATGCCTGCGCGATACGTTCGGCTACGACGCCTGGGTGGTTGTGCTCACCGCCCAACGGGTGGCCGAGCTGGTGGATGCCTGCCCCTACCCGGAGGACGACAAGGYCACCCACACGTACATCACACTGTCCTCGGACACCGCCAAGCTCGATGAGCTGGACGCGGCAGGGGCGGCGCTGGACGGCACGGAACAGAAGCGGCTCGGTCCGGAGGCCCTGGCCTGGCTCGCTCCGGCCGGCGGGACGCTGGACAGCCCCTTCAGCAAGATCTCCGCCAAGGCGAAGTTCAAGGCAAGCACCACCACCCGGAACCTCCGGACCCTGATCAAGGTGCGGGACGCCGCGGCCGCAGTGGCGCAATAGGCCTTACGTTCCGCCCGCGGCTTTGAGCGCGGTGTTGAAGGAACTGAGCCTGCTCACCTCGATTTCCACCGGCTCCACCACCAGGTCCCCGGCGACCTTGCCGACAGCCGCCCGGAGTCGTTTCCTTGCCCTGGCCGCCCGCGCCCTTGCCGCGCCCGCACCGATGACCTTCCCGGTGAGAGCCAGGAAGATCCCCAAAACGACGCCGCCGGCGATCATCAGGGTGGGAAGGGGCCACCCCTCGACCCGCGGCACTTCCGGCACGGGCAGCTGAAGGTACGCGAGCCCGGCCAGCACGCCGAGCCAGCCCAAACCACCGACCACTATGGCCAGCGCCAGCCACTGGACCACATTGAACGCGCCCCACCACCAGGACTTCCGGAAGGTCATCAGGTCGGTCCCGGCAATGGCCTGGTCCAGGGCGTCCGGCAGCGCGTCCCGCCCTTCACGGGCAGCACCGCGGATGGCCGCCCGCCACGGCCCCGGAGCGCCCTCACTGGCAGCGTCCGCGAACTCGCGGACTGCTGCATCCGTCCGGGCGCGTTCAGGGGCCCCGGCGGGCGGGAGCGACGTGCGGTTGAGCCGGGATGGAGACGAACTCCTCAGGTTAAGCCGGCGCAGTGGATCGGACCTGAAGCGCAGCAGCCACCGGGTGACCGGCCACCCGGTGCGGCGTGTCGATTCCATGCGATAGGACGTGGCCACGGCGTCGACCACCAGCGGCACGTTCGCTGCCGTGGCCAACTCATCCGTGAGCCGTGAAGTGGACGACGGCCTGACGCCGGCTGCCTCACCCACACCCGAGACGTCACTGAGCTGCCGGGAGGCGCGCGTGACGTCGGCGCCAAGCCTTTGGGAAAGCGCCTGGCGGTGCGTGACCACGCCACGGATGGCGCTCCGGACCCTGTCCACGCCTTTGCCTGTCAGCGCGGAGGCGCCGAGGACCTGCACCCTGCCCAGTCCGTCGCGTGCGAGGATCCCCTGGAGCGACTCCAACACCGGCTCGACGTCCCGTTCGGGCAACCTGTCCACTTGGTTCAGCACCACCAGCGTCACTGCTCCGTGGGCGGCCAGGGGCCTGAGGAAGTCGTTGTGCACGGCAGCGTCGGCGTATTTTTGCGGATCAAGCACCCAGACCAGGACATCAACCAGGCCCACCATGCGCTCCACGATCTCGCGGTTGGCCGCCCGGGTGGAATCGAAGTCCGGAAGGTCCAGCAGGATCAGCCCTGTCTCCTCGTCCGCGAAGCCTTCAACTGGAACGGCATGGTGCCGGTTACGCACCTCCAGCCAGTCGAGCAACGGCTCGCTGCCGTCCGCTCCCCAGACTCCTGCCAAAGGTTCCGACGTGGTGGGACGGCGGGCTGCCGCCGTCGCGATTTCAGCACCGCTCACCGCGTTGAACAGTGACGATTTGCCGCTGCCGGTGGCACCGAAGAAGCCCACCACGGTGTGGTCGGCGGACAGTGACCGCCGCGTGCTCGCACGGTCGAGGAGCTGGAGCACCTCGTCCAGGGAAGAGTCGGGCAGGACCCCCTCCGCCAGTTCCCGCGCGTCATTGAGCGCCGCCAGCCTGCGGTCCAGCTGCGATGCTTCCCGGGTAACGCGGTGGCGGCTCATGTGCGCTCCGCCAGCCGGGCGAGGTTTATGGAGTGGTCCACGAGGGTATGTGAGGTATCCGTGCCGCCTGCCGGGAGGCGCTCGAGGAACTTCTGCTGCTCCGCCTCCAGCAACCGCTGGCAGCGGGCATGGAGGTCATCCCTGGCCGTCTGGGCGAGCCTGCGGACGGCGTCCTCACCGAATACTGCCTCAAGCAGTCTCTGGCCCACGATGGCGGTGCCGCCTGCCACGCCGATCTCCAGCCCCGTGAGGCCGGCCGTCGTGGAAAACACCACAATCATCAGAGCGGCGCCGAGCCCGTTGATGCCGAACGAGAGCCACCGGGCCTGGGTGCGTTTCCCCTGCCCCTCCGTGCGGATCAGCTCCATCAGGCCAGCCTGCCAGGCTCGGATCTCCGCCGCGGTCACGTCGGCGAACCCATGGCTGGTTCCGGACAGATCATCGGTACCCAGCAACGCGCGGCCGGCGGGGTCCGAGCGCCAGCGCTGGTCCGTGTCTTCGCCGGCGTTGGCGGCTTCATCCAGGATGACGGCCTGCAGCCCGGTTTCGATGGCCACCTCAACCCGGACTGCCGGCGTGGGCTCGCCCCGGAAGAACGCCCCCAACCTGTCCCGCAGCCGTCCAACGTTCTGCTCCAGGGTCCGGAAAAACTCACCTGTCCCAACAAAGTCCTGCCAGCGCGCCAGCACTTCGCCGCGAAGCAGCGAGCCGTCCTTGGTGGCATTCAGGATCCTGGCAACGGCGTCGCGGTATGCGGCCTGGGCGTCGGCCCGGAGCGACGCCGCGGCGCGCTCCTGACCATGGACCGCATCAGCCACAGCGCTGACCCTCCCGGCCAACGCCTTGACCGTCCCGTTCAGCGTCCGGCGGGCAATCTCTGAACGTCCCGCCGCATCAGCCGCAAGATCCCTCAGCCAGACCTGCAGCGGCTCCACGGAATGAGGCGGCAGCATGCCCATGCCATCCAGGTCCGTCTCGGGGACAACGAACAGCCTGGCTGCCCCGAGTCCTTCCTTCTGCAGCAACCCGCGGAGATCGGCGCTGACTTCTGCTTCGGCCTCGGCAGGCACGCGGTCCAGCACGACGGCAACCATGATGTCCCTCGAGGACGCATCCAGGAGCAGCTTCCAGGGAACCGCGTCCGCGTAGCGGTTGGCCGTGGTGACGAAGACCCAAAGGTCAGCAGCGGCCAGCAGTTGCCCCGCCAGCCTGCGGTTGTCATCCGAAATGGAATCGACGTCGGGGGCGTCCAGCAGCGCGATGCCCTGCGGAACTGCAGGGTCTGCCACCAGCACCAGGGAGGAAATGGCCTCGGCGTCCGGTGTAGCACCCGCCCGGCTGGCCGGGAGTGCTTCCGACGAGATGGTGCCCCGGATCCGGTTGAGGCTGGGCAGCACGCGTTGGCCCTCGAACCAGCCGGCGTCGGCGGGATGGTGCAGCAGGATGGGTTGCCGCGTGGTGGGTCTGATGGCCCCGGAACGGGTGACGGGATGCCCCACGAGGGCATTCACCAGTGTTGACTTGCCGGCGCCGGTGGAACCTCCGACGACGGCGAGCAGCGGGGCGTCAAGGCTGCGATAGCGCGGGAGGATGTAGTCATCCAGTTGGGCCACCGCGTTCCGGACCTCCGTCCGGGCCTGCCCGACGTCCGTGAGGGCCAGCGGCAGTGCCACGGCGGCCAGGTCGGCCCGCACCGCCTCGAGCAGTTCCACGGCGGCCTGTGCGGCGCGGTCCGCCGCGGTGTGGTCCGCCGGAGGGCCGGGCTGGCTGCGTGGTGCGCGTGGCGGGGGCGGTGGAGGCTGAGGTGGCGAACCGTCGGAGGAGGTCACAGCATCATCATGCCAGTTCAGCCGGCGATCCCGTCCGGGCATCACACAATCAGCCAAAGAAAAACGGCCCCGGGCTGATGCCCGGGACCGTCATATTGTGACCCCAGCGGGATTCGAACCCGCGTTACCGCCGTGAGAGGGCAGCGTACTAGGCCGCTATACGATGGGGCCGCGTACTTCCAGGAAGCCTACGCTTCCAACCGGCTTTCGGCCGGCGCGCTCAGTGATTATTTCATACACCGAGCAACTGTTTCAAATCGGCGAACCGACCTGAAACCCCCGATTTGCGATACATTTTCAGTACCTGAATCAGAGCTGGGATACCAGGACTCGAACCTAGAATGACGGTACCAGAAACCGTAGTGTTGCCAATTACACCATATCCCAATGATACTTTCGGGCCGGAGTTTTAGGCTTCAACCTGCGCTCCGTGCGCCTCAGCACGAGAAATTACTCTACCCGAGACTTTTCGTTGGCACAAATCGGCGGGACGGGCTGCGTGCCAGGCCGGCGGGGCATCCAACCCTTGCCATCCGCACCGTCGCAAGTTTACTCTCGGTAAGTTACTGACTAGTAACAAAATGTCGAGAGGGTTCATCCGTGCCACAGAGTCGTGCCGCAGCTTCCACCCAGACCCCCGCCCGGACCCGGGCACAAAAGATTGCCATCGCAGTCTTGGCCCTGATGCTGATTGGACTCCTAGGGTTCTACACGCTGGTTACCGGACGGATATCGGACGGATCCGCGAAGCTACGGGACGGTGCGGGGCAGGCGTCCGCCGGCGCAGCCCAACTCAAGGACGGCGCCGGTCAACTCGCAAACCGACGTCAACAACAAGCTCGCGCCGGGTGTCTACAAGGTGGACGACGCCGCGCACAAACTCGCCGCCGGAGCTTCCCAACTGGCCGCCGCCCTGACGGCTACTGCAGCGGGCAATGCCGAGAACAACCTGGCTGACGGCGCCGGTGCCCTGGACGCCGGCGCTGCCCGGCTGGCATCAGGGGCCGGCGATCTGGCCGCCGGAACGGGGCAGCTGAAGGGGTACCGGGGTGCGAACAATTCCCCTGAGGCAGGTACCGGCACCGCGGCCTTGGCGCAGGCACTTGAGCTTCTTGAGGCCGCCGCCTCGGATCCGCTGCAGGGACTGGTTCCGCTGGCCGCCGTCAAGGACAAGATCGCCAAAATAGCGGCTGATGCCCAAGCTCGATGCCGGCGCCTCTGCTTTGCAGGCAGGGGCCGGCAAACTCAACGACGGCTCGGTGCAGCTGCATGCGGGAACGGGTCGCCTCACCGCTGGCTTCGCCACACTCGGTGAAAAGCTCAACAGCCGCGATCCGGCCAATCCGGGTGTTGTGCTGGGCACCGAACTGCTCGCCGCCGGAACGTCACAGATCCGAACCGGCATGGACGGCGTTCCGGGCAATCCTGAGCGTCCGGGCTTGGTCAATGCGGTCGCCAGGATTACCGAGGGCAGCTCGCGGCTGGCCGAAGGAACGAACGCGCTGAACACAGGCATCAAAGGCAATCCCGCCGACCCGGGCAACCCTGGACTCCTGAACGGTTCACAGGCCCTCGCTGCCGGCGCTTCGGAGCTTGCGGCCGGCAACACCAAGCTGGCCTCGGGGTCCACGGAGTTGGCTTCCGGCGCAGGGAAGCTCGCAGAAGGCAACGCCCGGATCGCTGATGGAACAGCAACCCTTTACACGAACGCAGCTGCGGTCTCGCCAGCAAACGTAGCGGGAAAGTCCGATACGGCCGTGGCACTGGGACTGGTCGCCGTACTGGTATTCGGGGCCATCGGCACCTACCTGGTGCTATGGACCCGGCGAAGGGGACAACCCGTTCGTGAGACGCGAAGTCAGCCCAGCAGCTGAGCCAGCGAGGCGACCTCGTGGCCCGCAAACCCGGGCACAGCCTCCCCCACCCTGTTGAGCCAAACGCCCACCAGTCCTGCCGCCGTCGAACCCTGCGCGTCCAGCAGCCGGTTGTCCCCCACGTAGAGCGTCTCGCTCGGGGCGGTCCCCAGGAGTCGGACACCTTCCAGGTAGATCGCGGGCTCCGGCTTGGCCACCCCTACGGTGTCTGTTCCCACCAGGCGGCCCACACGTTCCAGCCCCGCGGCGTCGAGCTTTGCGCGCTGGTAGTCGTGCACGTTGTTGCTGACGGCCCCATAGGGGATGCCGGCGTCGTCGAGCACATCAAGGAGCGGAAGGACATCCTCAAAAGCCCGGACATACGCCGGCTGCAGCTCGCTGTAAGCCGTCAACCACCGGTGCGCCTCTTCGCCGTCGGCAAGTTCCACCCCGAAGTGCCCCAGGGCGGCCCGGCCCCGCAGCAGGCGCTGGTCATTGAAGGTCAGCTCGCCCGTCAGGTACCTGTCGTAGTAGTGAGTCGTTTCGTGCGTGAAAATCCGGCCGAAACGCTCCCACCCGGTCTGGTCCAGACCGGGCAAAAGGTGTTCGCTGACCTCGCGCAGGGCCGTAGTCATGGCGTATTCGAGATCAACAAGGGTGTCATCGATGTCGAAGAGCACACCCCTGACGGTCCCGAAACGCGTCTTCAGGACTCCCCCAGCCTCCATACCGGCAATAGTCATCAGCCGCGGAAGGTGCGGAGCCGGCTCAAGGATGAGTCCTTGCCCAGGATCACCATGGATTCAAACAGCGGCGGTGAGATGCGGCGTCCGGAGATGGCGGTGCGAACAGGCCCAAAGGCCAGCCGGGGCTTGATGCCCAGATCCTCCACGAGTGCCTGCTTCAAGGCCGCCTGGATGTACTCCGGGGTCCAGTCCTGAACCGGTTCCAGGGCCGCCAGGGCGGCGTCGAGAACTTCAGCCAGGTTCGCCGGCAGGCCCTTGCGGGCGTCATCGGCGATGTCAATGGCGTCGTCGGCCTTGAACAGGAACCCGAGCATTTCCGGTGCTTCGCCCAGCAGGGTGACCCGTTCCTGGATCAGCGGTGCGGCTTCCGTGAGGATCTCCTCCTGGCGTGCCGTGAGCTCGTCCCCCACGAAACCGGCGGTCCGCAGGTACGGGACAAGCCGGGCACGGAAGTCCTCGGGGTTGAGCATGCGGATGTGGGTGCCGTTGATGGCCTCGGCCTTTTTGATGTCAAAGCGCGCTGGGTTTGCGAGCACATCCTGGACATCGAAGTATTCAATCAACTGATCCACGGTGAAAATGTCCTCATCGGCGGAAAGGCTCCAGCCCAGCAGCGAGAGGTAGTTCAGCAGGCCCTCCGGAATGAACCCGCGGTCGCGCAGCAGGAAGAGGTTGGACTCCGGATCACGCTTGGAGAGTTTCTTGTTGCCCTCCCCCATGACGTACGGGAGGTGGCCAAAGAGGGGCAGGTAGCTGGCAACGCCGATTTCGATCAGGTAGCGGATCAGCACTACCTGACGCGGAGTGGAGGAAAGAAGGTCCTCACCGCGCAGCACGTGGGTGATGCCCATCAGGGCGTCGTCCACGGGGTTAACCAGGGTGTACAGCGGCGAACCGTCGGCACGGACGATGACGTAGTCCGGGATGCTTCCGGCTTTGAACGTGATGTCGCCGCGGACCAGGTCGGTGAAGACCACGTCCTCGTCAGGCATCCGGACGCGGAGGACGGGCTTGCGGCCCTCGGCCTTGAAGGCCGCCAGCTGCTCTTCAGTAAGTTCGCGGTCGAAGTTGTCGTAGCCGAGCTTGGGGTCGCGGCCGGCGGCACGGTGGCGCGCCTCCACCTCATCGGGCGAGGAATAGCATTCGTAGGCGTAACCGGCTTCAAGGAGCTTCGCGACGACGTCCTTGTACAGGTCCAGCCGCTGTGACTGCCGGTAGGGCTCATGCGGGCCGCCGACCTCCACGCCCTCTTCCCAGGTGATCCCCAGCCACTTGAGGGCCTCCAGCAACTGCTGGTAGCTCTCTTCGGAGTCACGGGCTGCGTCCGTATCCTCGATCCGGAACACGAACGTGCCCTTGGTGTGCTTGGCGTGGGCCCAGTTGAACAGGGCTGTCCGGATAAGCCCTACGTGCGGTGTTCCGGTAGGCGAGGGGCAGAACCGGACGCGCACCGGGGTTTCGGCAGTGACGGACGGGACGGAGGCAGCAGTCGACGCAGAAGCAGTAGTCATAGTGGTTCCAACTTTACCGCTTGCCGGGGCGCACCCGGGCCCGGTTCCAGGCGCGACCGGTCAGCGGCGGACCACAGGGTTGGAGAGGCGTCCGATCCCTTCGATTTCCACCTCATAGCGGTCGCCGGCTTGGAGAAGTCCCACACCCGCGGGGGTGCCGGTCATGATGACATCGCCGGGCAGCAGCGTAAAGGCCCGCGAGACGATGGACACCAGCTCGCGGACGCCACGGATCATCTGGCTGGTGCTGCCGTCCTGGCGCAGTTCGCCGTTGAGCCGGCCCTGGATCTGCAGGTCTTCGGTGTCCAGTTCGGTTTCGATCCACGGGCCCAGCGGCGCTGACGTGTCGAAGCCTTTGGCGCGGGCCCACTGCAGGTCCGTTTTCTGGACGTCGCGGGCCGTGAGGTCATTGCCGCAGGTGTAGCCGAAGATCACGTCATCAACCCGCTCCTCCGGAACGTCCTTGCAAATGCGCCCGATGACCACGCACAGCTCAGCTTCGAAGGAAATTTCCTCCGAGAACTCCGGCAGCACGATGGGATCGTTGGGTCCCACGACGGCGGTGTTGGGCTTCAGGAACAGCAGGGGCTGGGCTGGGACTTCGTTGCCCAGCTCGGCCGCGTGCTCCACGAAGTTCCGGCCGACGCCGATGACCTTGCTGCGTGGAATGATGGGGGCCAGGAGCCGGACATCCTCGAGCTTGTGCTTGATGTGGGTGCGCTCTACACCGTTGAAGAAGGGGTCGCCATTGATGACAGTGATTTCCTCACTGCCGGACTCGCCTTCAACGACGCCATAGAGGGGATCAGAATCGACTACAAACCGGGCAATACGCATGGTGAATAGCCTACAGTCTTGACCCGTTGCCCTTTGTTCCGTTCAGATGTTCCGTTCAGCCCTCGGACCGGCCCCGGAGGTAATCCAGCTGGGCCGCCACCGACATCTCGGCGGCGCGCCTGACGGAAGGTTCGACGTCGGCGTAAACCGAGTCGGCCACCTCCGCTGCGGTGGCGTCCCGGCCAAGCCGTTCCAGCGTTTCGCGGATCTGTCCGAGCCTTTCGAGGCGATGCCCGCGGTAGGCGCGGGTGATGGCCGCCAGGGAGGGAAGCACGGGCCCGTGCGCCGGCAGGACAGCGGCCTCGCCGATGGCTTCAAGCCGGTCCAGCGAATTAAGATAATCGCCCAGAGCGCCGTCAGGGTAGTCGAGCATGGTGGTTCCGCGGCCGAGGATGGTATCCCCGGTCAGCACGGAGCCGTGCGCGCCGTCGTCGGGAAGATGGAAGCACACCGAATCCGAGGTGTGCCCAGGGGTGGCCAGGACCCGGATGGAAACCCCCGCCGCCCGGATGGTTTCACCGTCCCGCAGTGGTTCGCCGCCGTGGCAGTGCCGGGGATCAGCAGCCCGCACCGGGGCGCCGGTAAGTTCCTGCAGCCGCACGGAACCCGCAGTATGGTCTGCGTGGCGGTGCGTCACCAGGATCAGTTCCACCCGGCCGAGGTCCGCCAGACGGCGGAGGTGTCCCTCGTCCGCAGGGCCCGGGTCCACCACCACTACCGAAGCCTCGGCATCGGGCGCCGAGATTGCGTAGGAGTTGGTGCCGTCCAGGCTCATCGGCCCCGGGTTGGGTGCCAGGACGAACTGTGTCAGGGCTGAGCTGCGCTGCAGGATTGGGCTGGAAGCTGAAGTCACCGTCCTATCTTTGCATCGACTCTTTGCATCGACAGCTACTTTGCCGCCGTCCCACTGCCGGAATAGAACAGAGCACGGGCGGGGTTGACCACCAGTGAAGACCACACGATGTCAAGCAGGAAGCCGAGACCCGACACCATGAGCGCTACATCCACCACCCTTGCCGATCTCCTCGCCGAGGCAGACACTGCCGGCCATGACCACGCTGCAGCGGAGAAGAACAGCGGGCTCCAGCACATCCACAACCACGCGACGGGCAGCATTGTCTGGTTTCCCACGTGGAAGAAGTTCCGCGAAACGTCGGACTGGGAAAAAACCGTCACCGAACAGGAAGCCCTTCTGGAAGCTGCCACGGAAGACGGCACGCCGTTGGAGAACGCAGCCGCTGCCCTGCTGGCGCAGCAGCTGAAACACCTGCTGGAGCGCGCCGCCGCGTCCGGAGACGTTAATGTCTTCGTGCAGGAGAACCTGACGCCGCATCTGACCGGGGCCTGGGCCCTGGGGGATGCCGTGGCACGCAAGTCCGGGTCGGCACTGACCACTGGTACGCCGTCGTCCGTTTTTTCGGCTTATCCCTACGACGTCTACGCCCAGGACGGCGGCGTCTTTGCGACAACGTTGTGGAACGACATCATCGATGCCCGCCGCAACCAGGCCCTCGCTGACGAAGCCGCGCGCAAAGCGCTGAAGCCCGTTTCGCGCAAGGCCCTCAAGAATGCTGCCCGGAAGGCCGCCCGCCGCTGATCCGCCCGGCACAGCATTGCGGGGTCACTTAACGCCCGTCCCGGTGGGGATATCGGGCGTTTAGTGACCCCGCATTGTGGTGGTCCGTGCGCGAAAGTGGTGCTTACGCGAGCCGGGCCAGCCAGCCGTGCCTGTCCGGCACGGTTCCGGTCTGGATGCCCAGGAGTTGCTCACGGACGGCCATGGTGGTCTCCCCCGCCTTCGCGTCCTCTGAGCCAATGAACTCCGTGTTGTCCTTTAGGACTCCAATGGGGGTAATCACGGCGGCGGTTCCGCACGCGAAAACCTCGGCGATCTCGCCGGACGCGACGCCGTCGCGCCACTCCGACAGCGTGATCTTGCGCTCGGCGACTTCACGGCCCATGTCCTTGGCCACCTGCATCACCGAGGAACGCGTGACGCCTTCCAGGATGGTTCCGGTGAGGGCCGGAGTGGCCAGGGAACCGTCCTTCATCACGAAGAACACGTTCATGCCGCCAAGTTCTTCCACGGCGTCGTCGTTGAAGTGGTCCAGGAACAGGACCTGCTTGCAGCCGTTGGCTTCGGCTTCCTGCTGGGCGATCAGGGAAGCGGCGTAGTTGCCGCCGCACTTCGCTGCGCCGGTACCGCCGCGGCCGGCACGGGCGTATTCGCGGGAAATCCAGATGGACACGGGCTTCAGCTCGCCGCCGAAGTAGTTGCCTGCGGGCGAGGCGATCACGCGGAAGGAGACCTCACGGGCGGCCCGGACACCCAGGAACGCCTCGGTGGCGATCATAAAAGGGCGAAGGTAAAGGGCTTCGCCGTCACCTGCCGGAACCCATTCCTTGTCTGCCGCAACCAGTTCCCGGATGGCGCCCAGGAAGTACTCAACGGGGAGTTCGGGGAGCGCCAGCCGGCGGGCCGACTTGTTCAGGCGTGCCGCGTTCGCCTCCGGACGGAACGTCCAGACTGACCCGTCAGCGTGCCGGTAGGCCTTGAGGCCCTCGAAAATCTCCTGGCCGTAGTGGAGCACCGCTGCGGACGGGTCCAGGGAGATGGGTCCGTAGGCCTCAATCCGGGGGTTGTGCCAGCCACCGGCGCCCTGTTCATCGACCGAGTAGTCCACCACAGCCGTGTGGTCGGTGAAGTAGTTGCCGAATCCCGGGTTGGCCAGGATGGCTGCACGCTCTTCAGCTGACTTCGGGGTTGCCGAAGGCTGCTGGGTGAATTCGACGCCATGGGCAGTCTGAGTCATGGTTCCTCCACGATCGGCTGCCTTGGGACGCAAAATTCAGCATTGAACCGCCGGGCAGCAGTTGGTAATTCGAAACAAGCTTACGCCCGTTGGCAGCTCCCCCGGTGCGTACCTAGAGCGCTGCGGCGATGGCGTCTCCGACGACGCTGGTGCTGCGGGCACCGCCGTCGCGGTTTTCGACGTCGGCGATCACGGCCGCCTCGATCTTCCGTGCCGCACCGGCATAGCCGAGGTGGTCCAGCAGGAGCGCCGCCGACAGGATGGCCGCGGTGGGGTCGGCCTTCTGCTTGCCCGCAATGTCAGGGGCGGAGCCGTGAACCGGTTCGAACATGGACGGAGCGGTGCGGTCCATGTTGATGTTGCCGGAGGCGGCCAATCCGATGCCTCCCGTGATGGCCGCGGCCAGGTCGGTGAGGATGTCCCCGAAGAGGTTGTCCGTGACAATCACATCGAAGCGGGACGGGTCGGTGACCATGAAGATGGTGGCCGCATCAACGTGCAGGTAGTCGTGCGTGACCTCCGGGAATTCCTGCGCCACAGCTTCGACGGTGCGCTTCCACAGATGGCCGGCGTAAACCAGGACGTTGTGCTTGTGGACGAGGGTCACGTGCTTGCGTTCCCGCGCACTGGCGCGGCGGAACGCATCCCGGACGACGCGCTCTACACCGTGTGCCGTGTTCAGTGAAACTTCGGTGGCCACCTCGTGCGGCGTGCCGGCGCGCAAAGTACCGCCGTTTCCGACGTACGGACCCTCGGTGCCCTCCCGGACCACGATGAAATCGATGACGCCGGGGTTGGCCAGTGGGCTGCCCACAGTGCCGTAGAGGCGGGAGGGCCGCAGGTTAACGTAGTGGTCCAGGCTGAACCGGAGCTTCAGGAGCATCTCACGCTCGATGATCCCCGACGGGATCCTGGTATCGCCTGGGGCGGCGCCCACCGCACCGAACAGGATCGCATCGCGGGTGCGCAGGTCCGCCAAGACCTCGTCAGGCAGGGTCTCCCCTGTCGCCAGCCAGTGCTCGGCGCCAAGCTTGTAGTGGGTCTGCTCAAGGACGACGCCTTCGGCTGCGACTGCCTTTTCGAGGACCTTCAGTGCCTCGGCGATGACCTCCGGGCCGATGCCATCACCGGGAATGACGGCGAGATTGATGGATGCGCTCATGCTTCAAGAATATTAAGGTAATCCGCATGTCGGACAATCAGTCTCAACTAGTGAGATAGAGCTGGCTATCCAAGGGCATCACCGAAGGGGAACGTTCGGGTCCGGCGAAGCAACCACCACAACGTTAGTGCCCCAGGGGTCATCCGTGTAGCAGGAAATAAGGACCAGCCTGTTGGGCACAACCTGCCAGATGGGACTGTCCTTCAGGCCTGACTTGCTGTAGGTCGTCACAGAATCCACGCGGTAGGCCAGTTGGCCGGTGGCGGTGGAGACGGTGAGCTGGTCGCCCACAGCGGCCTTCGTGCTCAGCCGGTTGAAAGGTGCATCCCGGTCCACCCAGTCGTGGCCGGCCACATAGGTGGTGTTGGTAGAGCCGGCACCTGGTACGCCGTAGGGGGTGAGCCAGTAACCGTCCATGGTGTCTGGCGGGACGATGGACTGGCTTGCCTGGTCCGCCGCGCTGGGCTCCAAGGGGTGGATCGGCACGTCCATGTCCGCCGCAGGGTAGATCAGCCGCTGGGGCGCGGATGCGGCCGGGCCTGCCGGGACGGGAGCCGCCGGTACGGACGGCGCGGCCGTTGGGGTGGGTACTTGCGTTGGTGTCGGCACGGACAGTGCCGTGGGCAGTGGCTGGACAATATTTGTTTCCGGCGAAGTCGCGGGCACCGTTGCCTGGGGAAGGAATGAGACAGCGACATAAGCAAGGAGCCCGCAAAGGACAATAAACAGGATGCTTCTGGCATGGAAAATCCGCCGCGGAGTGTCCGGAGCCGGCTCCGACGGACGGGTGGCAGTAGGTTGATCTGCAGCGGGCGCCTGAGGGTCGCTGTCCATGGTTCCCTCGCATGTTCGGCGGGAATGTGCCTGGGTGGCGGCAGGCGCCGTGCCGCTGTGGGCACGGCGCCTGCCACGGTGTTACCCGATGCCCTCGCGGGCATCAGTTACCGGGATTAGTGCTTGCGGTTCCCGGAGTGGCCGCCTTCCTGCAGCACCTTGCGGGCGGCTACTCCCGCAGCTGCGAGCATCATCACCATCAGCCCTGCAGCCCAGGGAGCAAGCCCCGTGTCAGTAGGTGCCACTGCGGTCTGGACATTGAACCCGGTGTTGGTGGCCACCGCGGCGGCTACCGCGACTGGTGGCACAACTGCGACTGGTGGCGCTACAACGGCACCGGTGGGAGTCTCAACCGGGGGCGCCGGCGTTTCCACCGGAGGAGTCTCCACCGGAGGAGTCTCCACTGGAGGTGTTACCACCGGCGTCTCCACTGGCGGAGTCGTCGGAGGCGTGACAACCTCAGGCGGGCAGGGCACACAGTCGTTGTTGTAGGTCGCCTGGCCGGTCTCGTCCCAGTTTTGGCCGTCCCGCTTGCTGCTCGGCGGAATGATGTCATCCCCGTGCTGCGCATGCTCCTTCAGCCCTTTGAAGTCAACCGTGATCTGCACATAGCTATCCGAGCCGGTGGCGTGGCAGATCGTGATCTTGTGGCCGTCGTCGCCGTTTCCGTTGCCGTGGCCGTCGTCTTCGGGGACCGTGCAGCCAGCCTTCCAGATGTCCATCTTGTCAAGGTTCTGGCCTTCCGGAATAACCTTCCCGTCATTGGCCGGGATGATGTCCTTCCCGTGGTCCGCGTGGCCTTTGAGCCCGTTCAGGTCGGTCGTCACCGAAACATAGGGGTTCTTGTCCCAGCCCGTGGCGTGGCAGACAGTGATCTTGTGATCACCTTTATCGTTGTTGTCACCTGCTACAGCCGGAGCGGTGGCACCGAGTAATGCGAGGCCCGTGACACCTAAGGCGGCAAGGATCCGTTTCATTTCCGTCTCCATCCATTGTCTGGTCCAAACTGATCAGACGGGAGGAGAAACGGCGCTCCGGTGCAAAGACGCAAAAGGCATACAGCGAGCATCGGAACGACGGTTCTCCCAGATGCGAATCATCAGTTTTGCTAACCCGACAAGGCTATGCAGCGCACTTCAGGCCTGTCTCCAGTACTCGTTACCCACATTCCGGGACTGCTCATACTGCCTTTGCCCGATCCGTACTCAGTTCGGCTACTCACAAGTAGTCAGACCGGACCTTCCTAGGCTTCGGCAGGTTCCTCATATTTCGGGAATACCGGCGAGGGTGCGGGCAGGGACGTTCCGGCGACAATCGGCGTGGTGAGCGCCGCGAACTGGCGCGCTTCGCCCTCAGGCTGGCCGAGGGTATCCAGCAGAGCCGCCATGGCATTGGGCATCACCGGCTGCGCCAGGATGGACACAATCCGCAGCACTTCGAGGGTGACGTACAGGACTGTATTCATGCGGCCGACGTCGGTCTTCCGCAGCACCCACGGCGCCTGCTCGGCGAAGTAGGCGTTGGTGTCCCCCAGTACGCCCCAGATGGCCTCCAAAGCGCGGCTGAATTCCTGCTTTTCGAAGGCTGCCCTGGCGGTCTCCAGCAGCCCGTTGGCCTGCCCAAGGATCGCCGTGTCTTCAGCGGTAAAGGCTCCAGGCACGGGAACTTTGCCTTCGCAGTTCTTCGCCACCATGGAAAGGGATCGCTGCGCGAGGTTGCCGAAGTTGTTGGCCAGGTCCGAGTTCATCCGCCCCACAATGGCCTCGTGGTTGTAGCTGCCATCGGCACCGAACGGGACTTCGCGGAGGAAGAAGAAGCGTACCTGGTCCAGGCCGTACTGTGCCACGAAGTCCGCCGGGGCCACGACGTTGCCCAGGGACTTGGACATCTTCACACCGTTGTTATGGAGGAAGCCATGGATCATGACGCGCTTGGGCAGCTCAATGCCTGCACTCATCAGGAACGCGGGCCAGTAGATGGCGTGGAACCGCGAGATGTCCTTGCCGATGATGTGCACGTCAGCCGGCCAGAACTTGCGGAAGGCCGCCGACTCAACGTCGGGGTAGCCCACCCCGGTCAGGTAGTTGGTGAGYGCATCCACCCAGACATACATGACATGCTTATCGTTGCCGGGAACCGGTACGCCCCAGTCAAAGGTCGTGCGACTGATGGAAAGGTCTTCCAGACCGCGCTTGACGAAGCTGATGACCTCGTTAAACCGCGACTGCGGAGCTCCGAATTCGGGCTGGGCCTCGTAAAGCGCCAGCAGACGGTCCTGGTAGGCCGACAGGCGGAAGAAATAGCTCTCTTCCGCCGTCCAGGTGACTTCGGTGTCCGTCTCCTTCGAGTAGCGCACGCCGTCGTCCTTCACCACGGTGTCGTCTTCCACATAGAACGCTTCGTCGCGGACAGAGTACCAGCCCTCATACTTGGACAAGTAGATGTCGCCGTTAGCTTCCATCTTCTTCCAGATCGCCTGCGACGCGACGTAGTGATCAGCGTCCGTGGTCCGGATGAAGCGGTCGTACGTGATGCCCAGGGCAGCGTGCGCGGCTTTGTATACCTCGGCGTTTCGGTCCACCAGTTCCTTGGGCGTGATGCCCTCTTTCTCGGCCGCCTGCGCAATCTTCATGCCGTGCTCGTCGGTGCCCGTCAGGAACATCACCTCATGCCCGTCGAGCCGCTTGAAGCGGGCCATGGCGTCGGTGGCAATGTACTCGTAGGCATGCCCGATGTGGGGCACGCCGTTCGGGTAGGTGATGGCCGTGGTGATGTAGAACGGGGATTTCTCTGAAGCAGTCACGTGCGGACGGTACCTTTGGTGCGTAGGGGCGGGCTAGATGAGTTCAGTCAGCGTATCGCTCAGGCGGACGAGTTCATGGTCGTGCGAAGCGACCAGCACCGCGATTCCGTCCGAGGTGGTGTCCTTGAGGATGCTGATGATGCGGTTGGCGGAGGCCCTGTCGAGGCTGGCGGTGGGCTCGTCCACCACCAGTACACGGGTACCCAGGATCAGCGCACGGGCAATGGCCACACGCTGACGCTCACCGCCGGAGAGCTGCGCGGGGCGGTGACGCATCCGGCGGCCAAGGCCCACCAGGTCCAGGAGGTCCTTGGCCATGTCGCGGCGCTGGTCCACCTCGCCATCGGGCACTGCGGGCAGCAGGACATTCTCAAGGGCGCTCATGCCGTCAATCAGGGCGCCGCCCTGGTCCACGTACCCGATCAGGGCACGACGGCGGTCGGCGATTTCGTCGTCGCCCATGCTTTCGAGCGAATCGCCTTCCCAAAAGACGCGGCCCGACGTCGGCAGTGTGAGTCCGGCGCCGACAGTCAGGATGCTGGTCTTGCCCGAGCCGCTTCGGCCGGCGACGCAGTGCATCTCGCCGGCGTGCAGGGTGAGGTCGAAGCCCTCGACGACGCTGACGGCTTCCGCACCGCCCTTGCCGCCGCCATAGCGGATGGTGATATCGCTCAGTTCCAGCGGGGTCTCGTGGTCCGCGGCCTTGACGATGGTGTTGGCACGGGTCTGCAGGGGCGTGTCAGCAGCGCCGGACCTCCGGCTCCGGTAAACATTCGTCTGGTTTGTCATTGGACCACTTTCGTTGCAATCGGTATCCAGCAAAGTACAGCCACGAGGCCGGCGGCGGCGGCCCACAGCGCGGCATACGGGGCAAGAAGGAGCCCGATGCCCAGCGCGCCGAGGACACCCAGTGGCAGGGCCACTGATCCCACCAGCGCATTTTCGAAGAGCCGGACCTGGCGGAGCATGTCCGGATTCCAGCCCATTGCTTCGAGGATCCCCAGGTACTGGCGTTTGGCGTTGAGCTCAAACCTTCCCGTCACCAGTGTCAGGATTAGTCCAACCGCGACGCCCGCGAGGGCCAGCAGCATGCTGGGCAGCGCCACGCTCGCCGCGGCCAGGCCGCTGAGCGCACTCGCCCCGGCAGCTCTCGGAATGTCGATCAGCAAAGCCACCAGGCCACCGACTGCGGCCCCGAACACGCCAACTGCCACTGCCAGCGACAAGGTGTTGAACTTGTTGGTGCTGAGTTGGCGGTTGGCGAACGTCAGGGGCGAATCGACGGGGATCAGCCGCTCGTCATGCTGCGGCTCCTGGTCAACTTCGTCGCGGTGCCGAAGCTGCTGGGCCGCGAAGACGGCCGCCGCAGCGTAAAGGGCCAGGACTGCGGCGGACACGATGGCCGTGGTCAGGCTCCAGCTCACCAGGCTCAACACGATGCCGGCAGCCGCGAGCAACGCCGCGCCCACACCGAATTCCTCCAGCACCCAGGACCGGATCCGCCGCTGGGTCCAGCCCATGGCGCGCAGGGTCCCGGCCTCGCGTTTGCGTTTCCGGATGTAGCTGACAGTGGAAGCGCCGGTCAGCAGGGCTGCTCCGCACAGGGTGAGGAACAGCAGCGTGACGTTGGTGCCTGTCAGTGAGCCGGTGACGGCGTCGGCCGCGTTCTGCCGGACCCAGGACTGCTGGACGGTGCCCAGCGGTGACTCCTTGCCGGCGTCGTCCTTGGAGTAGCCGGGGACAAAGATGCTGGCATCCTCGCGCGCTGAACCGGCCACCACGGTGGCCTCCAGTCCCATGTCACGGATTTCACCGGCAAGTTTTTCGACGTCGGGCTGGGCTTCTTTCCAGTTGCCGGGAGCCTTGGCCCGGACCCGGACGGCGTCGATCACTGCGGCATTTTCCTTGTAGCCGCGGGCGGCGGCAAGGCCGTAGTAGTCCGTGATGGCACCGGCTGACTGGCTGGCCAGTCCGGTGGCACTGAGCGAGGGCTTGAGGTCCGTGGCGGCCACGGCCTTGCCGCCTGCATCTTTGGTGAGGGTCAGGGGCGTCGGATCGTAGCCACCCAGGGGCAGCCGGTTGACGTCGCCGGCGGCTGCTTCAACGGCGGCAGGGTCGAACGTCCCGTAAACCATGGCCAGCGGTGCGGCGTGCTTCGTACCCGTGGCAAGGTTCTCGCGGTAGGACCGTTCGTCCACCGGTTCACGCTGGGTCTGGTCCACAGGGGCACCATTGGCGCCCTTTTCCGGCAAGCGGTTCACGGTGACCCAGTCCCCCGGCGTGGCCGTCTTCCCGACTGCCCCGTTGGCAGCTTTCTCGCCGTCCGTGTACTTCGGCGCGGCAGCAAAGTCAGTGCTCCACGTAGCGGGAGTGTAGAGGCCCTGGTTGAAGTTGCCCTGGGCGCCCATGAGCGACGAATGGTCGGTGGAACCTGGCCAGGACAGTGCGAACGGGTCCTTGGAAACGAACGGCAGGTAGTCCTTGTCCAGGGAACGCGAGGCTGTGCCCACTTCCTTGACTACCTTGCCGGCGGCGTCGATCTCTTCAATTTTGACGTTGTACTTCAGGTCGAGGGAGGTTCCCGAGCGCACGATCAGCGGGATGCCCTGGGAGTCAGCGGTGAGCTGGCCGGTGCGCTTGGCCTGCTGGTATTGGGTCATCAGCGGCGCCCAGTACTTGAGCTTAACGCCCAGGAAGTCAGGCCCATCCTGCAGCTCTTGCATGCTAATGCCGTTGGTGAAGAGGCTTTCGAAGTGCCGGCCGATCGCTCCGGCGTTGCGGGCGTCAGCGGGCGGGGCCTTCTCCAGCGGAGCGAGGAAGTCGCCGGCGGAGCCAAGCAGGGCGCGCTCGGCCACAGGGTCGACGGCGACGACGGACTCGGTCACCTCGGGTGACAGGGGCAGGGACACCGACAGGTTGAAGAGGTTGTGTTCGGAACCACCGGCAGGGGCGGGGAATTTGATGCCCGTCTCGCCCGCGGGAGGTGCAATCCGGATGCTCTTGCCGCCAGCCGTCTGTTCCTCAACGAGCTTGGCCTTGCCCAGGGACCCTTCGGCCGAGGACTTGAACAGCACCTGTTCGGAGACGCCGTCGGAGCTGACGGCGCTGGCGGTGAGACGGTACTTCTTCGGCGTGTCGCTCAATACGGACTCGGCGGCGGGCCATTTGGCGGGGTCGGTGGCACCGGCCGCCTGGTCGGCAGTGGCAGTGCCGGCAAGCCCTGAGTTGTACCCCAGGAAGTCCATCGCATCGAGTCGCGGTGCTTCCAGGTTTTGTGTCACTCGTGACACCAGGCTGATGGGGGCAGCCACCGAGGTTTCGGACAGCTTCCGGATGGCATCCAGCTGGTCAAAGCCGATGCCTCCCCCGCCGTTGGCGATCTCCGGCTGCATGAGGGCCGAGGATCCTGCCTTGGCCTGGACGAGGACATCGTAAAGCCCCCGGGAGTTCTCATCCACCGTCCTCTTAAGCGCGGCCTGCGACTGGCCTTGGACGAGGACCGACAAGCACATGGCTGCGATCAAGATGGCCGCGGTCAACAGCAGCACTTTGCTTCTGATGAACCTCTGGACGGCGTTCATTAAGCTCCCTGAAACCTGGATTGCGTGTGCACACATCAGTCCGCCCGGAGACGGACATGGGCGATTAACCCGTTGGTGTGCGAAAAGGTATTGGCCGGCCTGCCGGCTGGGTCCCGATCGGGACCAGCCACTTTAAGCAGACCGGCCAATCATACGTGGCTGGATGCGGACGCGCCCAAGCGGGCCGTGCCGCACGGCGTTTCCTTAGTCTTCGAGATCGACTTCGCGGACCATCTCGGCGCCGATGCCTGCCTTGATCGCATCAAGCACCTGCTGCGGAACGGACGAGTCGATGGTCAGCAGGGCGAGAACCTGGCCGCCCTCGGCCTGGCGGGCCACCTGCATGCCGGCGATGTTGATGTTGTTCATGCCCAGGATGTGGCCGATGGTTCCGATCACACCGGGGCGGTCGGCGTAGGAGACCACCACGAGGTGCTCGCTGATGGGGATTTCGACGTCGTAGCCGTTGATGCCCACCAGTTTCTGGACCTGTTTGGGGCCGGTCAGCGTACCCGCCACAGAAATCTGCGTACCGTCGCTGAGGGCTCCGCGCAGGGTGAGGACGTTGCGGTAGGACTCCGTGTCGGGCGTGGTGATCAGCCTGACGTTGATGCCACGCTGTTCGGCGATGACGGGGGCGTTGACGTAGGACACCTGTTCGGTCACGATGTCCGCGAAGATGCCCTTCAGGGCGGCAAGCTCCAGGACCTTGACGTCCAGGGACGAGATTTCGCCCGCCACTTCAACGTCGAACTGGGTCAGCGACGCGTGGGTCAATGCGGTGAAGATGCGGCCCAGCTTTTCGATCAGCGGGATGCCTGGCCGCACGTCCGGGGCAATGACGCCGCCGGCCACGTTCACGGCGTCGGGTACCAGTTCGCCGGCCAGAGCCAAACGCACCGACTTGGCGACCGAGACGCCGGCCTTCTCCTGGGCTTCGTCCGTGGACGCACCCAGGTGCGGCGTGACCACCACGTTGTCCATTTCGAAGAACGGCAAGTCGGTGCTGGGCTCCTTGACGAAGACGTCCACTCCGGCGCCGGCGATCTCGCCGTCCTTCAGGGCAGCATGGAGGGCTTCCTCGTCCACCAAGCCGCCGCGGGCGACGTTGATGACGTAGGCGGTCTTCTTCATCTTCTTGAACGCCTCGGCACCAAGCATGCCCACCGTTTCGGGTGTCTTGGGCATGTGGATGGTAATGAAGTCCGACTGGGCGAGCAGCTCGTCCAAGGTGACCAGCTGCACGCCCAGCTGGGCTGCGCGGGCGGAGGTGATGTAGGGATCGTAGGCGAGGATCTTGGTGTCAAAGCCCTTCAGTCGGGCCGCCACGAGGGCGCCGATCCGGCCCAGGCCAATGATGCCGATCTTCTTCTCGTAGAGTTCAATGCCGGTGTACTTGGACCGCTTCCATTCGCCCTCCTTGAGTGCGGCGCTGGCCTGCGGGATGTGGCGCGCGAGGCTCAGGATGTGGCCCACCGTCAGTTCGGCGGCCGAGACAATGTTCGATGTCGGGGCATTGACCACCATGACGCCTGCCTGCGTGGCGGCCTTGATGTCCACGTTGTCCAGGCCTACACCTGCACGGGCAATGACCTTGAGGTTCTTGGCGGCGGCAATCGCTTCGGCGTCCACCTGGGTGGCGGAACGGACCAGGATCGCGTCCACGTCCACGATGGCGGAAAGCAGCTGGGAGCGGTCTGAGCCGTCAGTCTGGCGGATTTCGAAGTCCGGGCCCAGAGCCTCGACGGTGGCGGGCGAAAGTTCTTCGGCGAGCAGTACTACGGGTTTTGACACGAATGATCCTCTGCGTTGCAGTCCTTGGGATGGAACAAGTCTAGGCGGACGGAAAGGCCGGGCCCACATTGTTAAGTGGACCCGGCCTCACTAGGGCACCCTGAAGGGCGCCGGCAGAGCAGCCTTAGCGGGCTGCCGAGCCTTCTACATAGTCCGAGTCCTGCTGCTGCCACGCGAACAGGGAGCGCAGCTCGCGGCCGACTTCCTCGATGGGGTGCTTTTCGGCCTTGGCACGCAGCGCCTTGAACTCGACGCCGCCGTTGTCCTGGTCCTCAATGAACCGCTTGGCGAAGGCACCGCTCTGGATGTCCGCGAGGACAGCCTTCATGTTTTCCTTCACCTCGGGGGTAATGACGCGCGGGCCGGAAACGTAGTCGCCGTACTCTGCCGTGTCGGAAACGCTCCAGCGCTGCTTGGCGATGCCGCCTTCCCACATGAGGTCAACGATGAGCTTGAGCTCGTGCAGCACCTCGAAGTAGGCGATCTGCGGCTGGTAGCCGGCTTCGGTCAGGGTCTCGAAGCCGTACTGGACCAGCTGGGACACGCCGCCGCACAGGACGGACTGCTCGCCGAAGAGATCGGTTTCGGTCTCTTCGGTGAAGGTGGTCTTGATGACACCGGCGCGGGTGCCGCCAATGGCCTTGGCGTAGGACTTGGCCAGGTCCCAGGCGGAACCGGTAGCGTCCTGCTCCACGGCGATGATGTCCGGGATGCCGCGGCCGGCTTCGAATTCGCGGCGGACGGTGTGGCCCGGAGCCTTCGGAGCGATCAGGATGACGTCGACGCCTTCAGGCGCCTTGATGTAGCCGAAGCGGATGTTGAAGCCGTGGGCGAAGGCCAGGGCCTTGCCTGCGGTCAGCTTGTCCTTGATGGAATCGTTGTAGATGGCGCGCTGGTGCTGGTCCGGAGCCAGGATCATGATGACGTCGGCCCATTCGGCGGCGTCGGCGACAGTCTTGACCGTGAAGCCTGCATCCTGTGCCTTGGCGATCGAGGAAGAGCCTTCCTTGAGGGCGATGACAACTTCAACGCCGGAGTCGCGCAGGTTCAGCGCGTGGGCGTGACCCTGTGAGCCATAGCCAACGATTGCGACTTTGCGGCCCTGGATGATGGACAGGTCGGCGTCGTCGTCGTAAAACATTTCAGTCACTTGCGTAACTCCTTTTGAGTGGATTTCTGGTGTAAATAGTCTGTGGTGCTGCGGTACTGAACGGGCGTTGCGCAGCAGGCGGAGCGGGCTCCACCGGCCTGTTATGCGCTGCGCAAGGCCCTGTCACTCATGGAGCGGGATCCCCGTCCAACGGCCAGGGTGCCGGACTGCACAATTTCGCGGACGCCGAAGGGCTCCAGCACTGAAAGCAGCGCCGTGAGCTTTTCGGGATGGCCTGTTGCTTCAATGACCACGGAGTCTGTGGAGACGTCAACCACTGAAGCGCGGAACAGGTCTGCAGCCTGGGTCACCTGCAGACGAGTTGCGGCATCCGCACGTACCTTAACCAGGATGTGGTCGCGCTGTACGGAAGATTCGGGAGTCAGCTCAACAATCTTGATCACGTTGACCAGTTTATTGAGCTGCTTGGTGACCTGTTCAATCAGTTCACCATCAGCGTCGACGACGACGGTCATCCGGGACATGCCCGGAACTTCCGTCGGGCCAACGGCCAGGGAGTTGATGTTAAAGGCACGGCGGGCGAACAGGCTCGCGACGCGGGTCAAAACACCGGGCTTGTCTTCAACCAGAACGGACAATGTGTGGCGGGTCATGTTCAGTCCTCCTCTTCCCATTCCGGGGTCATGTTGCGGGCAACCTGGATCTGGTCGTTGCTCACGCCGGCGGGCACCATCGGCCACACCATGGAGTCGGGGCTCACCACAAAGTCGATGACCACGGGGCGGTCATTGATTTCGAGGGCCTTCTGGATGGTTGCATCGATGTCCTCGTCCCGTTCACAACGGAACGAAGCACAGCCGTACGCGTCAGCCAGTTTGACGAAGTCCGGGATACGGACGGTCTCATGGCCGGTGTTAAGGTCGGTGTTCGAATACCGGCCCTCGTAGAACAGCGTCTGCCACTGACGGACCATGCCCAGCGACGAGTTGTTAATGATGGCAACCTTGATGGGGATCTTGTTGATGGCGCAGGTGGCCAGTTCCTGGTTGGTCATCTGGAAGCAGCCGTCGCCGTCAATTGCCCAGACCACACGGTCCGGGGCCCCCACCTTGGCTCCCATGGCGGCAGGAACGGCATAGCCCATGGTGCCGGCGCCGCCTGAGTTCAGCCAGGCGTGCGGACGCTCGTACTTGATGAACTGCGCGGCCCACATCTGGTGCTGGCCCACGCCTGCGACGTAGATGCCCTCCGGACCAGTAAGCGCGCCGATCCGTTCGATGACACGCTGCGGTGCGGTGAGCCCATCCTCCGGCTCGGTCCAGCCCAGCGGGTAGGTTTCCTTCAAGTTGTTCAGGAAGGCCCACCACGTGGTGAGGTCCGGGGTGCCGGACGCTTCAAAGTGCGAGCGGACGGCCTCGGTGAGCTCGGGGATGATTTCCTTGACGGATCCCACGATCGGCACGTCGGCGGTTCGGTTCTTGGAGATTTCGGCGGGATCAATGTCCGCGTGGATCACCTTGGCGTTCGGCGCGAAGGACTTCAGGATTCCCGTCACCCGGTCATCAAAGCGGGCACCGAGGGTGATGAGCAAGTCAGACTGCTGCAGGGCCGTTACGGCAGACACCGTGCCGTGCATGCCCGGCATGCCCACATGCTGCGGATGGGAGTCCGGGAAGACTCCACGCGCCATCAGCGTGGTAACAACGGGCGCGCCGGTCAGCTCGGCCAGCTCGCGGAGTTCCGCAGCAGCGTGGGCCTTCACGACGCCGCCGCCCACGTACAGGACCGGCTTGCTGGCGGCAGCGATCAGCTTGGCCGCTTCGCGGACCTGCTTGTTGTGCCCGCGGGTGACGGGCCGGTAGCCGGGGAGGTCAATTTTCGGCGGCCAGGAGAACGTCATCTGGCCCTGTTGGGCATCCTTGGCCACGTCCACCAGCACCGGACCGGGACGACCGGTGGAGGCGAGGTGGAACGCTTCGGCCATGACATGGGGGATGTCGTTCGGGTCCGTCACCAGGAAGGAGTGCTTGGTGATCGGCATGGTGATGCCAACAATGTCSGCTTCCTGGAATGCGTCGGTGCCGATCACACCGCTGGATACCTGGCCGGTGATGGCCACCAGTGGCACGGAGTCCATGTGGGCATCCATGATGGCGGTAACGAGGTTGGTGGCACCGGGGCCGGAGGTGGCGATGCAGACGCCCACCCGTCCGGTAACCATGGCGTAGCCTTGCGCGGCRTGGCCGGCTCCCTGTTCGTGACGGACCAGGACGTGATTCATTCTGGAGGCCATCAAGGGGTCATAGGTAGGCAGGATCGCGCCACCGGGCAAACCAAAAATATCGTCCACGCCGAGTTCTTCGAGCGAACGGACAATAGCTTCTGAGCCGGTCATCACTGTTGGGGGTACAACGGTGTTCGGCCCAAGGACAGGAGAGACAGCAGCAAGATCAGTGACGACGGCGGCATGGTCAGCCGTTTTGTCGGCACGTTCCGGAGCCTTGGGGGCTCCAGGGGACTTAGTAGCCATCAGCGAGGGGCTGATCGGCGATCCTTTGCTCATCGGACTCTTCCTTGTGGATCATTGGTGTTTCTTGGAACTTCGGAAAATAAAAAAACCCCTCAGCCTGGCGGCTCTTCGAGGGGTTGCGCGTGACGGTACGTTACCAGTCGGGCTATGCTGCCACGCGCTTGGTAAGGACGACGGATACACCCAAAACGGTGCCGACGGTAACGGTTGCGATCATGCAGTCAGTTTTCCCTCTGAGTGAGATGCATGTCAACGGGGGTGGTACACATCTCACCATATGGACTTCATTGTCCAGCAATTGGCCACGTCTCCCAACTAGGTAGCAGCACATGTCGGTCTGAGCGCTCATAACGACATCTACTGCTACCTAGTTGGGCCCACCCAGCGGCTAGGGGTGAGCCCCACCAAACGGTGCTTACCCGCAGTAGGCGCCGGTGGAGGCGCTGTGGACGAGCTTGGCGTACTTGGCGAGCACACCCTTGGTGAACTTGGCCGGCAGGGGCTCCCAGCCAGCCTTGCGGGACTCAAGCTCGGCTTCGTCGACCAGCAGGTCGAAGGAGCGGGCCGCGATGTCCACGCGGATCCGGTCGCCGTCCTTGACGAAGGCGATGGGGCCGCCGTCGGCTGCTTCGGGTGCGACGTGGCCGATGCACAGGCCGGTGGTGCCGCCGGAGAAGCGGCCATCGGTCAGCAGCAGGACGTCCTTACCCAGCCCGGCACCCTTGATGGCGCCGGTGATGGCGAGCATTTCACGCATGCCCGGGCCGCCCTTGGGGCCCTCATAGCGGATGACGACGACGTCGCCGGCCTTGATCTTGCCGTTATCCAGGGCATTTAGGGCCCCTTGCTCGCGCTCGAACACGCGGGCGGTGCCTTCGAAGACGTCGGCGTCGAAGCCTGCGCTCTTAACGACGGCGCCTTCCGGAGCCATGGAGCCGTGCAGGATGGTGATGCCGCCGGTCTTGTGGATCGGATTGTCAAGGGCGCGCAGGATCTTGCCATCCAGGTCCGGCGGGTTGATCGCGGCCAGGTTCTGGGCAACGGTCTTGCCCGTCACGGTGAGGCAGTCACCGTGCAGCAGGCCGGCGTCGAGCAGTGCGCGCATAATGACGGGCACCCCGCCGATCCTGTCCACGTCGGTCATGACGTAGCGGCCGAACGGCTTGAGGTCGCCCAAGTGTGGGATCCTGTCACCGATGCGGTTGAAGTCGTCGAGGTTCAGCTCAACCTCGGCCTCGCGGGCAATGGCGAGCAGATGCAGGACCGCGTTGGTGGAGCCGCCGAAGGCCATGGTCACTGCGATGGCGTTTTCGAAGGCCTTCTTGGTCATGATGTCGCGGGCGGTGATGCCCAGGCGCAGCAGGTTCACAACCGCTTCGCCGGACTTGCGGGCGAACTCATCACGACGGCGGTCTGCCGAGGGCGGAGCAGCGGAGCCGGGCAGGGACATGCCGAGCGCCTCGCCGATGCAGGCCATGGTGTTGGCCGTGTACATGCCGCCACAGGCGCCTTCGCCCGGGCAGATGGCCTTTTCGATGCGGGTGAGGTCTTCCATGCTCATCTTGCCGGCGGCGCAGGCACCGACCGCTTCGAAGGCATCAATGAGGGTGACTTCCTTTTCGGAGCCGTCCTCCAGCTTCACCCAGCCGGGCATGATGGAGCCGGCGTACAGGAAGACACTGGCCAGGTCCAAGCGGGCTGCGGCCATGAGCATTCCCGGCAGGGACTTATCGCAGCCGGCCAGCAGGACCGAGCCGTCGATGCGCTCTGCTTGCATGACGGTTTCCACGGAGTCGGCGATGACTTCACGGGAGACCAGGGAGAAGTGCATGCCCTCGTGGCCCATCGAGATGCCGTCAGAAACGGAGATGGTGCCGAACTGCATGGGGAAGCCGCCGCCGGCGTGGACGCCTTCCTTGGCGCCCTGGGCCAGCCTGTTCAGTGACAGGTTGCATGGCGTGATTTCGTTCCAGGAACTGGCGACGCCGACCTGGGGCTTGGCGAAGTCGTCATCGCCCATGCCTACGGCACGGAACATGCCACGCGCAGGGGCGGCATGGATCCCGTCGGTGACGACCCGGCTGCGGGGCTTGATGTCAGGCTTCTTCGCGATTGTTCCTTGGGCGTCGTCACTCATGGCTCAAAGTCTATGACTCCGAAGCTGATGTGGACGACCGGGCAGCGCCGCTTTTGGCCAATTTCAAGAATATTTCGATCAAATAGTGGACTCTTGTCTCAAATAATAAGATTGCTGAGGGCTGTGGGTGCTTCGCGGGAGCCCGCACACGATCCCGCGAGCCCAGTCCGGGCGTCGAACCGGCCGCCACGTGCTGCAACGACCTAGACAGTCCCGTTCGCACCGACGTACCGTCGTGAAACGGCAACCATGCCATCCGGACTGAAAGGCCCCGCTATGGATTTTGTCTTCTGGATCATTGTGATCGTACTGATTGTCGGCATTGTGTGGTGGCTGCTGAACCGAAGCAACTCCACGAATAAGGGCAGCGCTGCGCCCCGCCGGGCAGACGGGGGCCTCTCCGGCGGGAGCGCGGCAGCCTCGGCAGAAGCGGCCGGCACTGCCGGCCTCCCCGGGGCCGCAGGTTTCGGCAGCGCGGCGGAACCCACTCCGCCGACCACCGCCGACGACCACCTGGAGCCTTCTGACGCGCCCGGACACCAGCAACCTGGCGGTGCACCAGAGCCTGGCGGCGCACCAGAGCCTGGCGGTGCACCGGAGCCTGGCCGCGAACAGAACGCAGTCGAAGGACAGGAAGCCGGCGCCGCCCAGGAATTCCGGACGACCGAACCCCTGGAGCTCAGGAAGACCGGCCTTCCCGCAGAAACCGCGGTTGCTGCGGAGTCCTTGACGCCACAGGAACCCATGGCGCGTCAGGAACCCATGGCGGCCCAGGGACCAGCGGCAGGCCCCGAGCCCACAACGCCGATCGAGGCGATGGCACGCGAGGATGCGTCTGGCGGCGAGGGACCCGCCGGCCGGCAGGACGAGAACGAGTGGGAAACACAGTGGTCAGAAACTGGCGGGTCGGCCCACTCGGCCGGGGCCGGGTCTGCCGGCGTTGCAGCCGCTGGCGCTACAGCCACACCGCTGGCCGCACCGGCGGCAGCGCCGGAGTCCGCCCCGGCGGCAACCGAAAACCCCCACTACGTCCATCACACCGAGTACACCGACCCGCACGCCCCCACCCTCCCCGGAGCCGAAACAGCCGCTGCGGACGACCTGCCGGGAGATGACTCTGCAGTAGGGGACCAGGAATCGCCCCGGACAACTGACGGGCCGGCAGCACAAACGGCGCCGGCTGCCGGCTACGAGCCGGCGACTGAACCGATCGGCCACCTTGCGGCGGAGCACCCCTACGGCGCCGGCTCAGCCTCGCCCGGCCCTGACGGCAGCGGCCCGGCCGATTACGTGGTCAAGGGGGACGCCGGCGCGATGGTCTACTACGAGGAAGGGCACCCGGACTATGAGCAGACCACGGCAGGTGTCTGGTTCGAGTCGCCGGCCCACGCGGAGGCCGCGGGATTCCGGGCACCCCGGCGAACCCGCTTCTGACCACACCGCAAGGTCGGCCCGGTCCTTCCGGGCTGCAGGACTCACCGCCGGGGCCATGGCGCTGTGCCTCGCGCTGTTTCTGTCAGGATGCACAGGGAATGGAAACGACGCCCCCACCGGGAGTATTACGGGGACGGGTGCCGCCCCACCGGCGCGGGCGATCAGACCGGCAGCGTCGCCGTCCCGGCTGCTGCCCCAAAAGTCCTGAAGCGCCTTGATCTGCAGCTCAACATTCCGTGGGCCGCTGTATTTCTGCCGAACGGCACTGCGATCATCTCTGAGCGTGAATCTGCGCTCCTCAAGGCTGTGAAGGATGGCCGCGCCACCACGATGGGCCAGGTGCGCGGCGTCAGCCCGGCAGGGGAAGGGGGCCTGCTTGGCCTCGCCCTCTCCCCCAACTTTGGAACCGACAGCTACCTCTACCTTTACTACACATCGCCTCAAGACAACCGCATCGCCAGGGTCAAGCTGGCCGAAGCACCGGGCGGCTCCCTGACCTTTGATGAGCCGCAGGTGGTTTTCACCGGCATCCCCAAAGCATCGACCCACAACGGCGGCAGGATCCGGTTTGGCCCGGACGGTTGTCTCTATGTGGGCACCGGCGACTCCCAGCGCAGGGAGCAGCCGCAGGACCCGAACGCGCTGGGCGGGAAGATCCTGAGGATCACCGCTGACGGCCAACCAGCCCCTGGCAACCCCTTCGGCAACGCGGTGTACAGCCTCGGGCACCGGAATGTTCAGGGACTCGCCTGGGACAGCGAAGGGCGGCTGTGGGCCAGTGAATTCGGCCCGGACGTCAATGATGAGCTCAACCTGATTGTGCCGGGCGGCAATTACGGGTGGCCCGCAGTAACCGGCGCGCCACACCGCGGGGAATACCTGGATGCCAAGGTCGTGTGGCCGTCGACGGCGGATTCCTCACCCAGCGGCCTGGAGATTGCTGGTTCCACGGCATACCTCGGAGCCCTGCGCGGCGAGCGACTCTGGACCGTTGCCCTGAGTGGCGAGGACGCCGGCACGCCTGTGGCGCATTTCACACGGGAATACGGCAGGATTCGGGACGTCATCCGGACCCCCGACGGCGGGTTTTGGCTGCTCAGCAACAACCAAAACCCTGATTTTGTGCTGGTTCTGGCCCCGCCGACCTAAGCGCCTGCATCCGCTGCCCTCTCGATTTCACATGCACCGGAAGTTCGTGTAGAGTTTCATGTCGTTGCGGAGATCAACGGGGAAAGAAAAAGTCACGAAGATCGCCGCAAAGAGATGCACCTCTAGCTCAATTGGCAGAGCAATTGACTCTTAATCAATGGGTTCCGGGTTCAAGTCCCGGGGGGTGCACCAAGGGAAAAACAGCCCCTGGCACGCGGAAACGCTGCCAGGGGCTGTTTCTTTTATGTGTCCCAAAACCTCCAACTAAAAACCGGCACCACCGCTGCGGAATCTGCAGGAGTGATGCCGGTGAGTTTCCCGGGCTCGGCGAATGATGCCGCCGGGCGTTCCTACCCGAGCGGAGCGCCGTCCACCAGGGCGCGGGTGGCCGGTGACGAGAACTGGCTGGCCAGTTCCCGGACGACAGCCTGAAGCTCATGCCGCAACAGGTCAGGATCGATGGTTGCCGCGGCCAGCACCGAGCGCTCCATCTCTACGGCGGCGTCGGCCGCTTCCCGGCCGCTGTCGGTGAGGGATACCACCTGGCTGCGTCGGTCAGAAGTACTGCGCACGCGTGCGATGTGGCCGTGGGCCTCCAGCCGCGTGAGAGTCTTTCCCATGGTCTGGGCCTGTACCCGGACAAACTGGGCGAGCTGCGCCTGGGTCATGGGACCTTGGGCTGCGAGCACTTCAATGGCTATCACACCTGCATGCGTCAGGCCGATGGCACCGAGCTTTTCGTTCCAGGAGTGTTCCACGAGGCGCGCCGCGGTGGACAATAAGCGCCCTGTGGGCCAGCGATCCATGTCAGGCATACCTGCAAGTATAGCTAAGGCTGGTTAGCATCGATTCCGGATGCTAACTAGGGTGGAATGTCCCGCTCGCAAATAGGAGACAACATTGGCTGAAAGACTTTTGACCGGTGACGTGGCGCCCGGCTTCACTTTAAAGGATTCGTCGGGTCAGGACGTGAGCCTGGCTTCCGGCCGGGGCGCAAACACCATCGTCTATTTCTACCCGGCGGCCTCCACCCCCGGTTGCACCAAACAGGCATGCGACTTCCGCGACAATCTGGCCTCCTTCACCGCGGCCGGCTACCGCGTGCTGGGTATATCCCCCGATTCAGTCGAAAAGCTCGCCACGTTTGCCGCCAACGAAGGCCTCAGTTTCCCGCTGCTTTCAGACGAAGACCATGCTGTGGCCGAGGCCTATGGGGCCTGGGGCGAAAAGAAGAACTATGGACGGACCTACGAGGGACTGATCCGTTCCACCATCGTGATCGATCCTGACGGCAAGGTGGCGGTGGCCCAATACAACGTGCGGGCTACCGGGCACGTGGCGAAACTGCGTCGCGACCTCAAACTGGACGCGTAGCTAAAACGCCTCTGCAAGGACGCCGCCGGGCCGGGGCTGCCAGGATGGGCACCCGGCCGAGGCTACAATGGAAACTGGCATCCGCCGTCGTACGTTTTGCTCCCGGTCCAGTCCGCTGGCCAGAGCAGAGACACCGTCAGCTGCCAAGCGCGAGTGGTGAAATTGGCAGACACGCAGGATTTAGGTTCCTGTGCCTTCGGGCGTGGGGGTTCAAGTCCCCCCTTGCGCACATCAACACAGAGATCCCGGGCCCGACGGTCCGGGATCTCTGCATTTAACCCCATGACCCCAATAAACACTGATTGAAGAAAGTCCTTTCGATCCACCCATCCATCTCGGAACTCCGCCCGAATACCCCATGAGACACCAGCCAAGGGCAGGTGCCCGATAGTCGGAAAAGGTCACGCGGCAGGCGCCTCGTCTGCGGCAGACAAGAAATCGGCAGAAACCAAATAACTAGGAGAACCGAAATGCAGTCTTTCAAGCGCACATCCTTCACCGTCGCAGGCGTTGCAACTGCAGCCCTGCTTAGCCTTACGGCTTGCGGCGGATCGACCACAACAGCACCGAGCTCCTCCGCTCCCTCCGCTGCACCGACGACCTCCAGCATGGCCCCTTCACCGTCAATGACCGCCAGCGCCGCCGCCATGGATCCGGCAGCAAACCTGGTGGGCACGGGCTGCGCCGGCTACGCAGCAAAAGTCCCCACCGGCGCGGGTTCCGTTGCCGGCATGGCCCTTGACCCGGTGGCGGTCGCCGCCTCGAACAACCCCATCCTGACCACGCTCACGGCCGCCGTCTCCGGCAAGCTGAACCCGAAGGTTAACCTCGTGGACACGCTCAACGGCGGCGAATTCACGGTCTTCGCCCCGGTGGACGACGCGTTCGCAAAGATCGACGCGGCAACTATCGAAAAGCTCAAGACCGACGACGCCCTGCTGAGCAAGATCCTGACCTACCACGTGGTCCCGGGCCAGATAACCCCTGACAAGATCGCCGGCACGCACGCCACGGTCGAGGGCGGTTCTGTCACGGTGACCGGCAGCGGGGATACGCTCAAGGTGGACGGCGCCAGCGTTATCTGCGGCGGCGTCAAGACCAAAAACGCCACAGTCTACCTGGTCGACTCGGTGCTGATGCCTAAGTAAACAGTCTGGACCGCCGCCGTCCATCGGCGGCGCCCGGGACCCGTAGCGGCCTGTTCCTACCAGGGACGGGCCGCTACTCTGCGCGGGTGGTGGGGTTACGGGGAACACCAAGCCCCGTCAACTAGACTGTGTCCCTGGCCCCCACTAGGCGGCGCCGGCCAGAAACAGCCCAGAGGTGATAGACGAGTGCCCAGCAGTACATCGCGGCGAACGGTCATCAAGACCGGCGCCGTTTTTATGGCGTTAGGCCTGACGGCCTGTACAGGCACCCCGTCGCCGTCACCGTCGTCAACGTCACCCACGCCTTCCGCCACGGCGTCGGAGCCCACCGCAACGTTCACCTTCGGCACGGCGTCTCAGCCGTTGGGACTGGACCCGGCGCTCTCGAGCGATGTGGAAAGCTATCGGATCACTCGCCAGATCCTCGAAGGCCTGGTGGGAGTCGACCAGACCACCGGAAAACCCACGCCGCTGCTGGCGACGGAATGGGCCGATTCGAACGACGGCCGCACGTACACCTTCAAGCTCCGGACCGGTGTCTTCTTCCAGGACGGCACGCCATTTAATGCCGATGCGGTCTGCCACAACTTCAACCGCTGGTTCGCGTTCCCGGCGGAACTGCGCAAGCAAGCGCCGGGCAGCTCGTTCAAGAGCGTGTTCAAGGCCCATTCCGATGACGCCGCACTCTCTATTTTCAAGAGTTGCACGGCCGAGGCCCCGGACACCGTCCGGATCGACCTCACCCAACCTTTCACGGCCTTCCTACAGGCACTGACCCTGCCGGCCTTTGCCATCGCCTCCCCCGCAGCACTCGCCTCAGGCACCGCTGATGTGCTGAACCAAACCCGGTACGGCAACCCCGTCTCGGCCTTTGCCACCAACCCTGTGGGCACCGGGCCGTACAGCCTGGCCGAGTGGGACGAAACCAGCGTCCGGCTCGTCACCCACAAGGGTTACTGGGGCGATCGTGGCCAGATCGCCACCATCAACTTCGTCACGTACGACCACCCGCAGACACGCCTGCAGGCCCTCCTGGATGGCAAGATCGACGGTTACGACGCCGTCACGGTGGGGAACTTTGATCAGCTCGTCAAACGGGGCATGCAAATCGTCCAGCGCGACCCGTTCTCGGTGATGTATCTGGGCATGAACCAGGACGTTCCGATCCTGCAGAACCTGAAGATCCGCCAGGCCGTTGAGTTGGCGATCGACAAGGACACCCTGATCCGCAAGTTCTTCATCGATAACACTGCCAAGGCCACACAATTCGTCCCGCCCAAGATCAGCGGGTTCAACAATGAAGCCCCGGAGTTGGGCCATGATCCGGCCAAGGCGAAGGCCAACCTTGCCGAAGCCGGCTATGCCGGGGAAGAACTCCGCTTCTATTACCCGCTTAACGCCACCCGCCCGTACCTCCCCACACCGGAGAAGATCTACGCGGAGCTCAGCAGGCAACTGACCGCCGTCGGGTTTAATATCAAGCCCGTCCCGGTGGACTGGTCTGACGGCTACCTCCAGAAGGTCCAGTCACCGGGCGATCACGCCCTGCACCTGCTGGGCTGGAACGGCGCCTATTCGGACGCCGAAAACTTCGTGGGCCCCCTGTTCGGCGAAAAGAACGGTGAGTTCGGTTACCAGGATCCGCAGGTCTTTTCCAAGATCAACCGGGCGCGGGGCCTGCCCGCCGGCAAGGAACGTGATGAGCAGTATCACACCATCAATGCCCAGATCGCGGCCACCGTCCCTGCAGTTCCCATCGCCTTCCCCATTTCGGCGCTGGCCCTCTCGGACCGGGTCAGCAGCTACCCGGCGTCCCCGGTACTAAGTGAAGTTTTCACGAAGGTGCAGCTAAAGCCTTGACGCCCGGGCCCAATTTCAGTATGCGGGCCGGGCAGGGATATTCTGTGACAGCCAGAGCCGCTGCTATCGGAGACTGATTGTGACCTTCATATCCAAGACCCAACATGCCGACGTCGTACTGATTGGCGGCGGCATCATGAGCGCCACCCTCGGGGCGTTCATCAAGCAGCTCGAGCCGAACTGGACCATCTCCCTGTTCGAACGCCTGGACCAGCCGGGCCTGGAAAGCTCCGACCCCTGGAACAATGCCGGAACGGGCCATGCCGCACTGTGCGAGCTCAACTACTCCCCCGCAGCCAAGGACGGCTCGGTGAACCCTGCCAAGGCGCTGCTGATCAACGAACAGTTCCAGCTGTCGCGGCAGTTCTGGTCCCATTTGGTTCAAGAGCAGCTGATCGGCTCGCCCAAGGGCTTCATCAACACCGTCCCGCACATGAGTTTTGTGATCGGTGAGAACAACACCAACTTCCTCAAGACCCGCTACGAAGCGCTCAAGTCCCACACCCTGTTCCGCAGCATGGAGTACTCCGAGGACCACGCGCAGATCGCCAAGTGGGCGCCGCTGATCGTCAAGGGCCGCGACCCCAAGCAGCGCATCGCCGCCACCCGGGCGGCTGAGGGCACCGACGTCGACTTCGGGGCGCTGACCCGTGAGCTGACCACCTACCTGGGTAATAACGGCGTCGAGGTCAACTATGGCCACGAGGTCACCGGCATCACCAAAGCGTCCGACGGCGGCTGGGACCTTTCGCTGAAATATCCGGCTTCCGGCGAGCACGGGAAAATTCACGCCAAGTTTGTGTTCGTCGGTGCGGGCGGCGGCGCGTTGCACCTCCTGCAGGCTTCCGGGATCCCGGAGAGCAAGGGTTACGGCGGATTCCCTGTATCAGGCCAGTTCTTCCGCTGCACCGACGAGACCCTTGCGGCCCAGCACAGCGCCAAGGTTTATGGCCAGGCTTCCGTGGGCGCCCCGCCCATGTCCGTCCCGCACTTGGACACCCGCTACGTCAACGGCAAGCGTTCCCTCCTGTTCGGCCCGTACGCCGGTTTCTCCACCAACTTCCTGAAGAACGGCTCCTACCTGGACCTGCCGCTGTCCATCCGCCCCAGCAACATCATTCCGATGCTCGCCGTGGCCAAGGACAACATGGACCTCACCGCCTACCTCGTCAAAGAGGTGGCCAAGCGCCATGGCGACAAGGTGGAGGCGCTTCGCGAGTACTACCCCGAGGCCAAGGACGGCGACTGGGAACTGATCACCGCCGGCCAGCGCGTACAGATCATCAAGAAGGATCCGAAGAAGGGCGGCGTGCTGCAGTTCGGGACTGAAGTGATTGCCGGCCGCGATGGCTCAATCGGTGCGCTCCTGGGCGCGTCGCCCGGAGCGTCGACTGCGGTACCCATCATGATCGAACTGATGCAGAAAGCCTTCCCGAAAAACTTCAAGGGCTGGCAGGGCAAGCTGAAGGACATGATGCCCGGCTACGGCGTCACGCTCGACGAGAACCCGGACCTGGCTGCCGAGCTCGAAGCGGCAAGCGCCAAGGCACTGCAGCTGGAAACCGTTCCCGCCCACCACTGACACATCGCCGGCCTGTCGGGCAGGTCCGGTCCCAGCAGTCCGTCAAACCACAGGAGACCACGCGATGTTCCGGCTGGCACAACTTTCACTGGCAAACCGGGCACTGATCGCGCTGATCACCGTCTTCGCATCGGTGTTCGGCGTGATCACCATGTCATCGCTGAAGCAGGAACTCATACCCTCCATCGAGTTCCCGCAGATCACCGTACTGACCCCCATGCCCGGCGCATCCCCCGAAGTGGTGGACAAGCAGGTCAGTGCCCCGCTGGAAACAGCACTGAACGGGGTGGAGGGCCTGGAGTCAACCTCCTCGACGTCGCGCAACGGCTCGTCCCAGATCACCATGGTCTTCACGTATGGGACAAACCTTGACCGGGCACGGAACCAGATCGATCGGGCCATTTCCAACGCCAAGCGTTCGCTGCCGGCAGATGTCCAGCCCCAGGCGTTCGCCGGCAGCATCAGCGACTTCCCCATCGTGTTCCTCGCGGTGTCCTCGGACAAGCCGCTCAGCGAACTGAACTCGGACCTCCAGCGGCTCTCCGTCCCCCGGCTCCAGAAGATCGACGGCGTCCGCGGCGCGGACGTGACCGGCGGCGCGACCCAGCACATCGAGGTCCTCCCGCGGCCCGAAGCGATGGCCGCCAGCGGCGCCAGCATTGAGTCCATCCGGAACGCGCTGGGGAACAACGGATCACTGATCCCGGCAGGCACCATCGAAGAACAGGGCAAGACCTTGTCCCTGCAGATCGGCAGCCCGGTGGACTCCCTGGATACCATCAGGTCGCTGCCGCTGGGCGGGGCCAAAAACGGGGCAACGATCGGCACTGTCGCGGACGTCAGCCTCAAAGACAACGAACGCACTTCCATTACCCGGACCAACGGCCAGGAAACGCTGGCGGTTTCGGTCACCAAGAAGCCTGAAGGCGACACTGTGGGCATTTCCCACGCCGTGAACGACTCGCTGCCCGCCCTTGAGGCGGAACTGGGATCCAACGCCAAGTTCACCGCCGTGTTTGATCAAGCTCCGTTCATCGAGAAGTCCATCAAGGACCTCACCACCGAGGGCCTGCTCGGGCTCGGCTTCGCCGTGGCCGTCATCCTGGTGTTCCTGATGTCCGCCCGCTCCACCCTGGTGACAGCAGTATCCATTCCGCTCTCGCTCCTGGTGACTTTCATCGGACTCTCGGCGACGGGCTATTCGCTGAACATCCTGACTTTGGGCGGGCTCACCATCGCAATCGGCCGCGTGGTGGATGACTCGATCGTGGTGATCGAGAACATCAAGCGCCACCTCAGTTACGGCGAGGAAAAAGTGGCCGCCATCCTCACCGCGATCCGCGAAGTGGCCGGCGCCATCACGGCCTCGACGCTGACCACCGTGGCCGTCTTCCTGCCCATCGCCTTTGTGGGCGAGCTCGCGGGCGAACTGTTCCGGCCCTTCGCGCTGACGGTCACCATGGCTCTGCTTGCTTCCCTGCTGGTCTCATTGACCATCGTTCCGGTGCTCGCCTACTGGTTCCTTAGGAGCCCGGCCGTTGCCGCTCCCGGATCCACCGCCGCCCGTGAAGCCGCTGCCGCTGCCAGGGCCAAGGCGCACGAGTCCGAACAGACGAGCCGGCTGCAGCGCGCGTACCTGCCGATCTTGAGCAAAACGCAGAAGCATCCGGTGTGGACGCTCGTTGCCGCCCTGCTGGTCCTTGGCGGGACGGGTGCCATGACGCCGCTTCTGGCCACCAACCTCCTCGGCGATTCCGGCCAGAACAGCATGACTGTCCGCCAGGTGTTGCCGGCGGGGACAAGCCTCGCGGAGACCAGTTCCGCGGCAGTAAGGCTTGAGGGAGTCCTCCGCAGCATTGAGGGCGTCAAAAACGTCCAGGTCACGTCCGGCAACGCGCAGGCTGGCTTCGCCGCCCTCACCTCCTCCGGCTCCTCCAACTCCACGTTCACTGTGGTGACGGATGAGAAAGTGAACCAGGCAAAGCTTCAGGAAACGGTCCGGACGAAATTGGCTGAGGTAGCCGATTCCGGCAAGGTTACTGTCGGCTCCCAGCAGGGCGGCTTTGGCACGTCCTCCACCGTGGATATCACCATCAAGGCGGCGACCTCCGAGGACCTCCACACGGCCAGCGACACCATGGTCGAAGCCATGACCGGTGTCCCGGAAACCAGCGAAGTGAGCACCAACCTTGCGGCCAGCCAGCCGGTGGTCCAGGTCAAGGTTGACCGGGCCAAAACGGTCGCCGCGGGCCTCAACGAGCAACAGGTGGCCGGCGTCCTGGCTGCCACCATCAGCCCCGTCCCGGCCGGCACGGTCCGGATCGACACCAATGACTTCCCCGTGCAGATCGGCAAAGGCACCCGGTTCACCAGCATCGAGGCGGTGCGCAGCATCGCCTTGCCGGCCGCGGCCGGACCTGTGACCCTGGGCAGCATCGCCTCCGTCGAGCGGGTGGACGTACCGGTTTCCATCACCTCCAGCAACGGCCAGCGGACCGCGAAAGTGTCAGTCACGCCGTCGGGCTCCAACCTTGGTGCGGTGAACGCCGAGGTGCAGAAGCGGCTTGCGGAGGTCAGCCTGCCCGCCGGGGTTACAGCGGAACTCGGCGGCGCCACCACCCAGCAGGCGGATTCCTTCCGGCAGCTGGGCCTGGCGCTCCTCGCGGCCATCGCAATTGTTTACGTCATCATGGTGGCCACGTTCAAGTCTCTGGTCCAGCCGCTGATCCTGCTGGTCTCCGTCCCCTTTGCGGCCACCGGAGCCGTTGCGCTGCTTCTGGCGACCGGCGTTCCCCTGGGTCTGCCCTCGCTGATCGGCATGCTGATGCTTGTGGGAATCGTGGTCACCAACGCCATTGTGCTCATTGACCTCATCAACCAGTACCGGCAGCCACGGAACGGCTTGCCGGGAATGACCGTGGCGGACGCCATCACGCACGGCGCGCGGCAGCGCCTCCGCCCCATCCTGATGACCGCCCTCGCCACGGTCTTCGCCCTGACGCCCATGGCGCTCGGCCTCACGGGCGGCGGCGGCTTCATCTCCCAGCCCTTGGCAGTGGTGGTCATCGGCGGACTGGTGTCCTCCACTGCCCTGACGCTGGTGCTGGTTCCCGTGCTGTACCGCCTCGTGGAGGGGCGGCGGGAACGCAGAACGCTGCTCCGCGCCATGCAGGGGCGCCCTGAGTTTGCGGCGGCGGACGACGTCGACGCAGAGTTCAGCGACTGGACCACCGGCATGACACCCAAGGTCAGCGGCCGCCGCGCCGCCGCGGGCGACCCCGAGTAGGCCCGCGCCGGAGGCAGCACCGCGTACGGCTCTTCCATCACAGAAGAAAAAGGGAGGGGAGCTATCTTGCTCCCCTCCCTTTCGCGCGTCCGGGGCGGGGTGGCACGCGGCGCCGGGGTGGCCTGGCGTCGCGTAGTCCCGGAGCCGGGAATTTTCAGGTCCACAATGCGTTGTAGCCTTCAGTACATGCAAACGCATGAATATCTGGTATGTTGATAACAATCCCAGAGAAGTCCAGGAACGGAAGGCCAACCATGCAGATCGGCGTATTCAGCGTCAGCGACATCACCACTGACCCCACTACCGGCCGGACGCCCACGGAGAACGACCGCATCAAGGCCTCCGTGGCGATCGCCAAGAAGGTCGAAGAAATCGGCATGGACGTCTATGCCATCGGCGAGCACCACAACMGTCCGTTCTTCTCCTCATCCCCCACCACAACGCTGGCGTACATTGCAGCCCAGACTGAGCGCATCACCCTTTCGACGGCCACCACGCTGATCACCACCAACGATCCCGTCAAGATCGCCGAAGACTTCGCCATGCTCCAGCACCTTGCGGATGGCCGCGTGGACCTGGTCCTGGGTCGCGGCAACACTGCCCCGGTTTACCCCTGGTTCGGCAAGAACATCCAGGACGGCGTGGAACTGGCCATCGAGAACTACAGCCTGCTGCGCCGTCTCTGGGATGAGGACTCAGTCAACTGGTCCGGCAAGTTCCGTACCCCGCTCCAAAACTTCACTTCCACACCGCGGCCGCTCGACGGTGTCGCTCCCTTCGTGTGGCACGGTTCCATCCGCACGCCGCAGATCGCCGAAGTGGCCGCCTACTATGGCGACGGTTTCTTCGCGAACAACATCTTCTGGCCCAAGGAGCACTACCAGCAGCTGATCGGCCTCTACCGCGAGCGCTACGAGCACTACGGACACGGCAAGGCAGACCAGGCCATCGTTGGCCTCGGCGGCCAGTTCTTCATGCGCAAGAACTCCCAGGACGCTGTCAAGGAATTCCGCCCCTACTTCGACAACGCGCCGGTCTACGGCCATGGCCCGTCGCTTGAGGACTTCACCTCACAGACTCCCCTCACCGTGGGCAGCCCGCAGGAGGTCATCGAGAGAACCCTGACGTTCCGTGAGTACTTCGGCGACTACCAACGCCAGCTGTTCCTGATCGACCACGCAGGCCTGCCGCTGAAGACTGTCCTCGAACAGCTGGACCTCTTCGGCGAGGAAGTCCTCCCGGTCCTGCGTAAGGAATATGCCGACGAGAAGCCGGCACACGTGCCCGATCCCCCCACCCATGCCGGCCGCGTAGCTGCTCTGATGGCATCCCAGGCCGACGAAACAGCTTCCTCGGAGGCGTGATGGCTGCCGAGGGGAAAGAAGCTCCGAGCCGCCTGGCGGCGGAAACGTGGGAGTCCCTGTTCCGGGCCCAAGTGGCGGTGATGCGAAAGCTCCAGACGGGCAAAGCCTTCAAGAATGTGGCCATCAATGAGTATGACGTCCTTTTCACGCTTTCCCGCTGCCCGTCCGGGTGGCTGCGCCTCAATGAGCTTAATGACCATGTCCTGCTGAGTCAGTCGAGCCTCAGCAGGCTGGTGGAGCGGCTGGAAAAGCGTGGCCTCGTGGACCGGATGCCTGCCCCGGACGATGGCCGGGGCGTGCTGTTGAAGCTGACCGAGGAAGGGGTGGCGCTGCAGAAGGAGATTGGCCGCGAGCATGTGCGGGACATCTCCAGCTTGGTGGGGCCGGCCCTGACCGCCGCAGAGCAGAAAGAGCTTCGGCGGCTGACGGACAAGCTCCGTGCTTCCGTGGGTGCCAAACCACTCAAGTGAACGCTGGGCTTAGCCCAGAACCACCATCCTGGCCGCATCCTCTGCGGGAAGCTGGCCGTTGACCACGGCGGTGACGCGCAGCTCGTTCAGGGTCAGGCGGCCGCCCACGGTGGATAGGAATGCTGTGTCGGAAGAGTCCCGGCCTGCTGTGATCCGCAGCATCGACTCGCGCGGGGCCAGCCCCGTGGGGTCGATGACATGCCAGGCGCCGTTGACGTGGGCCTCCGCCACGGCGTGGAAGTCCATCGGGGCCAGCCCCGGCGCGTAGACGGCCGCCAGCCGTGCCGGGATGTCCTTCGAGCGGAGCAACGCGATGGCCAGGTGGGCGAAGTCCCGGCATACCCCGCGCCGGTGCAGGAGCGTTTCCACTGCGCCGTCGGTGCCCCGAGACGAGCCGCTGACGTACCGCAACTCGCCGTAAACCCAGTTCCTGACGGCCTGGATCAGTTCAGCGCCGTGCAGGCCGCCGAATTCGGCGTAAGCGGTGGGCAGGAGCCGGTCGGACTCCGCGTAGCGGCTCGGCCGGACATAGCGGATGAGCTCGGCCAGGGTTGACTCCTCCGGCTCCGCCCTGCCGGCAACTGTCGCAGAGTACTCGACCGTCACTTCGACCGGCTCAGCAAACTCCATGTAATGGAGGCGGCCGCCGTGATAGTCGGCCAGTTCGCGGAACGGAACCGCGGCCCCGCCGGCTGTGACAGTGAGGGACTCTTCGAACGAGGTATAGCCACGGTTTTTGGCTACGGCGATGGCCAAGGCTGCCTTGGTGTCAGCCACGGTCTTGAAAACCATGCGTGCGGCAACGGTGCGTTCCATGTATCTCCGGGGTGTGAGGTAGTGGCAGAACAGCCGCTCTGGACCGGCCCTGATGGCGCCGGAGGCGGGACTAGTTTTTGATCTCCAGAGACATTAGCATCCGCTGCACATTCGCGAAGTCCGGGCCCTCGTCGACGTACTTGGCCGCCTGGTCCAGGGTGTCAAAGGCCTTGGCCGGGGCCACCTTTTCGTCCGGCGCAAAGGCCTTCAGGGCAATGACGTCGCCGAACGAGTAGTCTCCCTTGCCGGCAGGACCACGGACCACGTTGCGCAGCTCGCAGGCCTGCCCGTCCGCCCCGCCAACAATGTTGGTGATGCCATACGAGCCGAAGTACCGGTAGCCCTGGATCACGCGGTACACGGCGTGCGGCGCGATGGTGCCTTCGCCCGTGCTGCCGGGAAGTGCCACCGGCACGCTGCTGATGACAACGTAGGGCTTCTTCCCGCCGTCCGGGCACGCAGACTCCGACGGCGGCAGTCCAGTCCGCAGGGCAGCCATGAAGGTGCCGTCCTGCTTTTTCACCTCGATCTTCAGCGCACCGGGCAGCGCCCCGTCCTCGGGGGTGACAGACTGGGCAATCCATTCTTCGGGGAGGTCAAAACGAATGGTTCGGCCGGGGTCGGTAAAGGTCTTCCAGACGGCGGCCGTGGCGGCCGGGCCAGGCGTCGCAGTGGCCGACCCGCCCGGCGTGGCAGCAGGCTGCGGTGCCGGCGAACTGCTGCCCATGCCTGTCGCGCCCGGGGCGGCGTCGGACGAGGTGCCTGGCTGCGCGGTCCACGCCGGGCCGCTGCCTCCGGGCGCACTGCATCCGGCCGCCAGGACCCCGGTCATCAGAAGCGCTGCGGTCCGCAGTCCCCAGGATGTTGCCATGCTTGTCATCCGGCCAGCCTATCGGCGGACGACGGCGGCCCGGCAGCAGAAGCCTCGTGTCGCCGTCGGCCATGCTCCCCGGCCAAGGGGCTAGGCTGGGGAGCATGAGGGATGAGCATTACGTCACAGAAGAAGCGGGCCTGGCGGACATCTCTGCCCTCGACATCGCGGACTGGCGGCTCCGGACGTTTGCCCTCTACGAGACCGTGCGGAGAATTGCCGCCGAAGACCCGGCCGAGGCCCACTCCCTGTGGCGCCACGAACGGGACCGCATGTTCGCGACGCATCCCGCGTCAGCCCTCACGCCTGAGGCTAAGGCGCGGTTCTCCGGCCTGAAGACGGCGGACTACGATCCCGTCTACCGCTTCTACGTACCGCTGACTCCTGAAGGGGCGGGGCGGGAGATGACCGCGCAGACCGCCACGGACGGCGTGATCCGGTTCATCCGGCTCGGCACATTCGATCTTCCCGAACTGGGCCAGCTAGGCGTGTGGAAGCTGCACGGTTACGGGGGCGGAATTTTCGTGCCGTTCCGGGACGCCACTGCCGCCCAGCCGGGCGGCACCTACGGCGCCGGCCGCTACCTCCTGGACACCATCAAGGGCGCCTTCCATGGGGTCCACGGGTCCGGACCCGGCGCAGAATTTGTGATCGACTTCAACTTCGCATACAACCCGTCATGCGCGTACAACGACGCCTGGGCCTGCCCGCTGCCCGGACCCTCCAACCGACTGGCAGTGGAGATCCCGGTGGGCGAACTGTACTGAGCCGGCTTCCCCCGGCCGGGCCGCCGCGCACCCTCGCGCCGGCCGCCCTCGAACGTTGCCCGCAGGACGTAGGATGTCTTCATGACTTCCAGCGCTCCTCGCCGCCTTGCCCGCGTCCGTCCACTGTCCCCCGTCGCCGCCGGCGAACATTTTTTCGTGGCCAACGACGCCACCGATTTCGGTTCGGTGGCCGGCCGGTCCTGGACTGTCGTGGATTCCCCTTTTGCGGCATCCCGGGCCAACGCCAACAGCCCGGCACGGTCCGGCTGGGAGGCCGGCGCTGTAGTGGACCAGGACTCGTTCACGTTCCTGGCTCCGTCGGTCCCTGCCAATGTCCTGGGCATGGCGCACAACACGGGCCAGCCCGGCCGGGACCTCCCGCCGCAGGCCTTTCACAAGGCCGCCACCAGCGTCATCGGCCCCGGCGACGCTATTGAACTGAGTTCCACCGTTGGCTACGTCGACCCGGAAGCCGAACTGACCGTCGTCGTCGGCCGCACGGTCCGCGGCCTGACGCTGGAAACCGCCCGGAGCGCCGTCCTGGGCTTCACCATCGGCAATGACGTCTCCGCGCGGGACCTGCAGAAGTCGGATGAATTGTGGATCAGCGCCAAGAGCCAGGACACCTTCACCCCCGTTGGCCCCTGGATTGTCACCGGACTCGATGACGCCGACCTCGCCATTGGCATCGTTCACAACGGCACCGAACTCAAGCCCGCCAGCAGCGCGGACCTCGGCTGGAAGGTGGACGAAATCCTGGTCTACCTCACCTCCTTCATGACCCTGCATGCAGGGGATCTGGTGCTCACCGGTTTCCCGGCTGAGTGCGCACGCATCCACCCGGGCGACACTGTGGTGTGCCGGGTGGAGGGCATCGGCGAACTCACCAACCCCGTCAAAGCTGCGTCCTGGGAGGAAACGGCCGCCTGATATGTCAGGCTGGACCCATGGAATCCCCTGCTGCGCCCAGCGCCCAGCTGACCCAGCAGCCCACCCGCCGCGCGCCGGCCACCAGGCACTACCCCGGAATCCTCAGGTTTCCGGCCGTGCGGCAGCTCATCCGCTTCACCGGCGTGGGCGTCATCTGCACGGCATCCTCGCTAGCACTGTACGCACTGTTCAGGCCCTGGGTTGATCCCCAGCTCGCCAATGCGGCGGCGCTCATCATGACATCCATCATGAATACCGCCCTAAACCGCCGGCTGACCTTTAAGATCACGTCCAGCCGGAAGCGGGCGCAAGATCACCTGAACGGGCTGATCCTTATCGCCATCGCGTTGGTCATCACCGGGAGCAGCCTGGGGATCCTGCATGCGGTGCATCCGGCTGCAACGGTCAGCGAGGAGCTCTGGACCACCACGCTCTCCGGGTTTGCTGCCACGGCTGCGCGGTTCACGCTGCTGCGGCACTGGATCTTCCGCCGCGCCCGCCACGTCTGACCCCTTGCCCAACTAGGTAGCAGCACATGTCGTTATGGGCTCCCATTGCGACATCTGCTGCTACCTAGTTGGGCTGGCGGGGAGGCGTTAGCTGCGGCCGAGCGTCCGGACGCTTCCGACGGCGGCCCCCACGGCTTCGGCGGCGGCCGTCAGTTCCGCTGCGGTCACCACTGAGGTGAAGCTGAACCGCACCGCAGTCTGCGCCACATCCGGCTCATAGCCCAGTGCAGTCAGAACCGGAGAAGGCGCATCAGACCCGGCAGCGCAAGCCGAGCCGCTCGAGCACACCACCCCCTGCCGCTCCAGCTCCAGAAGCACCGATTCCCCGCTGGTCCCCGGAAAACAGAATGATGCCACGGACGGCAACCGCTCTGTGGGGTGACCCGTCAGGACAGCGCCCGGAACGGCCTGGAGGACTTCGCGGATGAAGCCGTCCCGCAGCGCCGTCACGTGGTCTGCGGTCTGCAGCTGGGCGGACTGCGCCAGGGTCAGTGCTGTGGCCAGGCCCACTGCACCGGCCACGTTCTCCGTACCGGACCGCCTGCCGCGTTCCTGGCCGCCCCCGTGGAGTAAGGGTTCGATGCGGGTCCGGCCGCGGACGTACAGCACGCCACAGCCTTTGGGAGCCCCCAGTTTGTGGCCGGAAATGCTGAGGGCGTCCACGCCCAGCGCCTTGACGTCAAGGGGCAGCCAGCCGGCGGCCTGGACGGCGTCGGTGTGGAATGGGATGCCCTGTGAGCGAGCCAGTTCCGCCAGTTCCGCAACGGGCTGGATGGTGCCAACCTCGTTGTTGGCGTACATGATGCTCACCAGCGCCGTCTCAGGCCGAAGCACGGCGGCGAGCGCCCGGGGTGTGACCAGCCCGGTCCCGTCCACTGGCACAACGTCCACGGAAAAGCCATGGAACCGCGCCAGGTACCGCGCGGACTCCTCCACTGCGGGATGTTCGACGGCGCTGATCACCACCCGGTTGAGCCCGGGGTCCGCAGCCCGGCGGGCCAGCGCGATCCCCTTTAGGGCAAGATTGTCCGCCTCCGTGCCGCCGGAGGTGAAGGTGACCTCACCGGGCCTGCAGCCGAGCACCTTGGCTACTGCGGCGCGGGCGTCCGCGAGCGAGGAGGCAGCGGCCTCACCCAGTGTGTGGTGGCTTGAGGGGTTGCCGAACTCGCCGGTCAGGTAGGGCCACATGGCCTCCAGGACCTCGCGGCGGACGGGCGTGGTGGCGGCAGCGTCAAGGAAGATCATGGCCGGGTCAGCCGGCCCTCAGTTCGACGTCCAGGCCGAGGTCCAGGGCGGCGACGCTGTGGGTGAGGCCGCCGATGGAGATGACGTCCACCCCGGCGGCGGCGATGTCCGCGACGGTCCCGAGGTTCACGTTGCCGCTGGCCTCCACGATGGCCCGCCCGTCGACCTGCTTTACTCCGGCGCGAAGCTCGTCGATGGTGAAGTTGTCCAGCATGATGGTGTCAACGCCGGCGGCGAGCACGGGTTCGATCTGCTCGGCACTGTCCACCTCCACCTCGAAGTGCGTGGTGTGCCCCAGCTGGGCTTTCGCGGCGGCCAGCAGGGTGGTGAGCTTGGCCGGGTCTCCCCCGGTCATGACGGCGAGGTGGTTGTCCTTGGCGAGCACGGCGTCGGACAGGCTGTAGCGGTGGTTCGCTCCCCCGCCGCAGCGCACGGCATACCGCTCGAGGACGCGCAGTCCCGGGGTGGTCTTGCGCGTGTCCGTGATCCTGGCCTTCGTGCCTTCGATAAGGCTCACGAATTCTGCCGTTTTGGTGGCGATGGCACTCATCCGCTGGACCAGGTTCAGCGCGACGCGTTCGGCCAGCAGCACCGAGCGGGCGCTGCCGGTCACACGCGCAAGGTGCGTGCCGGCGTCGAACGCTTCACCATCGGCGAGCAGCAGCTCCACTTCGGTGTCCGGGTCAACGAGCTTCATGGCATCCTGGAACACGGTCCCCCCGCTGAATACGCCGGGAACCCGGGCGTTGAGCACTGCGGTGGCGCGGGCGTCGGCCGGAATCAGCAGCTGGGAGGTGATGTCGCCGCTGGGAGCGTCCTCGGCAAACGCCCTTTCCAGGATGTCCCGGACGGGTGCTGCGGGGAGGGTCAGGCTGGTCATTGGACGAGGCTCGCTTTCCGGCTCATGGTGTGACGCTGGTCAAAAGGTTCGACGGCGGCAGCAGCCGCCCGGCTGTCCCTGCGGTAATGCGCGCCAAGGGACTCCCGCCGATCCCGGGCGGCATGCACCAAAAGCTGGGCAGCCAACAAAAGATTCGCATCTTCATGCACGCGCACATCCAACGAATCGGGCGCCTGCAAAGGAACAACATCAGCAGCCCAGTCCCCCAACAAACCAGACGCCTCCCGCAACAAAGACCCATCCCGGATCACCCCGGCATTAGCCGTCATGAGTCGCCGCAGTGCATCCCGAGAAAAAGTCCCCGCCTCACCAACCGGCATCTCCCGAGGCCCAGGTGCCGGAACAGTTTCAACCAGCCAGGGACCGGACGCTGACGCGTCGGCAGACGTACTCAAGGAGCGCGCCTCATCTGTGGTTGCTCCCAAGTGCAACTGCCTGTCGTCGCCTGAGGGTGTTCCGGAAGCGAGCGTCAAGGGGAGGCCGCCAGCGGCCGAGACAGCGAGCGGAGGAACAGCTTCGGGCGACACCCAGCCCGACGTAGCACGCGGAGCATCGGTGTCCCGCGGCGGTGCTCCATGCAGGAACCCTTCGACAGCCCGGCGGCCGAAGACAAGTCCTTCGAGAAGGGAGTTACTGGCCAGCCGATTGGCACCCTGGACCCCGGTGCAAGCAACCTCCCCCGCAGCCAGCAGCCCGGGAACAGAAGTCCGCCCGTGAAGATCGGTGACAACCCCGCCCATCCAGTAGTGCGCAGCCGGTGCCACGGGGACAGGTTCGCGGGTCCAGTCGATGCCGGCCTCGCGGGTGCGGGCGCTGAGGGTGGGGAACCGACGGGCGAGGAAGTCTTTGCCACGACTGGCCTCGATCACGCGTGCGTCGAGGAACACGTGGCCGTTGGGGTCGCCGAGGGCGGCGAGGTGCAGGGCGATGCTGCGGGAGACTACGTCCCGGGGGGCGAGTTCGGCGTCGGGGTGGTAGGCGGGCATGAACCGTTCGCCGTTGGCGTCAACGAGGATGGCGCCTTCGCCGCGGACTGCTTCGGAAATCAGCAGGGGGTCGGCCGTGGTTCCTGCGCGGTTGAAATGGGTTTCGCGGGCGTCGGCGGGCCGGACCATGCAGGTGGGGTGGAACTGGAAGAACTCGAGGTCTGCAACGGCGGCTCCGGCCCGCCAGGCGAGGGCCAGGCCGTCCGCCGTGGCCACGGCAGGGTTGGAAGTCTGGGCGAAGATCCGGCCTGCTCCCCCGGTGGCCAGGAGGACGGCGTCGCCATGAACACCGAGCTCACGCCCGTGGTGGAGGAAGTTGACACCCGTCACGCGGCCTTCACCCTGCAGCAGTGAGGTCACCTGCGCGCGCCCGATGACCTGTATTCTCCCCGCAGCCTCCGCGTCCAGGACGGCGCGGATGAGTGCCTGGGCCACGCCGGCCCCGGTGGCGTCGCCGCCGGCGTGCAGGATCCGCGGCGCGGAGTGGGCGGCTTCGAGCCCCAAGGCGGGATCGCCGTCGTCGTCAAGGTCAAAAAGCACCCCGAACCGCTGCAGCCCGGCAATATCCAGGCGCGCCTCAGTGCACACAACGCGGACGGCGGCCTCGTTGCAGTGCCCCGCCCCGGCCTTGAGCGTGTCCGCAATGTGCGCAGCCACGGTGTCCCCGGGCGCCGGCTCGTCGAGTACGGCGGAAATGCCGCCCTGGGCGTAAAACGTGTTGCTGTCCGCGAGCGCGCCTTTGGTCAGCAGCACCACCTCCGCTCCGGCATCGACGGCGAGCAGCGCGGCGTAAAGCCCTGCAATGCCGCTGCCGACGACGATCAGACGCTGGGGACGCGGCTGGCGGGTTGGGCTCTCTGCTGTCATGGCAGGCTCGATTCGGTGTCCGGTTAGTACGGCGGGATTACAGGGGGCGGGCGGCGAGCATACGCTCGAGCGCGATCTTGGCGTTGTCCTGGACGGCGTCGTCCACCGTGATGCGGTTGACGATGCGTCCTTCCACGAGTTCCTCGAGGACCCAGGCGAGGTAGCCGGGGTGGATCCGGTACATCGTGGAGCACGGGCAGATTACGGGGTCCAGGCAGAAGATGGTGTGCTGCGGGTACTCGGCGGCGAGCCGGTTGACCATGTTGATCTCGGTGCCGATCGCAAAGGTGGTGGGCTCGGTGGCCGCGGCGATTGCCTTCTTGATGAAGTCGGTGGAACCGGCCGAATCGGCGGCGTCCACCACCTCCATGGGGCATTCGGGGTGCACGATGACGTTGACGCCGGGGAAGTCGGCGCGGGCTTTTTCGATCTGGCCGACGTTGAAGCGCTTGTGCACGGAGCAGAAGCCATGCCACAGGATGACGCGGGATTCGAGCAGCGCCTGTTCGTCGTTGCCGCCGAGTTCCTTGCGCGGGTTCCACATGGGCATCTGCTCCAGCGGCACCCCCATGGCCTTGGCTGTGTTGCGGCCCAGGTGCTGGTCGGGGAAGAACAGGACCCGCTGGCCCCGCTCGAGGGCCCACTCCAGGACCAGCTTTGCGTTGGAGGAGGTGCAGACGATGCCGCCGTTGCGTCCGCAGAAAGCCTTCAGGGCTGCGGAGGAATTCATGTAGGTGACAGGGATGACCGGAACCCGGCCCTCGGTGTCGGCCTCGGTACCAAAGATCTCCTCGAGCTGTTCCCAGCATTCCTCCACGGAGTCCGTGTCGGCCATGTCCGCCATGGAGCAGCCGGCGGCGAGGTTGGGCAGAATGACTGCCTGGTCCGGAGCGGAGAGGATGTCGGCTGTCTCGGCCATGAAGTGCACACCGCAGAAGATGATGGCCTCGGCGTCGGGCCTGGTAAGGGCCGCGTTGGCCAGCTGGAAGGAGTCGCCCACGAAGTCGGCGTACTGGATGACCTCGTCGCGCTGGTAGAAATGGCCCAGGACCACTGCCCGGTCGCCCAGTTTTTCCTTGGCGGCGCGGATGCGGACGTCCAGCTCGGCATCACTGGCGAGCTTGTACTCTTCCGGCAGCTGGCCCTGGCGGGGTGTCGCGGCCGGGGCAACGTCCGAGCTGGAGGCGCCGGGGCCGTAGGCGGGGGCGCCGGCACGCGCCTCGGCAAGGTCGTACTCCCACGGGCCCTTCGCCAGGGCCGGGCTGCACGTGGCAGGCGCCTTGCCGCCGGCGGCGCGCCCTGTCGCGGCGCTGACCGCGCTCTCAGCCTGTTCGCGTGTGATCAGCTGGATGGCTGCGTTGACGCTGCTCATGGTGTGCTCCTGTTATCGGGGTCAAGGCCGGGGCGGCCGGTGAAGCGGTAGAGACGCGGCGGGCGGTGTTTGCCGCCTTGGAGGTATTCGCCGGTTTCTTCGATCTCCGGCGTGGATTTGAGTTGGCGGCGGAAGTTGGCCGGGTCCAGGCGGGTGTCAAGGATGGCTTCGTAGACTTCCCGGACCTGGGCGAGTGTGAAGTACTCGCCCAGGAAGTGGTAAGCCACCGAACCGTAGGCCAGCTTGTTTCGCAGCCGCCAGAGCGCGTAGTCCACGATGGCGTTGTGGTCGAATGCCAGGTCCCCAACCTTGTCGGCGCGGAACCACTTCACGTTTTCTGATTCGGCGGCGAGGGCGGCTTCGGTGGGCTGGACCAGCGCCCAGTAGACGATGGAGACCACACGCTGCGAAGGCGAACGGTGCAGGCCGCCAAAGGCGTAAAGCTGCTCCACGTAGCTCGGGGCCAGCCCGGTGGTCTCCCGCAGGTTCCACGAGGCCGCGTCCTGCAGCGATTCGTTGTGCGCCAAGGGCCCGCCGGGAAGGGCCCACAAACCCTTGTACGGCTCACGGATTCGGCGGACCAGCGGAATCCACAGGGTGGGCCGGCCCGAGGATTCGCTCGGGCGCAGGGCGAAGATGACAGTGGAGATGGCAAGCAGGGGCGCTGCCGAAGCCCGTTCGGAAACGTTGGCTGAACCCGTGTACATGCTCACTCACCCGCTCCCTGCTGCTGGCTGACGCGCACCGGCGCCGACCGGCGCCTAGTTAAAGTCAGTTTGACTAGAACTGATTCTACGGCCACTTTCCGGCGAATCAAAATGTTTCGCCGGACCACCGGCCGAGGGGGTAAGTTCAAGAGGTCCCTTTTGAGGGCACCTCAATCCCCAAGAAGGTTTACAGCATGACATCGAAGTCCACAGCAGCGCGTACGGAGTCCCACCTCGGCCACTCCATGAAACCCCGGCAGCTCACCATGATGGGCCTCGGCAGCGCAATCGGTGCCGGGCTGTTCCTGGGTTCCGGTGCCGGCGTCCATGCAGCCGGACCTGCGGTTCTGGTGTCCTATCTGGTGGCCGGAACGCTGATCATCCTGGTCATGTGGGCCCTTGGCGAGATGGCGGCGGCGAACCCCACCAGCGGGGCCTTCTCCGTGTATGCCGAACGGGCCTTGGGCAAAACGGCGGGCGCCACCGTCGGCTGGCTGTGGTGGCTCCAACTGGTGGTAGTCATCGCCGCTGAGGCCCTCGGCGCGGCAGGGCTGCTGTTTACCGTCTGGCCTGTCATCCCGGTCTGGGCCCTGGCGCTGATCTTTATGGTGCTGTTTACCGCCATCAACCTGACCGGGGTCCGGAACTTCGGCGAATTCGAATTCTGGTTCGCCATCCTCAAAATCGTCGCCATCGTCCTGTTCCTCGGGGTCGGAGCTGCGCTGCTCCTGGGCTTCCTCCCCGACGTCGCTTCGCCGGGACTTGCAAACATCACTTCCGATTTTGCTCCCGCCGGGCTGGGCGGCATCGCCACCGCCCTGTTCGTGGTGATCTTCGCCTTCGGCGGGACCGAAATTGTGGCCGTCGCCGCCGCGGAAACCGAAGACCCGGAGCACAGCGTAGGCAGGGCTGTCCGGACCGTCCTGTGGCGCATCCTCATTTTCTACATCGGCTCCGTTTTTGTGATCGCAGCCATCCTGCCGGTCACTTCCGAGGGCCTGGCATCCCCCTTCGCGGGCGTGCTCGACGCAGCCCGGATCCCGGGCGCCGGTACGGCAATCACCCTGGTTGCCGTCGTCGCGCTCCTCTCCGCACTGAACGCGAACCTCTACGGTGCCTCCCGCATGGTGTACTCGCTCGCCGAGCGCGGTGAGGCGCCCCGATTCCTGGCCCGCCTGAGCGGTACCAGCGTGCCCGTGATTGCGGTGGGTGTCTCGGTGGCGTTCGGTTTCTTCGCGACCGTCCTTGAACTGCTGTTCCCGGACCGGATCCTGCCGGCGCTCTTCCAGCTTGTCGGATCGACGTGCCTGGTGGTGTGGGGCACGGCCCTGATCTCGCAGCTGATTCTCCGGCGCCGGGCGGACCGGGAAGGCACCAGGCTGCCGCTGCGGATGAAGGGTTTCCCCGGCCTGACGGCGTTCGGCCTGGTGCTGCTCGCCTTGATCTTTGCCGTCGGCTTCAGCGCCGAAAGCAGCCGTGTTCAGCTGCTGAGCACGTTTGCTTTGGTCGCGTGCCTCGCCGGCGCCTGCCGGCTCGGTGCCCGGATTGCCGCCGGGAGCCGCCAGCCCAAGTAAGTAGCAGCACATGTCGTTACGAGCCCGTAAAACGACATGTGCTGCGACCCAGTTGGGAGGGTGGAAACCGGTAAATCCGCTGATGAACGGCCCGGTCCGCAGGCAGGTAAAGTGGTGCGAGGATGACGCACCGAAGCGCCGGGTCCGCCTGAGCGCCGTACTTGAYGAGGACTGACACYATGAGCGGCAGGCACACCGGCGAGATGCACTCGCACACCGTGGAGGGCACCGACCCCCAGCTGTACGTGGAGGTGCATGATCCGGCCACCGATGCGGGGCTCCGGCCCGTCCTGCTGATCCACGGCTTTTCCTCCTCCAGCAAGCTGAACTGGGAGGACACGGGCTGGCTGGCTGCCTTCCTGGAAGCAGGACGCCGCGTGATCACCGTGGACCTGCCCGGCCATGGCCGCAGCGGCGCCCCCGAGGACCTCGACTCCTATACGCCCAGCCGGATCCGCGCGGATTTGCTGCAAATAGTGTTCGACGCCGGTGTGCGGCCCGTGCACGAAGGCGACCCCGCCAGCGGGGTTGACGTAGTGGGCTATTCGCTGGGCTCACGGCTGGCTTGGGAATTCGGCGCCACGCAGCCGGAGCTTGTCCATCGGATGGTCCTCGGCGGACCGAACATCGCCGATCCGCTGGCCGCCTTCGATCTCATCGGCGCCCAGCGCTACCTCGCCGACGGCACGCCGATCGCGGACGAGTCCACCGCCGGGCTGCTGAAGATGGCCATGCTCCTGCCCAGCAACAACATTTTCGCGCTGCTTTCATTGGTGGAAGCCATCAAGGCCGAGCCCTTCGATCCGGCCGAAGCCGTGCCGCATATGCCGATGCTCCTGGTGGCCGGCGACAAGGACGAACGCGCCACCACCATGGCCCAGCTTGCCGAGCTCGGCCGCCGGGCGGGGTCGATGGCCGAACAGCTGGTGCTGCCGGGCCGGAACCACACCAACGCCATCACCAGCCGGGCGTTCAAACAGGGTGCCATATCCTTCTTGGGTGTCTGACGCTCCTGGGCGTCTAACACCTGACAGGTGTTTCTTAGCTCCCGCATAGGTTCGCCTGCTTGGATCGGCAGATGCACGATCCACACAAACTGCGCTCCCGCGGCGCTTCAGCCGCAAGGCGGCGCCGATCGGTCCTGATGGCCGCCGCCGCGTTCCTCGCCGTGGCACTCATAGCCAGCGTATACACCCTGGCGCACGCCGTGCCCTCGCCAGGCGGGGCGTTGCGGGCTTCCATCGTCTCTGACGCCGGGGCACGCGCCGCGGTAGGCGCCGCGGCAGGCGCCGCGGCAGGCACCCCTGTCATTGGCGCAGAGCTTGACAGCGCCATCGAAACCATCATCGCCGCCAACAGCCAGTACCAGGTGGGCGTAGCCCTGATGGATACCGTTGGCGGTCAACTCCATCAGTACGGTGTGGGGGAACCCTTCGAGGCAGCGAGCACGGCGAAGGTCCTGGCGGCCGCGGCCTACTACAGCCTGGTAGAGGATGGCTCGGCCTCGCTCGATGATCAGCTGGGCGCCTTCACCTCGGGATTCCAGATCCAGGCCATGATCCAGGACAGCAACAACGACTCATGGAGCCTGCTCATGGACGCCGTGGGCCTGTCCAGGCTTTCAGAGTACGCGGCCTCCATCGGCATCACGTACGACCCCGAGGTGAACACGCTCTCCACCGCCGACATGGCCCACATCCTCGCAAAACTGTCAGAGGGCATGCTTCTCAATCAGGAACACACAGCACAGCTCCTTTCCTACATGCAGGACACCAACTACGAAGACCTCATTCCGGCCGCGGTTCCGGCGGGCGTGACCGTGTCCCACAAATACGGGCTACTCGACGACGAACTCCACGACGCGGCCATCCTCTCGGCGTCAGCGGGAAGCTACGTGCTGGTGGTTTATACCAAGGGCACCGGGTTGGCTGACGTTCCGCAACGCACCGCAGTGATCCACGACATCACCAAGGCCGTGACCGCCGCCCTCTTTTGACTCGAGGCGCCGCGGAAACAGGACTCCCCACACCCCGCCGCGGCCGCAGAAGGTAGGCTGGAAACGGGGCGGAAACAGCCGGAAAGGGGCCCATGAACACGCGTTTCGAAGACCGCACCGATGCCGGTGAGCACCTGGCGGCGGTGCTGACGCAGTTTCGGGAACGCCCTGACGCCATCGTGCTGGGGCTGGCCCGTGGGGGCATCCCCGTGGCGGCTGCAGCTGCCAAGGCCCTCTATCTGCCCCTTGGTGCCGTCCTGGTCAGAAAGCTCGGCATTCCGGGCCACGATGAAACAGCGTACGGTGCCTTGGCGTGGTCCGGTGGCCGCATAGTGCGCCTGCTCAACCGTCCGCTGATGGCTCGCGTCCTTGAGCACGGCGTCCGCCAGGAGTGGCTGAACGAAGTGGAGGCGCGTGAGCGGGCCGAACTCCTCCGCCGGGCGGCAACGTATCCGGCGACCAGCCACGATCTCACAGGCAAGACAGTCCTCCTGATCGACGACGGCCTCGCCACAGGAGCCACGATGCGCGCCGCAGTGGAGGCTGTCCGGTCCGCCGGCGCAGGAATCGTGGTGGCCGCCGCCCCGGTAGGGTCAGTGGAGGCCTACACCGCTGTGTCCCAGGTTTGCGATGCCGTGCTGTGCCTCCACCTGCCAGGTAAATTCCGTGCCGTGGGAAGCTTCTACCGGCACTTCGAACAACTGACCGACGAGGACGCCATCAGCCTCCTGCAGGCCTAGGCTTTCGCTCCTCGGCGCCGGCGGTTCCGGAGCAAAGCCGCAGCGGCCACACCGAGCACAAACAGCGCACCCGCGGCAATCACAGGCACCACAAAAGCCGCCTGGTAGCCCTGCGCCTGGGCAAGCTGGCCCGCCAGGAAGGCCCCCAGTGCCGTGCCCGCCACAATCCCGCTGGCCAAGGCAGTCATCACCGTTCCCAATCTCTCTGCGGGGCCAACCATTCCGCCGATGGTAAAGACGGTTACCATGACGGGCCCCACCGGCAGTCCCAGGACCAGCAGCACGCCGACCATCCCGCCCAGCGAGTCCGGCACCACAAGCAGCAGGGAGAGGGCCGCCATCACTGCAGCGCTGACCATCCAGCGGGCCACAGGCTTGAAGCGCCTCGGCCAGTAGGCCACAGACAGGGCAGCAGCGGCGGAGCTCAGGCCCATCACTGCATACAGCAGGCCGGCCAGTTCGGAGGTGGCGAAGCTCGCGGAAAACGAGCTCAGTGCCGTCTGCGTGGAACCGAAGAAAGTGCCCATGGCCACCATCGCCAGGACGGGCAGGGCAACTGCGGCAGGAATCCTCGCGGCCCCGGTTCCGGTGGCGCGCTTTAATGGAACCGCTTTATGGGTGGGGTGCACGGCAAAAGCAGGAACCAGCGTCATGGTCATAAAAACAGCCAGGGCCAGCGGCAGCCAGGGGGCCACTACGCTCGCGAGGATCCCTACCAGCGCCGGGCCCAGGACAAACGTCAGCTCGTCCGCCGTTCCCTCGTAAGACAATGCTGTATCCAGATCCTGGCCGGCGTCCTTGCCCCCGCTCCGGGAGGTGAGGGCCATCCAGCGGACGCGGGCCAACGGTCCGACCTGCGGGCACGTTGCGCCGGCCAGGAAGGCTGCCACGATGTTCGCGGCCGGGAAGGACCCGTTGGCCGGAACCCAGGCCGTGCCGATCAGGGCCACGACGGCCAACGCGTTGAGAACTGCAGCTATCAGGAGCACGGGACGCTGCCCGTGGCGGTCTGCCAGGGCGCCGAAAACGGGCGCTCCGAGGGCAGATCCGATCCCCACGGCTCCGGCCGCCATGCCGCCCAGGGCGTAGGAGCCGGTGGCCGAGGTGACCAGGGTCAGGGCGCCTACCGTGAGCATGGCAAGAGGCAGCCGGGCAAAGAGGCCAAGGGGAATGAAACTGCGGCCGGCCAGGTGTGGAAGCCTGGCGAAGCGGCCGGTGGGCTCTGGAGCCAGGGCGGTGGGGGAAGCCGGGATAGCGGTGGAAACAGCTAATTCCGCGGGCGCTGACACAGGAGCTGCCACAGAAGACAGTGGTGTTGGGTTCAAGATTCCGGGCTCATTCGTTCATGCGCATCGTCCCTCCTCCCGATGCGCGAAACCCGGTAACCCTCCGATCATATCCGAATTACACCAGCGCCCCGGCGGCGTCGGAGATGCGGAGGGTGGAACCGTTTCTTCCCTTCAGGACCTGAAGTTGCGTTCCGATTCGCTGCTTCATCTCCCCCACGTGGCTGACCAGGCCCACAACGCGTCCGCCGTCCCTCAGGCCTTCCAGCGCATCCATGACTTGCTCCAGGGACTGCTCATCCAGGCTGCCGAAGCCTTCATCCACAAAGAGCGTGTCAATCTGTATGCCGCCGGACTCCTGCTGAACAACGTCCGCCAGACCCAGTGCGAGGGAGAGTGAGGCCATGAACGATTCACCGCCGGAGAGCGTGGAAGTGTCCCGGCGATGCCCGGTCCACTGGTCCACCACTTCCAGTCCCAACCCGGACTTGGCGCCGCGTGCCGCCCTGGCATCGGAGTGCTGCAGCAGGTAGCGGCCGTCGCTCATGGCTATGAGGCGTTCTGAGGCCGCCAGCGCCACCTGTTCCAGCCGTGCCGCGAGGACGTAGCTGTTGAGGCTCATGCGGTACGTGTTGTCACCGCGCCCGGCGGCGGTGTCGGCCAGTGCCGTGAGCAGCCTGGCGTGTTCCCTCGGCCCCCGTGCCGATCCGGCGAGCTGCCCGTACTCGCTGCCGATAGTGGCCAGCGACTCGACGCAGCGGGCAGCCATTCCGGCGGCAAGGTCGGCGTCGCGGGCCTCCTGGCTGGCCGACTCAGCCATGGCCTGGAGCTCAGCCACGAGGTGCTCGTCGGCTGCAGGATCTGTAGCCGCTTCCTTCAGCGCCAGCACCAGCTCCTCGGAAGCGAACAGCTCTGCAATGCGCGCCTGTTCGTCGTAGCCGGCCCGGACCTCGGCCTGCAGGGCCGCCGCCTCTGCGGCCGCCAGCAACTGCGCCCGGGCTTCTTCGGCAGTGCCGAAGCCGGCGGCCGGCAACGCTCGTTCGAGTTCCAGCCGGGCTTCCTCGGCGCGGGTATTGGCCTTCTCCAGCTGGGCCCGGGCCGCCACGGCTTTCTCCAGCGTGGCCGCGGCCTCCTGCAACGATCGCAGCCGGCGCGTCAGGCTGCGGTGGCCACCGCGCAGGCCGGACAGGGCCTGGTCCAGGGAGTCCAAATTATCCGCCACTTCTGCCAACGAAGCCGTGACCTGGGTGAGCTCGGCGGCGCTGCTGTGCCTGGCACCCTCCGCCGCCGCAATCCGGACGTCTACGGCCTCGATCCGTTGCCGGAGCTCTGCAAGCTCCTTGACGGCATGCTGGGACCGGTCAGCGGCGTGACGTGCTGCCGCCAGCGCTTGAACCGCCTCATCCTCCGGGGTGTCGCCGCCCTGGCCGGCCAGAACCGCCACCATCTGGCTTGCATCGCCCAGGGCGATGCTGTCCGCTGCCAGCTTGGTTTCCGCATTCTCGTTGGCGTGTTGCGCGGCCTCCTCAGACTGGCTGAGCCCCAGGGCCGACGCTGCTGCTTCTGCGGGTGCCGGATGGTCTTCGCTGCCGCAGACCGGGCAGGCCTCCCCCTCTGCCAGTTGGGCCGCGAGTTCGGCGGCAGCGTTGGCAAGCCTTTCTTCGCGCAGGTCCAGCCAGCGGGCCTTCGTCTCCAGTTGGAACTCCCGGGACGTCGAGTGCTGCTCCGCCGCTTGCGCCTGCGCCCTAACTGCGGCTTTGTGCCGCCGGACTACGTCCAGGAGTTCGTCCGCGGCAGCTGCTTCCTTCGCATGCAGCACAGCGGCGGAGGCCAGCACTTCCAAAGGCTGCAGTGCCGCCGTCAGGTCCGAGTGCTGTGCCCGCAGGTTTCCCAGGAGCTCGCCGAGTTCAGCATCGGTGTGGTTGAGTTCCTGCTGCTGAGTCCCGAGGGACGTGTGTCTGGCAGCCAGTGCGTGGAGTCGCTCTTCGTCCGGCAGCCGCGCCTCCACCACCGCCAACAGGGAACGGATCCGGCTGAGCTCGCCCGCAACGTCAAGGCCGACGACGGCGTCCACAGCGCCGTCCGCATCCAACGCAGAAAGGTCCAGCTGTTCCAGTTCGGGGTCTTCGGCCGCCGCCAGCCGCAAGAGCGTGATGGCGGCTTCGAGGGCCCCGGCAGCGTGCCGGACTTGGGTTTCACTCGACTGGACAGCCTGCAGTTGCCCGGTGAGTACCTCGGCGCCGCGGTGCCGTTCGAGCGCCGCGGCCTTTATTTCCAGGCCGGGCAGGTTCGCCTCAACGGCATCCTTCCGGGCCTCGGCCCCGGCGAGCCGGCGCTGACGTTCGCGCCGTGCCGCTTCCTTTTCGAGCCGGGCTGACGCGAGTTTACTCCTTGACGCTGCAGCCTCCGCTGCTGCAGACAGTCCCGCGGCACGACTGGCCACGGCTGACTGCAGCCAGCCGATCCGGGCGCCTGGTTCCTCCGGGTCCGGCCCGCCCGCGCCCCCGGGAGCTTCAGCTTCAGGGGCCACATCTTCAGCGGCCGAATCAGCAGCCAGTGCTGAGGCCTCGGCCTCCGCCCGCGACGCGAGCAATTCAAGCTCCGCGTTCAGCTTCGCGACATCGTTCCGCGCCGCCTGCGCCTGGGCCGCCAGTTCCTGCTCCAGCGCCTCGTACCGCTGGGTGCCGAAAAGCTTCTGCAGCAGTTCAAGGCGATCAGTGGCTTTTGACCTCAGAAAGGCGGCAAAATCGCCTTGGGGCAGCATGACCACCCTGGTGAACTGCTCCCGGTCCATGCCCAGCAGTGCCGTGATCTCAGCGCCGGCTTCGTCGTTGCGCCCGGACTTGTCTGTCCATGCCCCGGCGATGCGTTCCCGCAACAGCGTTTTGGCCTGTTGCGTGGTGAAGCCGTTCTTGCCGCGGGCGCTCGGCTTGTCCCAGGCCGGAGACCTGGTGACCTCGAAATGCCGCCCCTGGGCGGAAAACTCGCAGGTGACCGAAGGCTCCAGCGCAGGTTCGGCGTGATCGCTGCGGAGCCGTTTGCCGTCCTGGCGGGCGCCGGGCACGGATCCGTACAGCGCGAAGCAGACTGCGTCCAGCACGCTGGTTTTGCCCGCCCCGGTGGGTCCGTTCAGGAGGAACAGCCCGTGGGCGCTGAGTCTGTCAAAGTCGATCTCTTCGGTGCCTGCAAACGGTCCGAACGCGGAGATGGTCAGGCGGTGGATTCTCACAGCGATGCCTCCCGGAGACGCACGTTGTCCAGGGCCGCGGTGAGTGCCAGCCGCTCGGCGTCGTCCGCGTCCCGGCCCCGGACGTGATCCAGGAAGCCGCAACAGACCGCAAGGTCATCCTGGGCCTCGGCAAGCCGGGTGCTGTAGCTTGAGGATGCCTTGATGGAGCCGCCTTCGGGATCAAAGCCGAGGACCAGCGTGTCCGGAAAACGCGCCCGCAGGCGCTCCATGGCCTGCTGTGGTCGCTGCGCATCGGTCAGCGTGATTTGGCAGTATGCATCCTCGGCCCAGGCATGATCGCCGGACTTGAGCAGTTCGGAAATCCCGCCGCGGAGTACCGCGAGCTTCCGCGGGGCCTCCCAGGAGAGTTCGGAGACGCCGGTGACGCCCCCGGGCCCGACATCGACAAGCCAGCTTCCCTTGATGTGGTTGGCCTCCGAGAACGAGTAGGCCAGCGGCGAGCCTGAATACCTGACCGTCGGGGACAGCGTCTGACGGCCGTGCAGGTGGCCCAGGGCCGTGTAGCTGAAGTCGTCGAACAGGTCCAGCGGGACCGCGCCCACTCCCCCGATGCTGAGGTCCCGCTCGCTGTCCGAGCTGATGCCGCCGCTGGCGAATGTGTGGGCAAGGACCACTGAGTGGACGGTTCCTTCTGCGCTGCGCCGGGCCAGGTCTGCCCTGATCCGGTCCGTAGCGGCGCGGGTTACTGCGAAATGGCTTGCCGGCTCCGCACCCAGTTGCTCAGCAACGAGGCGCGGCTCCAGCCACGGAATTCCGTAGATGGCCAGGACTGCGCCCCGCGCATCATTGCCGCCTGAACCGCCGCCGGCCTCCCTGCCGGACACGCCGCCGGAGCGTGCATCACCACCCGGCTCCAGAGGCAGGACCAGCGGCTGGTCCAGGTCCGCCAGCCGGGTCCGCAGATGTACGCCGCCGCGTTCCAGCAGGCGGGAGGCGAATCCCAGCCGGATGGCGGAGTCGTGGTTGCCGCTGGTCAGCACCACCATTGCGCCGGCCTCCGTCAGCCGGACCAGGGCGTCATCCAGGAGGCCCACAACGTCAACCCCTGGCAGGGCGCGATCGTAGACGTCACCCGCGATCAGGACAACGTCAATCCCCTGCGAAGAGACGGCGCCGACGAGCTGATCAACGAATGACCGCTGGGCGTCCAGCATTCCGACGCCGTGGAAAGACCGGCCCAAATGCCAGTCCGATGTGTGCAATAACCGCATATTCTTACGCTAACGGCTGCCGCCGACAGTTTAGGCAACCGCCGCAGCAGGCCGTCCCGGGCCGGGTGCGGCCGGGGGACGCGCCAGGGTGCCTAGCCGCGCTTTCCGTCGAAGAATTCCTGGGCCTCGTCGCTGCGGTCCGGTGCGTCTGTTACCGCCATTCGGGATGCCCCGGGAGTTACGGCGTCGGGAGTCACAGCGTCGGAAGTCACAGCGTCGGAAGTATCAGCGTCGTCAAGGCCCTCGGCGTCGTCAATTCCGGCACCATCAGCACCATCGGCCAACGAAGCGGCAGGAGCGTCCCCGGTGGCGAACCCACGGAAGACCAGCCCGGCGATGCCTGCGCCCACGAGGGGCGCAACCCAGAACAGCCACAGCTGCTCAAGGGACCAGCTGGAGCTGAACACGGCGGAGGCCGTGGCGCGGGCCGGGTTGAAAGGTGCATTGCCCACGGACAGGCCGAGCTGCAGCAGCACCGCGAACGCCAGGCCCACGGCAACGGCGGCGGCCGGTTTGTTCAGGTTGTTGCGGGCAGTAGTGCCCAGGAAAACGGCAACCAGGATGGCGGCTCCGAGCACTTCGAGCAGGAGCACGGCGGCCATGGGCGCCTGAATGATGGAGTGCTCGCCGAAGCCGGCGGTCACCGTGTCGAACGCCGTCCTGCTGTCCTGGATGCCCGGCAGGGTCCGTAGGATGCCGAACAGCGCCAACGCGCCCAACAACGCCCCTACGAGCTGGGCTGCGATGTACGCTGCCGCGTCACCGAGGCGGATCCTCCCGGCAACGGCGTGGCCCACCGTCACTGCGGGGTTGAAGTGGCCGCCGGAGACGTAGCCAAAGGCAAGCATGGCCGCAGTCACCGCCAGGCCGGCTGCGAGCGCGGCGGGCAGCGGGCTGGACTGGGGAATGGAGAACAGGGGAACGCCCAGGCCCGCCACCACAACAAAGAGGCTGCCAAAAGCCTCCGCGGACAGCCTGGACACCAGCCCGTGCCGGACTCCGGCACCGTTGCCTGCTGCCGGCCCGGAGGCGGAATCTTGGTGGACGGGAACAGGCGTGGTCATGGTGGGCAGTCCTTATCGTTGGGGGCGTCGCTGCGCGGCAAAGTGTCGCTGCCGGCGGGAAGTGTGCTCGGCGGCCTCTGCATTGTGCCAAGGAATTCTGGGCATTGGCTGAGTCTGAGCTTAGTTGATGGACCGCGGGGCACCGGGCGCGTTCCCTTTCCGCGTCAAGGTAAATTGGCTGGTATGAGCATTGATCCGGGCGCCGGCGCGCCCTCGCTGAAGTCCCGCATCCACGGCTGCCTGCTGGGCGGTGCACTCGGAGACTCGCTGGGCTACGCGGTGGAGTTTGACTCCATCGAGGCGATCCGCAACCGCTTCGGCGCCGCTGGCGTGACGGACCTCGCAATGCTCGACGGCGGCAGTCACTTTTCGGACGACACACAAATGACGCTGTACACGGTGGACGGCCTGGTCGAGGCGCTGGAATGGGCCAATGACGGGGTGGGGGCCGATGTCAACGCCTGCCTGTGGCTGGCGTACCTCCGCTGGCTGGACACCCAGGGCGTGCCGGTGCCGTCGTCGACCCCCGTGCAGCCGAAGCGCTGGATCGACGGCAACGAGGTCCTCCGGCACCGCCGCGCCCCCGGCAACGCCTGCATCAGCGGGCTGGCCGGCGGTGAAATGGGAACGGTCTACCGCCCGGTCAACCCGGACTCGAAAGGCTGCGGTACCGTGATGCGCTCGGCGCCCTTCGGACTGATTCCGCACATAGCGCCCGACGCCGTCTATAAGTTGAGTGCCGACGCCGCCTCCCTGACGCACGGCCACCCGTCTGCCCGGCAGAGTGCCGGCAGCTTCAGCCTCCTTATTCACCGACTCGTCGCCGGGGACAGCCTGCAGGATGCTGCGGCGGCGGTCCTGGACGAGGCCCGCGGCCGGAAGGATGTGGCGGCCGAGCTTCCGGAGCGCCTGGAAGCGGCAATCCGGTGGGCGGAATCAGATGTCCTCGTGCCGGAGGAACTCGTGCGGGAACTGGGCGAGGGCTGGGTCGCGGAGGAAGCGTTCGCCGTCGGGCTTTACGCCGTCCTGGTCACTGCACCCCGAGCGGCCGCCGCGGCGTCTCCCGGGGACCATTTCCGGGCAGCCATCGCGCTGGCAGTCAATCACAGCGGCGACAGCGACTCCACGGGTTCCATCGCGGGCAACATCCTGGGCGCCTTTTACGGCGAGGCGGCCCTCCCCGCTGAATGGCTCAACGCACTCGAGGCACCTGAAGTCATCCGCGGTATGGCCGATCTGCTGGTGGGTGTTACGACCGCCTGAGCGCCACGTTGTTGCAGGCCTCGCAGATGTCCTCCGGGATCAGGCCACGGCGCTGCAGCACGCCGAAGATCACGCAGCCCAGGCAGAACCCGGCGAAAGCCTCAAGGGAGGCTGCCGCAATCAGGACCGCCAGCGCAATCCAGGCGGCGGGGGCGGCGCCGGTGGCGAACAGGATCAGTGCCGTGGAGGAGACCACGGTGCCCATGCCCTGCGCAAAACGCTTCGGCGGCCCGGGAACCAGGCGGGCGCGGCCCAGCCGAGGCGCGAGGACTTTGACTGAGAGCAGGGCCAGCGGCGACAAACGCGGCCCGAAGAGCACCCGAAGCCAGAACCCGGCAGCGATCAGGACAAGGCCCCAACCGGAACCGGTCAGCAGGGTGGCGCCTGCAAGGAGCACCACCAGGCCTGCCGTGATGCGGGCGGCGTACTCGTTGACGGGATTGGGAAAGGCGAACACGGCGGACCAGTTGATACCGCTTCGGGGGCCGCTCGTCAGTTTGCTCATCCCGCAAGGCTAGGAGCCGCCGCCGCGGCTGGGAAGATTTGTTGCGCCGGATGAACTAGTGTCCTGCGCCTGCGTAGCCGCCCACCATCTGCAGGAACTCACCTTCGGAAAGAACTTCGATGGGCTGGCCCCGGTCATGGAGTTCCAGGACGCGCCGCGCCTTGCCCGTGAGCCTTCCGGACCGCAGGTCGGAGGCCACAAACCCGTCGCCCACCACCAGCACGGTGGTTCGTGCAGTCACGCGGCTTTCCGGCCGGGCACCCAGTTCGGCCGACAGCACTTTGGCCTCCGGCCGGGCCATGGTGAGCTGGCCTGTGAAGACCACCGTCTGGCCGTACAGCGGGTGGGACGGCTCGGCGTCCGCGTTGGGGAGCGGGTTGGCCCCCTCTTCGGGCCAGCCCGAAAGGAAGGGCCGCACCAGCGCGGCACCGTTTCCCGCAGCAGCAGACAGCGCGGCGAGGCTGGCCTTGGACAGGCCATCCCGCGCCGGGTCAAACGCGTCCTGGCGGGGCAGCACCAGGCCCAGCGAGAGGTAAAGTTCGGCAATGCTGTTGGCATTGTTGCGGGCAGCGATGTCTATCAGGATGCCGGCGCACGCACGGGCGTCCTCCGCGGCATCGTGGTGGTTGACCAGCGGGACACCGGCTTCCTCCGCGGCGAAGGGCAGTGAGTTGGAAACCAGGGAATAGCAGCGCCGGGACAGCATCACGGTGCAGACGTACTCGTAGGCCGGACCTGCCAGGCCGGAGACCTCCAGGCCGGACCGGATCACTCCGAGGTCAAAAGCGGCGTTGTGGGCCGCCAGGATGTCACCGCCAATAAAGGCGCCAATCTCCGGGAACAGCTCACCGAAGCGGGGCTGGCCGGCAACGTCCTCCGAGCGGATGCCGTGGATCCGGACGTTGTGGTACTCAAAGTGGTCGTGGTTAGCCGGTGGCCGCATCAGCCACGACGCTTCCTCAACGACGCGGCCGCCCCGTACCTTCGTCAGGCCCACCGCGCACGGCGAACCCCGGAAGCCATTGGCCGTTTCGAAGTCGATCGCCGTAAAGTCCAGTCCCACGGCCCATACTTTACCGCCGGCCGAAGCCGTCACGTGTCACCGGGGCCGGCCCTGTCGTGGATATCACCAGTCCGACGCCGGGCGGCGCGGGTGTGTCAAGTACCCTGAGTAGGTGAACTTTCATGCGATCAGCGACTTTGCCGTGCCCATGCTGGGCGGTGCGGGACCCATCCAGCCACAGCTGGCTTCGTTCCTGCCCGACTGGCTGAACCCCGATGTCTTCCTTCGGGACTCCCCACTCGGACCGTGGGTAGTCCTGGTGGTCTGCGCCATTGTGTTCGCCGAAACCGGCCTGCTGGTGGGCTTCTTCCTGCCCGGCGATTCGATGCTGTTCACCGCCGGACTGCTGGTGTCCACCGGCGCCATCAACTTCAACCTGTGGGGCTTGTGCGGGCTGATCATCGTGGCCGCGATTCTGGGCAACCAGTCCGGGTACCTCATCGGGTCCAAGGCCGGCCCGGCAATCTTCAACAAACCCGAGTCCAGGCTCTTCAAGCGCGAGAACGTGGAAAGCGCCCACGCGTTCTTCGAGAAGCACGGCGGCAAGGCGCTGATCCTGGCCCGCTTCGTCCCCATCATCAGGACCTTTGTGCCTGTCATCGTGGGCGTGGCCCAGATGGACAAGCGTAAATTCTTTCTCTACAACGTCATCGGTGCGGTGCTGTGGGGCGGCGGCGTCACCCTCCTCGGTGCGTGGCTCGGCCAGTTCAGCTGGGTGGGCAACAACATTGACATCATCTTCATCGCCATCGTGCTGATTTCCGTCATTCCCATCGGTATCGAGATCCTCCGGGGCATGTCGGCCAAACGCCAGGCATCCCGCTTCGGCACGGACCCTGTGGACGAATTCATCGAGGAGCATGAGCCGCACGAGGAACGTAAGACCAACCTGGACTAAGACCCAACCGGGACCAAGACCCCAGGCAAAACTCCGCTAGATAACCAAAGGAGCCACACAGGTGTGTGGCTCCCTTGGTTGTGTCAGGAGCAGGCGCAGGAAACCTGCTGCTACCGGCGGGCCATCGCGTCGACGATCGCCGGCAGGAGGGCCCGGAAAGCCTTGCCCCGGTGGCTGATGGCGTTCTTCTCTTCCGGCGAGAGTTCCGCACAGCTGCGGTCCCCGCCAACAGGCTGCAGGACGGGGTCGTAACCGAAGCCGCCGTCACCCCGCGGTTCGCGCAGCAAGGTGCCTTCAAGCTGGCCGTACTCCACGACCTCCTGGCCGCTGCCGCCCGCGGATGGAACGGCCAGCGCGGCCGCGCAGACGAACGCCGCACCGCGGTGCGCGTCCGGCACATCGGAGAGCTGGTCCAGCAGGAGCCTGAGGTTGGCGGCATCGTCGCCGTGCCGCCCGGCCCACCGGGCGGAAAAGATCCCCGGCGCCCCGCCCAGGACGTCCACGGCAAGGCCGGAGTCGTCCGCGATGGCCACCAACCCGGTGGCTTCCGCAACGGCCCGGGCCTTCAGGAGAGAATTTTCGGCGAACGTCACGCCGGTTTCGGCGACGTCCGGCGCACCTGCCGCTGCTGCGTCCACCACTTGGGTGTCGACGTCGAGCCCGGGAACCTGCCCGCGAAGGAGCTCGCGGAGTTCGCGGAGCTTGTCCTTGTTGTGGGTGGCGAGGACGAGCCGCGGCACCGCCCCGTCCTGCACCGCCCCGTCCGGATGGGGGCCGCCGTGGGCAGCCATGCTCACAGGACGTCCGCGAGGGTTTCGCGCTGGATCGCCGCCAGTTGGGTGGTGCCCAGCAGGGCCAGGTCCAGCAGCTGGTTGAGCTCGTCACGGTCGAAGGGTGCGCCCTCGGCGGTGCCCTGCACCTCGACGAACTTCCCGGAACCGGTGACCACAACGTTCATGTCGGTCTCGGCGCGGACGTCCTCAACGTAGGGCAGGTCCAGCATGGGCACGTGGCCCGCGGCAGCATGGCGTATTCGGCGGTCACCCAGCCCCGGCCTTCGCCCTTGAGCCAGCGCGGCACGCCGGCGGTCAGGGAAGCCGTGCACAGCACCCGGGTGTTGCCGAACTCGATGAGGGCAGATCCCTCGGCCTGCTTGGACCATCCGCGGGTGATGCTGATGGGGCGGAGCTGGTCGGGGGCGCGGCCATCGGCACGCACTACGGGCACTGCAGTTGCTTCAGAAGTCATGCCTTTAGCTTATCGACTCGCAGCTGACCGACCCGCCGCCCAGTGAAGAGGGGTCCACAGGACTCAGATCGTGTAATGCACCCCGGCCACGGCCACTGCCACGTGCTGCCCAAACACTTCCTTTGCTTCGGCCATGACTGTGCTCGGCGAGGTCCACACCGGAATGTGGGTCAGCAGGAGCCTGCGGGCCCCGGCAGCGGCTGCCGCCTCGCCGGCACGCTTGCCGGTCAGGTGCACATCCTTGATGGCGTCGTCGCGGCCTTCTTCAAAGGCGGCTTCACAGAGGAAAAGGTCCGCGTCCTTGGCGGCCTCCTCCAGGCCGGTGCAGGAATCCGTATCGCCTGAATAGGTCAGCACCCGGGTGACCGGGTTGCCTTCCTTGTCCGGTTCGGTGACGTCCACGCGGAGGGCGTACGCCTCTTCCACGGGGTGGTTGACCGCGAACGGTGTCACCGTGAACGGGCCCACGGTGACGGGCTCCCGTTCAATCCAGTTGGTGAAGTCGAATTCCTCGTGCATCCCCGGGTCCAGGTCCAGCCCGTACGCCGTGGCCATCCGGTCCGCCGTGGCTGCAGGACCCCACACCGGGATCCGCCCCCGCCCCCAACCGCCTGGCTTCCAGCGGACCGCGACGTGCAGGCCGCAGAGGTCCATGCAGTGGTCCGGGTGCAGATGGGTCAGGAAAATCGCGTCGATGTCCTCGAGATCGGTGTAACGCTGGATGGCGCCCAGGGCTCCGCTGCCCAGATCCATCACGATCTTCCACGTCCGCTCGCCGTCCTTGGCGGTCAGGAGGTAGCACGAAGCCGGCGATCCGGGGCCGGGAAACGAGCCCGTGCAGCCTACGATGGTCAGTTTCACTGGGCAGGACCTCCGGCCCGGCGGGCCACCACAAAGTTGGAAATCCGCTCCCCCGCGCCACCGGTGCGGGCACTGGCACGCTGGGCGGCCTCGATCATTTCCGGGGTGATGCGGGCCAGGCTTCCGGTGGGGTACTGGGCGGCCACGTGGTCCACGTGCTGGACGGAGAGGACTTCCGGGCCCAGGAACCTGCGGGCCAGCGTCTCGAACTGGGCGGCGTCTCCGGTGGCAATGAAGTGATGCTCGGGGGGCATCGCCGTGGTGCGCTGCAGGTCGTGGGTGACCAGCGCCCGGTACACGTCCTTGGCCGTTTCCTCGGCGCTGGACACCAGGGTCACGTCGTCTCCCATCACAAAGGAGATGACACCGGTCAGCAGCGGGTAGTGCGTGCAGCCCAGGACCACGGTGTCCACGCCGGCCGCCTTCAGCGGGGCCAGGTATTGTTCGGCGACAGCCAGAAGTTCCGGCCCGGTGGTGATGCCGGCCTCCACGTAACTGACGAACTGCGGGCAGGCAACTGACGTGATGGCCAGGTCCGGCGCAGCCGCGAACGTATCCTCGTAGGCACGGGAACCTACCGTCGCTGAGGTTCCGATGACGCCGACGCGGCCGCTCCGGGTAGCGGCAACCGCCCGGCGGACGGCAGGCTGGATCACTTCGATGACGGGGATGCCGTACTTTGCCGTGTACCGCTCGCGGGCGTCCCTCAGGACAGCGGCCGACGCCGAATTACAGGCGATGGTGAGCAGCTTGACACCGGAGTCCACCAGTTCGTCCATCACGCCCAGGGCGTTCGCCCGGACTTCGGCGATGGGCAGCGGCCCGTAGGGACCGTTAGCGGTGTCCCCTACATAAAGGATGGACTCGTTGGGGAGCTGGTCGATGATGGACCGCGCCACGGTCAGTCCGCCGACGCCCGAATCAAAGACGCCGATGGGGCGGGATCCCACCAGGCCGGCGCTGTTGCTGGCTGCGGTCTCCCGTGCTGCTGCGGCGGCCGGGTCCATGCTCGAGGCTGTTGTCATGATTATTCGAGGATAGGTCTTCCCTGCGGCCGCAGCCATCACATTGTGGCGGCGCACTCATGTCGAATATGTCACAGTGCGGCCCTGGCGGGTGGATCGGAAGGCGGCAGGCCGGCAGGTCAGGCCCGTGAATCCAAGGACTGGAGCATGGCCTGCACCAGGGACTCCTGCAGCCACGTAGTGAAGTTGTACACCAGGGCGAGGTAGCTTTCCACGTCCTCCGCCTGCGACCAGTCCTGCATCAGGTGCACGTGCTCGGCGTCTTCCTCGTCCCGGATGTCCAGGCGCTCCGCCAGCACCAGGCGGACATCGTTCAGCGCCATGGACCAGTGCCTCGCGCCTTCGGCCGTCAGCACGATGTCGTCCTTATCCAGCTCAAGTGCGGCAGCCCGCAGCGCGCCGATTTTGGTTTCCCGCAGCGAGCGCTCGGTGAGCTGGCGGAACTCCAGGGACGCGCCGTCGTCGTCCTTCATCACGTTGGGCAGGAGCCGCTTGACCGCACGGTCCGTCGGTTCCTGGACATCCATGTCCAGCCCGATCAGGGCCGCGAGCGGATCCTGGCTGATCTCCTCGGCCGGTTGGAGCATGGAGATGACATCGCCGATCAGGCTGCGCAGCAGCTCACGCTCGGCCGGCTCCAGGAACCCGGTGATGCCTTTGAGCCCGTATTTGAATGCCTTAGCCACGTTTCCCCTTGCCCTGCCCGGACCCGCCGGATTTCCCTGAGTTCCTGGAGTTTCCACCGTTTCCGCCCGTTGCCTTCTCCACGGTGGCCCACAGCCCGAAACCGTGCATTGCTACGGCATGGCGTTCAACCTGTTCCTTGCTGCCGTGGGCGACGATGGACCGGCCCTTCTTGTGGACCTCCATCATGAGCTTGTTGGCCTTCGCCTCGGAGTAGCCGAAGTAGCTCTGGAAGACGTAGCTGACATAGCTCATCAGGTTGACGGGATCATTCCAGATCACCAGGTTCCATGGGATGTCCGGCGCGGTCAGGGAGTCCGTGGACGCCTCTGTACCAGTCCGGGTGCCCTCCCGTGTAACGGGGCCGGGCGCAACGCTTAAGCTCATCTGTCCATTCTATGGGGAGCATGGGCCCACGCCGGCGAGGGCCCCGCGGCGAAGCGAAGCGAGACGTGGGAGCCGGTGGGTGGGCCCACGCCGGCGAGGGCCCCGCGGCGAAGCGAAGCGAGACGTGGGAGCCGGTGGGGACTAGAGTGAATTTTGTGAGTACCTCTGCCGGCTGGGACCATCCCCGCACGTCCCTGTACACAGACCACTACGAGCTGACCATGCTGCAGGCGTCGYTCCATTCGGGCGCCGCGCACCGCCGGTCGGTTTTCGAGGCCTTCGCGCGGCGGCTGCCGGACGGGCGGCGGTACGGGATTGTGGGAGGCACCGGCCGGCTCCTGGAAGGCATTGCAGACTTCCGTTTCGGCGAGGCTGAACTCGACTTCCTGGGCCGCACCGGCGTGGTCAACCAGGACACCCTGGACTATCTCGCGAGCTACCGGTTCAGCGGCGACATCTGGGGCTACCCGGAGGGCGAGGCCTACTTCCCCCACTCCCCCATCCTCATTGTGGAGTCCACGTTCGCAGAGGCCTGCATGCTGGAGACCTATGTGCTCTCCGTACTGAACCATGACTCCGCTATCGCCTCGGCTGCATCGCGAATGATCACGGCGGCCGGCAACCGGCCCTGTATCGAGATGGGCTCCCGGCGCACGCATGAGGAGTCGGCGGTCGCGGCTGCCCGGGCCGCCGTCATCGCCGGGTTCCACAGCACCTCCAACCTCGAGGCGGCCTTCCGCTACGGCATCAAGAGCGTGGGCACCGCCGCCCATTCCTTCACTTTGCTCCATGACACCGAGCGGGACGCCTTCGAGGCGCAGATCGCGTCGCTAGGGGTGGGCACGTCGCTGCTGGTTGATACGTACGACGTCGAAGCGGCCGTGCGTGCCGCCGTCGAGCTTGCGGGGCCCAAACTGGGCGGCGTCCGGCTGGACTCCGGCGACCTGGTGGCCCAGGCCTCGTGGGTGCGCCAGCTGCTGGACCAGCTGGGCAACGAGCACACCAGGATCATGGTCACCTCTGACTTGGACGAATTCGCCATCGCTGCGCTGCAGTCCGCGCCCGTGGATTCCTACGGGGTGGGCACATCACTGGTGACAGGTTCCGGTGCGCCCACCGCCAGCATGGTCTACAAGCTGGTGAGCCGCACGGACGATGCCGGCAATTTCGTCCCGGTAGCCAAGGCGGCCAAGAACAAAACCAGCATGGGCGGCCGGAAGTATGCACTGCGCAAGCTCAACGACCGCGGCATTGCCACGCAGGAAATTGTGGGCATCGGCCACCGGCCCGAAGATGACGGGAACGACCGGCCGCTGCTGCAGCAGTTCGTGAAGAACGGCGAACTGCTGCCCGGCTGGACGGGGTCCGAGGGTGTGGTCCGGGCCAGGCAACGCCATGCCGACACCATGGCCGAACTGCCACCCGTGGTCAACCGCCTGCAGCGCGGGGAGCCCGCCATCCCTACTCTCTACGAAGAAAATTGAGGAAAACTGATGTCCCGCGCCCTGATCATCGTTGACGTCCAGAACGACTTCTGCGAGGGAGGCTCCCTTGCCGTGGCCGGCGGCGCTGACGTCGCCGGGGCAATCAGCGAGTATGTGGATGCCCACCACAGCGAGTTCGACCATATTGTGGCCACGCAGGATTGGCATATCGATCCGGGCACGCATTTCTCCGAAACGCCCGATTTCAAGGACAGCTGGCCGCGGCATTGTGTTGCCGGCACCCGCGGCGCTGAACTCCACCCGGACCTGGACACCGAATACATCCAGGCCTATTTCCAGAAGGGCCAGTTCACAGCGGCCTATTCCGGGTTCGAGGGCCTGCTGGCTCCTGAGGATGCAGTGCCCACCGGCGACCGCCAGCCGGGCTCCCTGCCCGCTGACGCAGGCGCCTTCGCGCCTGCAGATGATGCGATCGGCCTGGACGACTGGCTGCAAAGCCATGATGTTGAGGATGTGGTGGTGGTGGGGATTGCCACTGACTACTGCGTCATGGCAACCGCCCTGGACGCGGTCCAGGCCGGCTACTCAGTAACGGTTCTGCGGTCGCTGACTGCCGGGATCGCCGAGGACCTTGACGATGCCGTCGCCGAGATGGAGCTTGGCGGCGTGGACGTCGCCTAAGGCCGCTTAACCGCAGGAGTGGCCCGGCGCTGTGCACCGGGCCACCCGCATCTAAAGCCACTCTTACTCGACGCCGCTGCTACTTCCGGCCAATGAACCAGTCCTGGAGCTTCCGCAGCCTCGACTGCAGCTGCTCCTCGTTGGCTTGGGCCACGGGGGGCCCGCCGCAGACGGTCCGCAGCTTGGTGTGCACCATACCGTGCGGGGTCCCGGTCCGAGCGGCCCAGGCCGCCACGTTTTTCGCCAGCTCGTTGCGCAGGTCCATCAGCATCCGGTGGTCCGGGATGGCCGGTGCCGCGGCGGCAGGCACAGCAGCAGGTGCGCGCCGGTTCTTCCGGTTGAGCTGATCGTGCTGGCGCTGGCGCAGCAACGTACCCACCTGCTCGGCATCCAGGAGGCCCGGGATGCCGAGGAAGTCCAGCTCGTCCTCGGAGCCCACCTCTCCTCCGGTGCCGAACTCGCCGCCGTCGAACAGCACCCGGTCGAAGGAAGCCTGCGAATCGAGAGCCTCGAACTTGCCCTTGGTGAGGCTGTCCGAGGCCTTGTCCTCCCGGTTGGCCTCGGCCATCAGGGAATCCTCTGGATTGAAGAGGCCATCGCTGTCCTCTTTTTCGGGCCGGTCCAGCGCGTGGTCCCGCTCCATTTCCATGGAGTTCGCCAGCGCCATCAGCAGCGGCACGGACGGCAGGAAGACGGACGCCGTCTCACCCCGTTTCCGGGCACGCACAAAACGGCCCACAGCCTGGGCGAAGAACAGCGGCGTGGAGATGGACGTGGCGTAGACGCCTACGGAGAGCCGGGGCACGTCCACCCCTTCGGACACCATCCGGACGGCAACCATCCACCGCTTCTCGCTTGCGGTGAATTCCTCGATCTTCTCCGAGGCCTTGGCGTCGTCGGAGAGGATCACCGTGGGTGACTCGCCGGTGATCCGCTTCAGCTGCCCGGCGTAGGCCCTGGCGTCCTCATGGTCGGTGGCAATGACCAGTCCGCCGGCATCCGGAACCGAACGCCTGACTTCGCTGAGGCGCTTGTCCGCCCCGGCCAGGACCGCGGGGATCCATTCACCGGTCGGATTCAGCGCGGTCCGCCAGGCATGGGCGGTGATGTCCTTGGTGACGGCGGCTTCACCGAGGGAAGCGGCCATCTCTTCACCGGCGCTGGTACGCCACCGCATCTGGCCCGAGTAGGCCATGAACATGACCGGACGCACCACGTGGTCGCGCAGGGCGCTGCCGTAGCCGTAGGTGTAATCGGCTTTCGAACGGCGGATGCCGTCACGGCCCTCCGCGTACTCCACAAAGGGGATGGGCGAGGTGTCGGAGCGGAACGGCGTACCCGTCAGGGACAGGCGGCGCGCCGCCGGGTCAAAGGCTTCGCGCAGGCCGTCACCCCAGGACAGGGCCTCGCCGCCGTGGTGGATCTCATCGAGGATCACCAGGGTGCGGGCTGCCTCGGTCTTGGCGCGGTGCAGCATGGGTTTGCTCGCCACTTGGGCGTAGGTGACAGCCACGCCAACGAAACCGCGGCCGTGCTGGCCGTCGGAATTTTTGAAGTTCGGGTCGATGGCGATTCCCACCTTGGCAGCTGCATCAGCCCACTGCCGCTTCAGGTGGTCTGTGGGCGCCACGATGGTGACCCGGTTGACCGCCCCGGATTCAATCAGCATGGACGCCACGCGCAGGGCGAAGGTGGTTTTACCGGCGCCGGGCGTAGCTACGGCCAGGAAGTCGCGCGGGCTGGACCTGAAGTAGAGGTCAAGGGCTTCCTGCTGCCAGGCACGGAGTTTTTGGGCGGTCCCCCAGGCTGCGCGTTCCGGATAAGCCGGAGGCAGGGTGGGGCCGCCAAATAGCGTCTCCGTCACTACTTGTTGTTGCCTGAGTCCCCTCCGGGACCCTTGCCGCCGTCGTTGCCCGGGCGGAGGCCTTCATAAACCTCTTTGCACATGGGACAGACCGGGAACTTCTGCGGATCCCGGCCCGGCGTCCACACCTTGCCACACAGGGCAATGACGGGGTCGCCCGTCAGCGCGGACTCCATGATTTTTTCCTTGCGCACGTAGTGCGAGAAGCGTTCCCGGTCACCGGGTTCCACTTCCTGGCGCAGCTCTTCGCGCTCAATGGTGGCGGTGGACGTTCCAGCCCCGGAAAGCTCACGCATCGGGTCGTTTTCGAGAGGGTCCGTCATGCTAGTCATGGCATCCATCTTAGCGTCCCGGGGCGGAGGACGTTCGACGCCGGAGGTGCCGTTTTGCCCGCACCGCACCCGTCGCCGTCGGCCGTTCCCCCTGAATCCGCTGGTAGGCGGCCACCGGACTGTGGCAAGAGTTACAGCCCCTGCCAGGAAGGCTTGTGGTCATAGGTGTGCCGGTAGAAGTCGGCGAGCTTCAGCGACGAGGCCGCCGCCTCGTCCACCAGAATCGTGGCATGCGGGTGGAATTGCAGGACCGAGGCCGGGCAAATCGCGGAAACCGGCCCTTCAACGAAGTCGCGGACCACCGGCGACTTCTGTGCCCCGGTAGCCACCAGCACAACGTGGCGTGCTTCAAGGATGGTGCCAAGCCCCTGGGTCAGAACGTGGTGGGGCACGTCGGCGAGGCCGGCGAAGAACCGGGCGTTGTCGCGGCGTGTCTGCTCGATCAGCGTTTTGATGCGGGTCCGGGAGGCGAGCGAGGAGCCGGGCTCGTTGAAGCCGATATGGCCGTCCGTCCCCACCCCGAGGATTTGGAGGTCCACGCCGCCCACCGCCCGCATCCGGTCTTCGTAGGCACGGCATTCCGCCGGGATATCGGCCGCGGACCCGTCAGGGGTGTGCACGTTCTCCGGGAGGATGTTCACCTGGCTGGTGAACTCGCGCCTGATGACCTCCCGGTACGACTCAGGGTGCCCGGGTGGCAGGCCCACATATTCATCCAGGGCAAAGGCGTGCGCGGCGCTGAAGTCCAGCCCGCGCTCGTGCCGCGCAGCCAGTTCATCGTAGACAGGCAGGGGCGAGGACCCTGTGGCCACTCCCAGGACAGCATGGGGCTTGCGCTCGAGCAGGGCCTCGACGGCGTCTGCCGCCAGCTTCCCGATCTGTTTGCTTCCTTGGAGGATGACAACTTCCACCTGCGGCCGCCCTTCTGGAGTTCTGGTTTCGATGTCCTGCCGGATCAGCGGTTCACGGTCAGCTGGGCCAGCATTTCCGGTCCGCGGGCGTCCAGCCAGCGCCCGCCAATCCGGATGCCCGCGCCAAAAAGTACCATTCCCAGGACCGGACCAAGGATCAGGTTCAGCCAGCCGAAAAGGATGTTGCCGGTCACACTCTGGGCGATGATCAGCGCGGCTTCGGGCAGCATCAGGAGGGCCAGCACACCCATGCCGCCAAACTGGACGGCCATGGTCTGGCCTACGTTGCCCGGCGGCTTTTTGAACGGGCTGTCACCGGGCAGCGGCACGGCAATGTTGTAACGGGCCGATATTACCGAGGAGAGTCCGAGGCCGCTCAGCAGGATGCCCACAGACAGCCCCAGGACTCCGGGCAGCCACTCCCAGCTGCCTGTGAAGGCGAAGGGCACCACTGCGAAAATCAGCACCACCGGGACCGCCAGTGTCAGACAGGCCAGGGCCCGGCCCAGCCGGTCCGCGGTACCCCTCACCCCGGTGGCGACGTGGAGCGCGAACGCGGTGTTGTCGTAGGAGATATCAGCCGAGATGGACCACGCCATCAGGAATGCCGTCAGGGGGCCCATCACCGCGAGGGTCGCGAAACCGCTGCTGCCCTGGCTCCCTTGGAAGAACATGACCACAGCCAGTAGGGGGATAACAATCAGCGATCCGCCATACCTCGGGTCGCGGAACCAATAAGTGAGGGCACGGGCTGTGACGGCACCCGCCGGCGTAGCCGGCAGTATGGCGAACAGTCCCAGCTTGCCGCCCTTCCGGTTCCCGCCGCCGGAATACGGCGGATTAACAAGGGCACGTTCGAGGAGCACTTTCCAGCACCACGCCAGGGCAGCAAGGGTTGCGACGGCGATCAAGAGTTTCAGTGCTGCCGCTGCCGGGCGTCCTGCCGCCAGGTCGCCGCCGAGGGACCACGTGGCGCCCAGTGGCGTCCAGGACAGGGTGGCAGCCAACTCCGGCAGGAAACCCGTTGACGCGGAAATGCCTCTCCCCACGCCCGCCACGATCGGTCCCATCAGGACCAGCGGAATCATAAAGACCACACCGCTGACGTCCTTGAAGCGGCGTGATGACGCCAGGCTTGCGGTGGCGGTGGTGACCACCTTTGACAGCACAATGCAGGTCAGCACCCCGAGGGCCGCACCGATCAGCGCCGCCAGCGCGGGCAGGATACCGCGTGACCATGTCCCTACCGTCGCCAGGGCAACCAGCGTAGTGGCCAGACCCGGAATTCCGATCAGGCCACCCAGCGCCAAGCCGGCCAGGAGTTGCGGCATGGGCACTGCGAACGTGGTGAATCGCGTGGGGTCGAGCGTCATGTCTGCGGACGATAATGCCACCGGGAGCACGCCCCAGCCCAGGATGGCCGCCGATCCGCCGAGTACTATGGCCGTCTGCGCCAGCTCGTTGCTTCCCTGCCTCAGCACCACCAGGGCCACTACCAGTGCACCGACAATTCCCAGCGCGTAGAGGCCGCCGACTGCCAAGCCCACCAGCTGCCATGGACTGCGGCGCAGGCCGTTGCGGAGCAGGGTCAGCTTCAGCCTCAGAAGGTGCGCAACCATTCCAGGCCTTCCGTGTGACTGCGTCCACCCACGAGCCGGACGAACCTCTCCTCGAGGGAAGCGCCGGCGCGGACTTCGTCCACGGTCCCGGCGGCGAGCAGCCTGCCGGCGGCCACCACGGCAACGTGATCGCACATGCGCTGGACCAGGTCCATCACGTGGCTGGAGACGATGACCGTGCCACCCGAGGAGACGTAGCTGTCCAGGATGGAGCGGATGTTGGCAGCGGAGACGGGGTCAACGGCCTCGAAGGGCTCATCCAGCACCAGCAGCCGCGGAGCGTGGATCAGCGCCGAGGCGAGGGCAATCTTCTTGGTCATGCCGGCCGAGTAGTCCACCACCAGCTTCCCGGCGTCCTGCGCCAGGTCGAGGGCTGACAACAGGTCCCCAACACGGGAGGCCACCACGTCCTTATCCATGCCGCGCAACAGCCCGGCATAGGTGACCAGCTGCTCGCCCGTGAGCCGGTCAAAAAGGCGGACCCCGTCGGGGAGGATGCCCATCAGCTTCTTGGCTTCCAGCGGCTTGGACCAGACATCAACCCCATGGACAACCGCCGTACCGAAGTCGGGCCGCAGCAGTCCCGTGGCCATCGACAGGGTGGTGGTCTTACCGGCGCCGTTGGGTCCAACAATGCCGAAAAACGAGCCCGCCGGGACGTCGAGGCTGATGCCATCCACGGCGATTTTTTCGCCGAATCGCTTGGCGAGGCCGCGGATGGAAAGGGCTGGGACCGGGCCGTAATGCGGCACCGGATCGGGATGCGGAGCAGTCATACCGCCAGCCTAGCCCCGCCCCTTCCGTGACGGGGTCCTCCTGAAGGAGTAGTAAAAGAGACGAAGGACCGCAGTCAGAACGAATGCCGGGGCACAGCACGCTCATACTGGGGTGCCCATTTGATGTCGTGGCCCAGTTCGAACGCCGCCCGGAGCCACCAATGCGGGTCTCGGAGGGCGGCCCTGGCTATGAACACCCCGTCTGCCTGGGCAGTGGCCACGGCGTGTTCGGCCTGTCCGGCGGACGTCAGGAGTCCCACGGTGCCCGTGGGAACGCCGGTTTCCCGGCGGATGCGTGCCGAGAACCCGGTCTGGTAGCCGGGACCGGGCTTGATCTCCTGGCGGGCCACTGCACCCCCGCTGGAGACATCGATGAGGTCCACACCGTGCTCCTGAGCCGCCTTGGCGAGGCGCACCGATGCCCCAATGTCGATCCCGTTTTCCGCCCAGTCGGTGGCGGAGATCCGGAGCAGCAGCGGCATGCCTTCCGGGATGACGGCCCGGACCGCATCAATAACGGCGAGTGTCAGGCGGTTGCGTCCGGCCTCGTCCCCGCCCCAGGAGTCGGTCCGGGAATTTATCAGGGGGCTCTGGAACTGGTGGAGCAGGTAGCCGTGCGCGCCATGGAGTTCGAGGGTGTCGAACCCGGCTCCGACTGCGCGCACAGCGGCGGCGGCGAAGTCGGCGATAACCTCCTGGATCTGTTCCTCGGTCATCGCGGCGGGTTCGGCATAACCTTCAAACGCCGATGCCGAGGGCCCCACTGTGGCCCAGCCGCCGTCGGATTCCGGTACGCTCCCCCGCTGCCCGGAGAATGGCCAGTACGTGGATGCCTTGCGGCCCGCGTGCGCCAGTTGGACCCCGATCTTCGTTTCGGCGACACCGTGGCGGTGCACGAAGGAGTTGATCCGAGCCCAGGCCTCAGCCTGCTCGTCGTTGTAGAGCCCGGCGTCCCGTGGACTGATCCGGCCCGCCGCGTTCACGGCCGCGGCTTCGGTGAGAATCAACGCGGCACCCCCAGCGGCGAAGGAGCCCAGATGCATCAGGTGCCAGTCGTTCGGAACTCCCGGGGCGGCGTCGGGGTCGCAGCTGTACTGGCACATCGGCGAGACCCAGCCACGGTGTGCTAATTCGAGTGACCGGAGCGTGAGCGGCTGGAAGAGCGCGGACATCTAGAACAGCACCCTGGCCAGGCCCTGCCGGGCTTTCGCCACCCGGTCATCATGCGTGCCCACCACGTCGAAGAGTTCCAGGAGCCGGACGCGCGCGGTCTCCCGCTCGGGGCCGAAGTTTCTGCCGATGAAGCTGACCACGCGGTTCAGGGCGTCCTCCACGTGACCGCCGGCCACATCCAGGTCCGCCACGCTGAGCTGGGCATCAAGGTTGTCGGGTTCCTCGGCGGCACGGGTGCGCAGGGCGTCGGTATCCTGGGCGGAAAGCGGCTGCAGCCGTGCCATCAGCTCCACCTGCGCCAGGCCCGCCTTGGCCTCGGCATCCGAGGGCATCTCCACCAGGGCCTGGCGGTAGGCCACGGCGGCTGCCTCGTAGTCCCCGGCTTCGATGGCGTCGAAAGCCGCCTGGTGCAACGGCGGAAGGGGCGCCGGTTCGGCATCTGCCGGTGCCCCGCCGCCGAGGCTTCCCGTCACACCGTTCGCAGCCGCAACTTTGAGCAGTTCATCCAGCAATGGCCGGATCTGGGCTTCGTCGGCACCACCCTGGAAGAGCGGCACCGGCTGGCCCTTGATCACTGCCACAGCGGTGGGGACTGCCTGAACCTGGAAGGCCTGTGCCAGCTGCGGGAACGCGTCGATGTCCGCGGCGCCGAGCACCAGCTGTCCTCCGTAGCTGTTGATTACCCGCTCAAGTGAGTCCACCATCGAGGCCGACTCCGGCGAATAGGCGGCCCAGAGGGCGAAGACAACCGGGACCTGGGCAGAAAGTTCCACGAGCTCCTGGAAGTTACCTTCCGTGACGTTGACCCGCAGCGGCGCCGCTCCCGCATCCGCAGTTCCGTTGGCGGCGGTTGCGTTGGCGGGAGTGCCGGTACCGGCAGCCGCACCCCCGGGGGCCGGCGGATTGCCGGCAGCCGGGCCTGGCGCCTGGCGCTGCTTCAGGGATGAAAGGTCGACGGCGCCACGCAGGTTAAGCAGGCTGGCAGCGGCTGGAGGGACTGGTCGGGAAGCTGGCGAACTCATGCTTTCCACTCTAGCCACTCCGGCCGCTGCCGGGAGTAACGAAGACTGCGTACGGGGCTACTTGAAGCTTGCGCCCACCAGGCCGCGCGTGGCGGCGACCAGCCGGATGGGATCGGTTGATCCGGCCGCCGGCACGTAGACAGCCATCGATTCGGCAAAGTTCAGCACCATGCCGGTGGTGGTTTCCTTACCGCCCGCGAGCGCTGCGGCGTCGTCACCGATGGTGAGTTTGTCGCCGGAAGCCTTCGGCGTACCGTCGAATCCGAAGTTGATCCGGCCCATCACCAGCGCTCCACCGTCGGCAGTGCGGAACACCACCGTGCTTTCCGGCACCACCTTGTGGGTGAAGGCGAAGTTGCCGTTGGCTCCCGAGGAAACCACCTCGGCCTGGTAGGAGAGGGTGTCGGCGATGTACGGCGAGGACTCGCCCTCCACGACCTTGTCCTTGAAGCTGGACTCGGAGTTGGTCAGGCGGTCGGCCAGCCCGGCGAGGGCTTCTTCGCCGCTGTACAGCAGGCCTTGTTTGTCGTTCGCGGCCAGCGTCTCCGTGCCGTTCCTGTCGATGGCGGGGAAGGTGGTTCCCGGCTGCAGCGGGGTGGTCTCGGTCAGCTTGTAGTTCTCCCGGGCCGAGGGCTGCACCAGCGTCAGCAGCTGCGGGACCACGTTGCCGTCACCCTGCGTGACGGCGAGGACGGAGCGGGGCCAGCTGCGGTCACCGGTAACCACCGTGGTGAGGAGCTTGGTGGAGCGCACAGGCATCCGGGCCTCGTACGTGCCCACCTGGGAACGGATCTTGTAGTTCTGGGTGCGGACCTCAAGCTCGATCCCGCCCACGCGGTCCGCGAGCTTGGCCGCATCCTTTGCGCCGTCACCTGCGTCCGTCGCGCTGGAGACCTGCTCGAGGATGCGCCGGAACTGGGCATCCAGGAGGACGGGCGATGCAGGCTGGGCGGGAGAGCCGGCCGGTCCCGTGGTGGGAGCCGGGGCGGGAGTGGTGGCAGCGTTCGCGGCGAGGCCGGTTCCGGCCACCACTGCTGCGGTCACGGCAGCGGTGACCACGCTGCCGGATACCATGCCCAGCCGTCCGGACTTTGCCTCAGACCTGGCCCGGGCGCGCCGTGCGAACAGGCTGCCCTGACCGTTGCCTTCACCGTCGCGCTTGCGTGCGGAGAGGAAGGCCAGGGCAATGCCGGCGAGGATCAGGAGTCCGCCGATCACCATCAGCGGGACAGCCCACGGTGTGGAGGTGTCATTCGGGAATGTCATGGAGATCGACGACGGCGCGGGCTGGGTGCCGTCTGTTGCCAGCAGCAGCGACCACTGGCCGTCCGCCGGAGGCGTCCATGAGTATTGCAGTTCGCCGCTCGCGTTTTCAGTGGATACCCAAAGATCGGATCCGGCCGGATTCGGGGCCGTTGCGTCGCCGGCGGCATGCTCCACCACGAGGGCATCCTTTTTCTCCGAAACCCCGGTGACGGTGTTGTGGGCGGTCCGGCCTACCCAGGCAGCCACGTCGTCGGGCCGGCCGACCGCAAGCAGGAAGTTGCCCTCGCCCTTGACGTTGATCTTTACTGTTCCGCCCTGCTGGGTGCGCAGTTTCTGGTCAATGACGGTCAGGGGTGCCTCGGTGGCGTCCGAGGGGGCCGAGGCCGTAAAGGTCTCGGAGGGAGCCCAGATGGTCTTCTGGCCGATGCCGGCCAGAAGTGTCAGGAGGCCGAGCAGCACGAGTGCGACTGCAGTCTTGAAACGCAAAGGAAACACCTATCATCAGCGGGGGTTTGCTTTCAATAGTAACCGTTTTGTTACCAGAACCCCGGATAAGGTCCTCCACCGGCCGGCCCGCGGCGGATGTTTGAAGCCCGGACCGGGCGTCTCCGCACCTATTAGCAAGGCTGCTGATAGTGTTTGCGATGATCATCACACCGGCCCGTGCAAGCGGTGCCACGCAAGGAACAGGCCCCAAATCCCAGTGACTGACAAGACCGAAGAATCCTCAACGGGACACGAAAATCACTCGGCCGCAGGCACTGTTCCTGCCGCGCCGGGAAGATCCCTGAAGCCGAGGGCGCGGGCAGCTGCAGCCTTGGGCTCCTTCGTGCGGCGCCTGCGCCAGCCGTTGCCCGGCGCGCAGCCGAGGCTCCGTTTTGAAATGCCCCCTGAGCTGCCGCCGGAGTTCCACGTTGCGGAAGAAGAAGCTGCCGCGGCAGGCGAAACCGCACCCCAGTTCGGCAGACCCGGGCCGCGCCTCTCTCCCCAACATCCGCTGTACATGGGGTTCATGGGCACCGTGGGCGTGGGCCTGGCACTCCTGGTCTATTGGATCGGATCCAACACCACACAACTGCTTCTATGGATCGTGGCTGCCCTGTTCATCGCCCTCGGCCTTGAGCCCGTAGTGGGGTGGCTGGAGAACCGGAAAATTCCCCGCCCGGCCGGCATCCTGATCTCCGTCGCCGTCCTGATAGGAGCCGTGGCCGGTTTCTTCGCCACCCTGATACCCACCATCGTGCAACAGGTCACCCAAATTGTTGCCCAGGCGCCCACCTGGGTCCGGGACTTCATCGACTCAGACTTCTTCCGGAGCATTGATGACCAGTTCGGGATCCGCGACCGCATCACTGTGGAGCTGGACAAATTCGTTAATGATCCGGCTGCCATGGGCGGAATATTCGGCGGGGTGGTGGGCTTCGGCTCCACCCTGGCCAACGGGCTCTTTGGCGCCCTGATTGTCCTGGTGCTGAGCCTTTACTTCCTGGCAGCCCTTCCGTCCATGAAGAAGTGGGGCTACCGGCTGGCGCCCCGCTCACGCCGGCCGCGGGTGGCAGCCCTCTCCGAGGAAATCACGCGCTCGGTAGGCAACTACGTCATCGGGCAGGCCTGCGTGGCACTGTTGAACGCCACTTTTGCGTTCATCGTGATGTCCATCGTGGGGGTTCCGTTCGCGCTCCTGCTGGCTTTTGTGGTGGTGCTCCTCGCGTTCATCCCGCTGGTGGGCGGCATGATCGCCGGCATCGTGGTGGTCCTGATCTCGCTGACCGAAGGCTGGCAGACGGCCGCCATCTTCGGGATCTGCTACTTCGCCTACCTCCAGTTTGAGGCCTACTTCATCTCCCCGCGCATCATGCAGAAGGCCGTGGCGGTACCGGGCGCCGTGGCCGTCATCTCGGTCATTGCCGGCGGCAGCCTGCTCGGCGTGCTGGGCGCCCTGATCGCCATCCCCACAGCGGCCGCCATCCTGCTGCTGGTCAAGGAGATTTACATCGCCCGCCAGGACAAGCACTAACGCCAGGCAACGGTCACCAAACGCCCGGCGCCTGGTCTCAGGGAGCCGAGGTGGCTACCGGGCCGTTCCACTCTTGCGGCAGCCCGTGCGGACCCGAACCTGCTTCGGTCACATCGTCAACGATTTCGTTAAGCACGCGGGACGCATACTTCTCCCCCACCCACAGGTGTTTGGCGCCATCGACCCCTACCACCCTGGCCTGCGGCACCAGGCTGAAGCGTTCTGCCGCGGCCGCGGGCTGGAGGTAGTCATCGTGCTCAGGCACCAGGACCGTCAGTGGCTTCCCGGCCGCCGCCCACATCCGCAGGTGCTCGTCCGTGGCCCTGTGCAGCGGGGGTGACAGCAGCACGGCGCCCTGAACCTGGCTTGCCACCGGCTCCACGGCACCGTACATCAGCGCCAGTTCAGTCCCGAAGGACCAACCCACCAGCCAGCGGTTGGGCAGTTGGCGTTCGACGGCGAAACGCACCGCCGCCTCCACGTCCAGGCGTTCACCGATCCCCTCTTCAAACGAACCGGCGCTGGTGCCCCGCGGCGATTCCGTACCGCGGGTGTTGAACCGGAGCACCGCCACGCCGGCCAATGCCGGGAGCCGGTAGGACGCCTTCCGGTAGACATGGGAGTCCATGAACCCGCCGTGGGTCGGGAGGGGATGCAGCGTAATCAGCGTCGCGGTGATGGGACCGGATTCCGGCACAGCCAGTTCCCCGACCAGCTTGTGGCCGTCCGCGGTGTGGAGTTCAATGTTCTCCCGCTTCGCCGGCAGGACCGTGGACGCGCGGATGGCCGAGGGGCCTGAAGGCAGGGTGAATTCGTACGACGCCGGATCAAAAGTCATGCCTGCCAGCTTAGCGAGTCCGGACACGGTCCGGGCCCGCGGCGGCTCAGGAAGGCTCTTGCCGGCAGCAGGCCGCAGGATCAGCGGTAGCGGTACGTCCGGGAAAGCCAGCAGTTGGTGTGCCAGTGGCGGCGCTCCGCCAACCCGGCGGCGGCACCGAACAGGTGGTCGTCCTTCCACACCACCAGATGGGCCACGCCGGGAACAACCGCGGTGGAACAGCCAGGGCAGATGTAGGTTTTTTCCGCGTTCCGGGCGGTCATCGTCCTGACCATCCACTCGCCGTCGGGGGCGCTTTCACGCCGTGCAATGCCTGCCCGCGCCCGTTCCAGATCCAGTTCGGGGACCTCGCCGCTTCCCTTCCTGCCTACCACTTTTGCGGCCGGGCTCCTCTTGGTAGCGGAGCCTTTTCCGGAAGCAGGGCGGCGGGGGCGGTTGGAACGCGGCATGCGTCCATTCTGCCCCAGCCCCGGTAGTGTGTACGGCGTGCGACTTGTGATAGCCCGATGTTCAGTTGATTATGTTGGCCGGCTCAAAGCCCATCTTCCCCTTGCCACCCGGCTTCTGCTGGTTAAGGCTGATGGCTCCGTGCTGGTCCATTCGGACGGCGGTTCCTACAAGCCGCTGAACTGGATGAGCCCGCCCGCGTCGCTGCGTGTATCCACGCCGGATGATGTTGACCTGGAACTTGGCGTGACAGAGCAGTGGACGGTTCAATCTGCCAAGACCGATGACCGCCTGATCATCAATATCCATGAGCATCTGCATGAGTCCACCCACGACCTCGGGGTGGATCCCGGCCTGATCAAGGACGGTGTGGAGGCGGACCTGCAGCGCCTGCTCGCGGACCAGATCGAAACCCTCGGCACCGGCTTCTCCCTAATCCGCCGGGAGTACTTCACTGCCATTGGCCCGGTGGACATCCTGGCCCGGGACGCCACCGGGGCTACAGTGGCCATCGAGCTGAAACGGCGCGGCGACATCGACGGAGTCGAGCAGCTGACCCGCTACCTGGAACTGCTGAACCGGGACCCGCTGCTGGCGCCCGTGCGTGGAATCTTCGCTGCCCAGCAGATCAAGCCCCAGGCCAAGGTCCTCGCCAACGACCGCGGCATTGACTGCATCACGCTTGATTACGACGCCATGCGCGGTGTGGACGACACCGAATCCCGGCTCTTCTGACGCCGAGTCCGCCCCCCGCTGGCTGAATTCGCCCCTGACAAGGGGAATCATATGGTTTTTCGCCAAAATTTCCCGGTGGGGCCGTTGACCAGACGGGGACGGCATGGAATTCTTAGATCAGTCTTTGTGTAGGTGTTTTTTCATGCTCGCAAGACATGTTGCGAGCGTGAAGCTCCTGCACAGCCCCTCCCCTTCGGGATGGCAGTAAAGGATTCTTCTCGCGGAGTGACCAAGTCCGGCACGAGGTGTGCCGGACTTAGACAAGTTCCACAATGAGGAGAAATAAATGGCACAGGGAACCGTCAAGTGGTTCAACGCTGAAAAGGGCTTCGGCTTCATCACCCCGGATGACTCCGATGGCGATGTCTTCGTTCACTACTCTGAGATCCAGACCGGTGGCTTCAAGACCCTCGACGAGAACCAGCGCGTTCAGTTCGAGATCGGCCAGGGTGCCAAGGGCCCCCAGGCCACCGGCGTAACGCTGGTCTAGTCCCACCGCCCGGAGGCTGCCCCGATGCGGCTTCCAGCGAATAAATCCCCGGCATTCGTGCCGGGGATTTTTTCTTTGCGGAGCTTGTTACCTCAGTCCCGGTCAACCCACCAGTTCGCGGACCAGACGGGCACCCTGCCGCAGGGAAAGACCGGGCAAATACGCGCGGGTGAGCGCACGGCCGATGGCAGGCAACTGCAATGGATCCTGGTAGTACAGGTACAGCGTCCGGTACTCGGGCTGAAAACGTGATTTGAAGGCGGCCAGCGACCGGAACCCGTAGACGGGTTCCAGGGCGTGGCCCACCACGTCAAGGATGCGCAGCAGGTTTTCAGCCGGCACTTGTTCCTGGGTGGTGTCGCCGTCGGGCAGGCTGGCGAGCGGTGACCCGGAGAGGGAGATGACCTCCACCGTTTCCCGCAACTCCACCACCGCCGCAGCTATCAGGAACTCCATCACCCCGGGAAATCCTCCAGCACCCCGCCGCATCACGTCCAGCGTGCGGCTAACCAGCTTCCCGTCGTCGTAAACGGGCAGCCAACTGGTGACCCCATGCACGTTCCCGTCGGTATCCACTGCCAGGCAACAGAGGACTTCATCGTCCATCAGTTCATCGATGCCGCCCAGGGTGAAGCCCATTTCCGGTATCGATTTGGCTGCCGCCCATTCCTCCGACACCTCACTGAGCCGCGCGCGGAGCGTCGAAGGCAGGCCATGGTACGTTCCCCAAACAGCGGTAACACCCAGTTTGGCCGCCCGGTTGCGCGCCGTTCGCACGTTCTGCCATTCCTTGCCCTTGAAGTCGAGCTCGCGGACGGACAGCCTGGTCTCCTGCGCCACCGGCACCCGCTGAAACCCCAGGTCCCGGAGCATTGGCCACAAAGTACCGTCGCATGAGTAGAAGGCCGGCGCCAGTGCCCGGCTGCCGCAGTAGTCGATGAAGCCTCTAGCTGTCAGTCCACGGCTTTCCACTGCCCCGAAAGGGCCTGCGAGGGTCAGGGCAACGGTTCCATGCTGCTGGTATGCGACGGCACCACGGCCGTCCGGACTGAACCAGTACCGGTTGGGCTCCCAGAGCGCCATCCATGACAGTGACTCGCCGCCCTGATGCAGGAGCCGTCGCGCGGCGGTCCTGTCATTGTGCCCGGAATCGCTGCCGTGGTGGCGTCCCACCAGCACCGACCAGACACCGGCCAGTGCCACCAGCCAGAAGAGGGGGCCGGAATAGCCAAAGATCAGCGCCTCGACGCTGTCCCGCTCGGCGAAGACCCTGCGGTAGAGGTTGGGAAGCGGCACGGGAAGATACTGCCGGGCCAGCTCGGCCAGCAAACCCAGGGGGCCGCCGTCACGCATCATTCCACCGGCCGCCAACCATGCCACGCTATAGCCGCCGGCCAGGACCAGCCAGACTCCGCCAACTACCAGCGCCAACCTGTGCCGGGCCGCGGGGACGGTCTCCACGCGGAACTGCCACCGGTTGACCCAGAGCAGCACGGCCAGCAGGAGAGGCACCGTCACCAAGGGCAGGATGTGGGCGAAGCCTGAGCCCATGGCAGCCGTCTGCGGCCGGGAGGGATAGTGCGGAATGAGAGCGAACAAAGCAAGGTACACGGCAGCCAGGGCCGTGATCGCCAACTGGATGACCAACGTGATCCGGAGTGCCATACTGCGTCCCCGGCGCATACCGTCGGCGCAGATCAGGAGCAGGGCCACCGGGACCACCGTCAGGGCAAGCCCGAATGGACCGGCGAAACCCGCCCGCCCGATTTCCAGGCATGACGCCTCGACCGTGGAGCCGCAATTGGCTTCAAGCTGGCCGAGGGTAGGCACGGGATTCAGGAGCACGTCCCGCAGCAGTGCCAGCGGGCCGGTCGGCGCCCGGGTGATGGTAGTCAGGATGGGTCCCACAGCAAACACGGCCACCGTAAGGGCGAGCAGGTTCCGGGTCTCACGGCCGGTCGAACGGGGCGCGTGCAGCGGGCCGTGCTCACTCTCAGCCCACCAGCTCGCGGCCAGGCCTACTAAGGCACCCACCAGCCCAATAACCGTCTCGTCATGCCCCACGTATAGGACCAGCAGCAAGGCGACCGAGAGCACCGCCGTCCGCAGCCGGCGTCGCCAGAGCACTGGCAGTTTGCCGCTGGACGCCATTGAAACAGCCAGGACGGCGGCGTACGGCCCAATCAGCGCGCTGTCCGTCATCAGCCCCAGCCAGCCGTCACCGGCAAACCGCGCCAACTGGGTGACCAGCAGGAACACTGTGACTGCGGCAAACTGGCCGCCCAACAGCAGGGCCGCGGTCCGGAGCTTGCCAAGCTGCCTTTCCGCCAGGCCCAACAGCAAAAGAATCATCAGGGAAGCCACCAGGTACGCCAACGGATTGGTGGCGAAGAACATGGATGTCACCAGCGACCACCAATTGCCTGCCCGCAGACCGGGGGCGCTGACCCCCGCGAGTGGCAGGAGCTCCTCCGGTGGGCCCTCCAGTAAGCTGTCCGTTAGCACGCCCGCCGCCAGGAAGATCCCAAGGATGCACAGCGTCAAAGGCACTGAGCGAAGATAGCCGGCGAGCCGCTGAACGGCAGGGAGCCCCACAGTGGACCAGAACAGGGCCGGGGTACTCCTGTCACGGGCGGCGTTCAGCGCTCCCACCCCCAGTGAGTCGCCAGCAGCTCCAGCCCATTAGCCATACCGGGCGTCAGCATGTCCCAGGAGTGGCCTGTTCGTGGCACCACATCGGACTCCACAGTGAACCCTGCCCCGCGCGCCGCCGTCGCCAAGGTTTCCAGGTTCGCCACAAATTCCGGATCCGTGGCCCCGGCAGCGAAGTAGGCAACCTTGCCGTCATAGTGGCGCTCCTTCATCAACGTCAACGGCACTTGGGCATCGAAGGCGGCAGTGTCGCCATGGAACGCTGTATCAACGGTCTTCTGGCGTTCCTTGGCGAGTGCCGGCTCCCGCTCGCTGGCAAAGGACAGGAATCCTGTGTAGACATCCGGGTGGCGGGTCACCAACTGGACAGCGCAGGTGGCTCCAAAACTGAACCCGCCCACAGCCCATTGCCGGGGGTCAGTATCTACATCCAGCGTGGCACCGATCCAGCGGGGAACATCCACGGAGAGGTAGGTGTCTGCCTTGGCAAGGTCGCTGTCCATGCAGAGGTTATTGGCGGACTGGCTGCCGTTGGGATCAACCACCACCACTACGGGCGCTACTCCCCCGTGCCGCGCCGCGAAGCTCGCCATCCGTGGCAGCAATGCGCCCCCGGAGAGCCAGTCCGCAGGGCCACCGGGCTGGCCCGGTACGAGTACCAGGACCGGAAGACTGGGTCGGTTCGCGGCAAAGTAGGCAGGCGGAAGGTAGACGTAGGAGGTGCGGGTCTGCAGCCCGGAAGCGGTACCGGGAATCGACACGGTGCGTATGACGCCATCGGCGGGCAGGTCGCTGCTGGCGGTCCACCCTGCAAGCGGTTGGGCGGAGTGTCCAGGTTGGCGCTGGAGTTCGGGTTCCAAGGGCGGGATGCGCGTCAGGGCCGTTCCCGTGAGGTCAGCAACCGTGCGGTTGAGGCCGAAGTAGGCGTTGATCTGCACGGCGGCAAGCAGCACCACGGCCAGCAGGGCGATCACATCGAGAATTCGGCGACGCCATGGGCCCAGACGGAGCCGGAGCAGGACAAGCAACAGTGCGGCCACTCCTGCAAAGACCCAGGCCAGGACAAGGGAAGGCAGCTCTTCAGGAAAAACCGACGTGAGGTAGATCAGTATCCAGTGCACTAAGAGCACCAGGCCGGCGCCTACGGCCAGCGCGGCGGCCACGCTGAGGAACCAGCGGCGCCGGCCATGGGGGCGCGGGCGCCAGCTCAGGTACACCGCGGCGACAGCGCCAAGAACCCAGGCGGACCAGTACACCGGCCCGTCGGTCAAACGAATATCCGCGATCCAATCCACGCGGCTATCGCCAGGTACCCACGCCGATGACCGGCCCGGCTTCCAGCCAGGAGGACAATCCCGTGTAAGCATCAAACTTCATGGCCAACCGCAGATCCTGGCCCTCGTACCGCAGCTCGACGATCACGACGTCGGGCTGGACTTTAACTGCCTCGCCCTCAGTGGGCTTGCGGCGGCCCAAAAGCTCCAAGGAGCTCCGCTTGAACTTGTGTTTGGGACGCAGGCTCAGGGACGCCAGCCGGAACCATTCAAGGTCGTTGTCCTGATAACGGCAAACCCCCATCTGCCAGCTGTTTCCAGCCGTGCAAATGGAGGCGTCCACCGTGCCGAGGGCGCGCCGCAAGTTGAAACGGCGCACCCCCACGAGGCACAGTGCAAATATCAGCAATCCGAAAGTGATTGCCAGGGCGATGAACGAAAGAGTCTGGGCGTCCATCAGGTTGGTGCTAGCGGATCCCAGCAGTAGCCGCGTCGCCCAGTTGGGCGTTGTCAGCAACAATCACCACGCGGTTGTTGTCGACGGAAAAGAATCCGCCGTCAACAACAACGGCAATACGGTCCCCGGAAACCGGCTCGATGGCCAGCTCACCTTCGGCCAGGATCGCCAGCAGGGGCGAGTGGCCGGGCAGGATTCCGATCTCACCATCGCTGGTGCGGGCCTTGACCATCTTGGCCGCTCCGGACCACACGAAGTGGTCCGCTGCGACAATCTCAACCTCAAGCTCAGCCATATTACTTGGTCTGTTCCTGGATCTTGGCCCACTGGCGCTCGACATCGTCCAGGCCGCCAACGTTGAAGAAGGCCTGCTCAGCGATGTGGTCGAGCTCGCCGTCGCAGATGGCGGTGAAGCCCTCAACCGTGTCCTTGATGGAAACGGTTGAGCCTTCGACGCCGGTGAACTGCTTGGCGGTGTACGTGTTCTGGGAGAGGAACTGCTGGATGCGGCGTGCACGCGACACGACGATCTTGTCCTCTTCCGAGAGCTCGTCAACGCCGAGGATGGCGATGATGTCCTGGAGCTCCTTGTTCTTCTGCAGGATCTGCTTGACGCGGACGGCCGTGTTGTAGTGGTCGTTGCCAATGTACTGCGGATCCAGGATGCGGGACGTCGACGACAGCGGGTCAACGGCCGGGTACAGACCACGCGAAGCGATTTCACGGGAAAGTTCCGTGGTCGCGTCGAGGTGTGCGAAGGTCGTGGCCGGGGCCGGGTCGGTGTAGTCATCTGCGGGAACGTAGATGGCCTGCATCGAGGTGATGGAGTGGCCCTTGGTGGACGTGATGCGCTCCTGGAGGAGACCCATCTCGTCAGCCAGGTTGGGCTGGTAGCCCACAGCCGACGGCATGCGGCCGAGGAGGGTGGAAACCTCGGAGCCTGCCTGGGTGAAGCGGAAGATGTTGTCGATGAACAGCAGCACGTCCTGGTTCTGCACATCGCGGAAGTACTCCGCCATGGTGAGCGCGGACAGTGCAACGCGCAGACGCGTTCCCGGCGGCTCATCCATCTGGCCGAACACAAGGGCGGTGTCCTTCAGGACGCCTGCCTCTTCCATTTCAACCCAGAGGTCGTTACCTTCACGGGTACGCTCGCCAACACCGGCGAATACCGAAGTACCACCGAAGTTACGAGCAACACGGGTGATCATTTCCTGGATCAGAACCGTCTTGCCCACGCCGGCGCCGCCGAACAGGCCGATCTTTCCACCCTTGATGTACGGGGTGAGAAGGTCGATGACCTTGATGCCGGTTTCCATCATCTCGGTGGAACCCTCGAGCGTCGCGAAGGCCGGGGCCTTGCGGTGGATGGGCCAGCGCTCGGTGATCTCGAGTTCGGCCTCCGTCACGTCGAGCGGCTGTCCGAGGACGTTGAAGATGTGTCCCTTGACGACGTCGCCGACGGGCACGGAGATGGGGGCACCGGTGTCCACCACAGACGTACCGCGGACGAGGCCGTCGGTTGCCTGCAGGGAAATGGCGCGAATCACGTTGTCGCCGAGGTGCAGGGCAACCTCGAACGTGATGGTCTTGGTCTCACCGTTGAGAGTAATCTCGGTGGTAAGTGCGTTGTAAATCGAGGGGATTGCGTCAGCCGGGAATTCGACGTCGACAACCGGGCCAATAACACGTGCAATACGGCCGGTAGCACCGGACGTTGCGGCTACGTGTTCGGTAGCAGTGGCAGTCATCTCTCTCACTTCACTCAGTAGATGGCGTGGAATCTAAGTTTGTTCTTTGGTGCAGGTACAGCTGGACCGGACCGTGCAGGCTAGGACGCGTTCAAGGCGTCGGCACCGGCAACGATTTCGGAAAGCTCCTGCGTAATTTCAGCCTGGCGGGCAGTGTTGCGCAGACGCGTGTACTTCTTGATGAGGTCCGTGGCGTTGTCGCCGGCAGACTTCATCGCCCGCTGACGGGCTGCGAGCTCGGAAGCTGCGGCCTGCAACATGGCGGCGAAAATGCGTGACTCAATGTAGCGCGGCAGCAGAGCATCAAGAACCTGCTCCGTTTCCGGCTCGAACTCGTAAAGCGGCAGGAGGTCCGATTCGGACGCGGCCTGCTCTTCAACAACCTCGAGCGGCAGCAGACGGATAACCGTCGGCTCCTGGGTGACCATGGACTTGAAGCGGGTATAAACGACATGGATCTCGTCCACGCCGCCCTCTTCGTAGGCCGTCGCAAAGTCTTCGAGCAGGGCTGCGCCGACTTCCCGCGCAACTTCGAACACCGGAGCATCCGTGTTGCCGGTCCATGCGCGTTCGAAGGGACGGTTCCGGAAATCAAAGTACGCCTGCGCCTTGCGGCCCATGACGTAGGTCTTAACTTCCTTGCCCTCGTCGTGCAGCAGCTCGAACAGGCCTTCCGCCTGCTTAAGCACCGTTGCCGAATACGATCCCGCGAGGCCACGGTCCGAGGTGATGACCAGGACGGCGGCCCGGCGGATCTGCTCCGGCTCGGTGACCAGCGGGTGGTCGATTTCGCTCTGGCTTGCGACAGCAGAAACGGCACGCGTAATCGCGTTTGCGTAAGGCAGTGAAGCCGCTACGCGTGCGCGGGCCTTGCCGATGCGCGAGGTAGCGATCAGTTCCATCGCCTTGAAGATCTTGCGCATCGACGTGGTCGAGCTGATCTTCTGGCGGTAGACCCGAATCTGGGCTCCCATACTTATCCTTTCCTAAGATCCCGGTGGCCGGGACCGCCGGAACCGTTGAAGGTCCCGGCAGTCCCTGCCAGCGAAACTAGCGCTTCTGCTTGACGATTTTTTCCTGGTCGACTTCGGCTCCGGAGATAGCGTCATGCTCCTCGTGGCCGGCACCCACCAGCTGGCTATCGCCCTCSCCGAAGAAGCCCTTCTTGAAGTCSAYGATCGMGGWCTTCAGCGCTTCAGCGGTGTCRTCGTCCAKRACGTTGGTCTGCGCCAGCGTGGTCAGRATGGAKGACTTGTGCTTSAGGTGCTCCAGGAACTCGGWYTCGAARCGGYTGACRTCCTCAACCGGAACGTYGTCCAAGTAGCCGTTGGTGCCTGCCCAGATGGAAACAACCTGGTTCTCGACCGGGAACGGCGAGTACTGGCCTTGCTTGAGCAGTTCCATCAGGCGTGCGCCACGAGTCAGCTGCTGGCGCGATGCGGCGTCGAGGTCCGACGCGAACATTGCGAAAGCCTGCATGTCGCGGTACTGAGCCAGTTCCAGCTTCAAAGTACCGGAGACCTTCTTCATGGACTTGACCTGGGCAGCACCACCAACGCGGGACACAGAGACACCCACGTCGACGGCCGGACGCTGGTTGGCGTTGAAGAGGTCCGACTGCAGGAAGATCTGGCCATCGGTGATGGAGATCACGTTGGTCGGGATGTAAGCCGAAACGTCGTTTGCCTTGGTTTCGATGAGCGGCAGGCCGGTCATCGAGCCTGCGCCGAGCTCGTCGGAGAGCTTGGCACAACGCTCAAGCAGACGGGAGTGCAAGTAGAAGACGTCGCCCGGGTAGGCTTCGCGTCCCGGCGGGCGGCGCAGCAGAAGCGACACAGCACGGTAGGCCTCAGCCTGCTTGGAGAGGTCATCGAACACGATGAGGACGTGCTTGCCGCCGTACATCCAGTGCTGGCCGATGGCCGAACCGGCGTACGGTGCCAGGTACTTGAAGCCTGCGGGGTCAGACGCGGGGGAAGCCACGATGGTGGTGTATTCCAGTGCGCCGTTGTCCTCAAGGGTCTGACGGACGGCCGCGATGGTGGACGCCTTCTGACCGATTGCCACGTAGATGCAGCGAACCTGCTTGTTCACATCGCCCGAAGCCCAGTTGGCCTTCTGGTTGATGATGGTGTCAATGGCGATAGCCGACTTACCGGTCTGTCGGTCACCAATGATCAGCTGGCGCTGGCCGCGGCCGATCGGAATCATGGCGTCGATAGCCTTAAGACCGGTCTGCATCGGCTCATGGACCGACTTACGCTGGGTGACGCCGGGTGCCTGGAGTTCCAGCGCACGCGTGGTCTCGGCCTTGATTTCGCCGAGGTCATCGATAGGCTGGCCCAGCGGGTCAACCACGCGGCCGAGGAAGGCATCGCCAACCGGCACGGACAGAACCTGTCCGGTGCGGTGAACTTCCTGGCCTTCTTCGATTCCGGTGAAGTCACCGAGGACGATGACGCCGATTTCGCGCACGTCGAGGTTCTGGGCGAGGCCCAGGGTGCCGTCTTCGAAGCGAAGCAGCTCGTTCGCCATGACCGAGGGAAGGCCCTCAACACGGGCGATGCCGTCACCTGCGGTTGTTACACGGCCGACCTCTACGCGTTCCGCGTTTCCGGGTTCGTAGGACGCCGCGAACTCGTTCAACGCATTACGGACGTCGTCGGCGTTGATGGTCAATTCGGCCATCTGCAGTCCCTGCTCTCCTGTTTTCGTGATCATCGTTGCTCACGATGACCGGGGTTTCGTTTCGTTAAGTTGTGCTTGTCCGGCTAACCGGCCAGTTGGCGGTGGAGCTGGCCCAGCCGGGTGACCATCGAAGCGTCAAGCACTTCGTCACCCACCTGGACGCGGATTCCGCCGATCAGTTCAGGATCAACACTGAGATTGACCTTGAGCTCGCGACCATACAGGGCATTCAGCCCCGCCTGGAGGCGGGCAAACTGTGTCTCCGTCAAGGGACGCGTGACGCTGACCGTCGCAATCCAGCGCTGCTGCCGTTTGGCTGCCAGCTCGGCGAACCGGGCTACCAGATTGGTCGGCTTGATGCCGCGCGGTGCAGACACTGCCTGGCCAATGAGGACTTTTGCTTCCTCGCTTGCGCCGGGAACCAACTTCCCGGCGAGGCTGATCTTCGCTGCAGCACTGGCCTGCGGCTCCGACAGAGCACGTTGTACCTCGTGGTTGGCGGCAACGGCGTGGTTGAAGGAGAATAGATCGTTCTCCAGCTCTTCCAGCCCAGAGACACCGGAGGCAGAAACGGCCGACTTGTTTTCAGCAACGGCGATTACCACCGTCGCGGCAAGCGTCTCGAGTGCATCGCCGATATCTCGGGCCGATGCCCAGCGTGAACTGGCCAGTCCGCCCGCGATGTCCGCAGCGTCAGCGGAGACTTTTCCGCCAACGAGCTGCTTGACCAGCGCCGACTTTTCGTCACCGCTGCGGGACGGGTCAGTCAAAGCGCGGCGCAAGCCAGCCGAGCTGTCCACCGTTCCCAGGATTCCGAAGAGTTCCTTAGCCAACTGCAGCGAGGCCAGCGGAAGCTTGGCTTCCAGCGTGGTCAGTGCCGTGGTCAGCGATTCGCTCGATACACCTGACATTACTTAGCTGCACCTGCGTTCTGGGTCTCCAGATCTGCCAGGAAACGGTCAACAACGCGGGCGGAACGCTCGTCATCGTTGAGCGCTTCGCCAACAATGCGACCTGCCAGCGTGGTGGCCAGCGTGCCTACCTCGGACCGCAGGGACACAACTGCCGCCTGACGCTCCGATTCGATCTGCACGTGGGCCTGGGCCGTGATGCGGGCCGACTCTGCAGCTGCCTTTTCCTTCAGATCAGCAAGGATCTGGGCGCCTTCTGCACGGGCTTCCTCGCGGATGCGGTTTGCTTCCGCACGGGCGTCCGTGAGCTGCTGCTTGTACTCTTCGAGGGCGGCCGATGCTTCTGCCTGGGCCTTTTCAGCCTTGGCGATGCCGCCTTCAATTGCCTCAGCGCGCTCTGCAAACGTCTTCTCGAACATCGGGACAATGAACTTGACCACGATGAACATGAGGACAGCAAAGCCGACGAGGACAACGCCCATTTCCCAGACGTTGGGTACCAGTGGGTTAGTCTCGCCCTCTGTGGCGGCTGAGATGATCACCTGGTTCATAATTCACCCGTCCTTTTCTACTCGGTTCTGGATGTTCGCTAGGTTCTGAAGGTTTACTTGAGAACGAAAGCGAAGACCAGGCCGAGGATGGCGAGAGCTTCAGTCAGCGCCAGGCCGAGGAAYGCGATCGGCTGCAGSACGCGCTGGGCTTCCGGCTGACGTGCTACGCCGTTGATGTAAGCAGCGAACACGAGACCCACACCGATACCACCGCCGATAGCGGAGAGGCCGTAGCCGATGAGGTTGAGGGAGCCGTTGATGGAGCCTTCCATTTTTCTTCCTTTCAAGATGCCATCTATGTGGCAGGTTGTTTGGGTTGCTTCATCCCCGTGAGGGGAAGTTTGTGGGTGCCTAGTGGCTGTCCGCGTGCAGGGCGCCTTCAATGTAGATGGCTGCCAGCAGGGTGAAGACGTAGGCCTGGAGCGCCATGATCAACGCTTCGAGCATGTACATGGCCAGGGAGCCGGCCAGCACGAGGACGGATGCGCCCTTCAGCAGCACGCTCTCCTGCATGACGAGGTATTCAATTCCGGACCCGGCGATCATGACAATGAGGTGACCGGACAGCATCGTCGCGAACAGACGGAGGCTGTGCGTAACGGGACGGACCAGAAAGTTGGAAATGATCTCGATCGGGATGATGATCGGCAGGATGTACAGCGGGACTCCGCTGGGCACGGTGGCCAGCTTGAAGTACCTGAGGCCGTTCTTCTTGATGCCGATGCCAATCCAGGTGACAAAGACAATGCCGGCGAGAACATAGGCGCCGCCAACGTGGGAGAAGCTGGGCAGCTGGATGACGGGAATAGCGCCGTAAATGTTGTTTACCAGAATGAAGAAGAACAGGCTGAACAACAGCGGCACGTACTTCATAAAGTCTTTGCCGCCGATAATGTCCTTGGCAATGCCATTACGGACAAAGCCATAAGCCATTTCACCAGCGAACTGGAGCTTGCCGGGAACAAGCTGCTGCTTCCGCGCAGCTAGCAGAAAGAATGTGGCGATAATGACGACAGACATGATTACCAGCAGCATCTGCTTGGAGAATCCGTCTGCAGCCCCCCACGGCAGGATTGCCGGCAGGTGCATTTGTTCGATACCAGGAGGAGCAAAATCTCCTGAATCTTGGGCCGGGAGCGCAAGCGCGATCAACGCGATTCCTCTCTGCAGTGTCCATCATTGGGCGTTGGTCGGGGATCCGCGGATTTTAGCTCCGCAGGTCCCCCTCTGAAATTATTTGGCATTAGTGTTTCCGTCCGCGGACGGGCCGCTGTCTGCGCCGCTCTTACCGGTCATGTTTCCGGGACTGGTAAGGCCGTGCATGTGGGAAAGATAGAATCCTCCGACAGCTCCAAGCAGAGCGCCTGCGAGCACGAACCAGCGGGTTCCCCACAGATTATCCAGACCCCACCCTATCAAACTCCAGACGATGATTCCGCCAATTATGTAGCTGAAGACGGCCATCCCGGCGTTGTATCCGCCGTCACTGTTTTCCGCTGATACTCCCGGTGTGGAAGCACGGGGTTTGGAGCTTCCGGCACCCTCTTCGGGTGTGCGCTTGGATTCAGACATCGTCAGCTTCCTTCGGCTCGGGGTCGTTGTAGATCTGCAGGCGCGCCTTGCTGAAGCCATAGATTTCAGCGGCCTGCCACAAGACAACTGTGGCGACGGCGCCAATCAGGAACCAGCGGCCGTGCAGCCAGGCGGGAGCGCCGATCATGAACAGGACAACCGCAAACCCCACCACTTTGACAAAATAGGTGGCCACGAACATTCCAATGGCACCTGACGGGTTATTTCGTCCCATAAAGTGCCCTACCAGCAGGCTGATAGCAAAGAACGCCATCACCAGCAGGCCGCCCAACGTACTGGACAGGACGCCGTCGGGCCCGTTCAGGATGACGGCAGGAATGCCGGCCAGAATGATGGCCGCCCCGCCGGCAGCTGAACTCAGTGCCAGGAGGCGAAGCCACAAGGATTGGGTGGGACCGGAGACGCCAGCGGATCCGTTGCCGGACGATGGTCCGGGGTCGGCGTTGGAGGTCATGAGATCCCAATCGTCGGCGCCCTGGGGCTGGGTGGAGGGGCAGCTTTGGCTGCCCCTAAATTCTACACGAGATAGAAATGAATCCGAACACGGAGTGTTGACATGAAGCCACGGGCACGGTTATACGGCCGGCTCGTCGCTCCCCCGCCGCAGGTACGGCCACGCCGTCACCAGGCCCATGACGAGCGTCGCGAATAGGTCAACCGCCAACACGATTTGCCATGGAAAGACTGCAAAAGCCAGCCCACCGAACGATAGGACGGCGGTCCACAGGTACATCAGGATGACGGCGGTCCGGTGTGAGTAGCCGATGTCCAGGAGCTTGTGGTGGAGGTGGCCGCGGTCCGCTGACCAGGGTGAGCGCCCCTTGGCCGTCCGCCGGATGACGGCGAGCCCCAAGTCAAGCAGTGGCAGGAAGAGCACGGCGAAGGGCAGCAGGATAGGGATAATCGTGGAGATGCCGTTGGCCCGGTCGTAGAGGCCTGAGCTGATTTGGCCGGTGGAAACGATACCGGCGGCGGCCATGAGCAGCCCGATCAGCATGGCCCCGGAATCGCCCATGAAGATCTTGGACGGAAACCAGTTGTGGGGCAGGAAGCCGATGCAACTGCCCACCACCACCGCCGTGAGAAGGGTGGCGAGGTCCGAGTAATCCAGCAGGACGGCATTCCTGTGCACCCAGTACGCCGTGAAGAAGAAGGCGGCCCCCCCGATAATGGCCACGCCGGCGGCCAGCCCGTCGAGCCCGTCAATGAAGTTAAAGGCATTCATGGTGGTGACGATGAGTCCGGCCGTCAGCACGATACTCAAATGCTCGCTGCGGACAAATATTGGTTCCGGGATGAAGGGAATGATGGTCATCCGGACGCCCCAGATGGCCACCACCAGGGCGGCAGCGCTTTGGCCAATGAGTTTCACCCACCAGCGGATGTCCAGCAGGTCATCCGCGACGCCCACCAGCACGATCAGTGCCGCACCGGCCAGCACGCCCCAGGGTGAGAAATTGTGCCGATAGATGTCTTTGACGAAGAAGGACTGGCTGGCCACGATGAGGGCCACCAGCACGCCGAGGAAGATGGCCACACCGCCCAGACGGGACACCGGGATCGAGTGCATGTCTCGGCTGCGGATGGGCATGTGGAGCTCGAGCCGATTGCCCACCACGCGTGCTGCCCAAGTGGCCCCATAGGACACGATCGCAGCGATCAGCCCCATCAGCAGGTACATGATCATGCGACGGGTCCCCCGGTCAGCCGCACGTCGCGGAGCGGATAGATCCCGCTGAGAACCTGCTCGTTGCTGCGGGGGGCTTTCATCCCGTGCAGCAGTCCCCGAAGGAGGCCCGAGAGGAGGAGCCGCTTGTTCGGTGAGRCTGCGATGGTCCGGGTCCAGTTGCGCACTGAGGCACCCGAATACAACATTTTCTCCCACGGGGTGAGCGCCGCTGAACGCGTGTAGACCCACAGCTTGTTCCGCACCTCGTAGTAGAAGCGCGCACCGGGATCAGCGCCGGCATCCCCAAAGGACTTGGTGTGATGGCTCGCGACGGAATTTTCAACGGAGATGGCATTCCTGCGGCGGGAGATGCGGGCCGTGTACTCCAGATCGTCGTTCCAGATGAAGTAGTCCGCAATGGGAAGGCCGTGGCGGCGGATTTCGTCGGCGTCAATCAGGATCGAGACGAAGGAGGCCGTCCTGATCTGCACTCCCCCGGCCCGGGCCGCGGTGGCGCGATCATGCTCGCTGGCACCGAGTCGCGGCCGCATCCGGTTCATCGGATGGTCCCGTCCGTCGGTCCAGACCACGCGGCTGGCCACAAAACTCGGTTCGTTCCCGGACGCAGCAGCGTAGGCGCGGGAGGCTGCCAGGGCCTCCGCGAGGGCTTCGGGCTGCGGTTCCGTATCGTCGTCCATGATCCAGACGTAGTCTGCGGCGTGGTCCAGGACGGCACGCTCCATTCCCACCACAAATCCGCCGGCACCGCCCAGGTTCTGCTGGAGCCGGATGGTGTCTGCAGGGATTGGACCGCCGTAGGAGGCCAGGAAATCTGCTGTTTCATCGGTGGAGGCGTTGTCCACGATCACCAGGGCGGCAGGTTGCACCGTTCCGGAGGTGATGCCGCGGAGAGTGGTTTCAAGGAGTTCGCGCCGGTTATACGTGACAACCACGGCGACGACGTTCTTGGTCATTTGCTGGCCCCTGTTTCCGTGGATCGAAATTTCCTGCCGGCCAGGATAGCGGCAAGTTTCCAGGGTTCAATGAACACGCGGCCGAAAACCCTCCGGGGGGAGATCATGAGCCGCCAAAGCCATTCGAACCCGAGCCGGCCAAGCCACCGCGGTGCGAGTAACTGGTGTCCGGAAATTTGGTCAAGCGCTCCGCCTACGGCACCGTACACCGCGTCCGGAAGATCATCGCGGCGCCGCCAGAGGAAGGATTCCTGCAGCGGCATGCCCAGGCCGATGAGAACCAGGTTGGGGGCAAAGGCCTGCAACTCGTCGACAACGCTGCTTTCCCTCTCCGGGCCCCAGTTCTCTCCGGCCCAGCCGAGCACCTTGGTTCCGGGCATGAGCGCCTCGAGCTTGCGGCATGCCAGGGCATTGCTGGGCCCGTTGGTTCCTACAACGGCCGCGCGGTCCAGGCCCTGCACCGAACCCAGGTGCTTGATCCAGTCTGTGGAGCCCACCCTGAAGCTGGTGTCGGGCGCAGCGGTATGTCCCTGCCGCTTCCAGAGCGCATACACAGGGGCACCGTCCATAAGCACAACATCAGCTGAGTCGTACAGCTCCCTGAACGCCGGAAGCGTGTGATACAGGTAGCAGCTGTGCAGGTTATGTCCGACCACCGTGCGTCGCCCGCCCGCTGCGATCAGTCCGCTGAGAACCTCTGCCATGCGGTGCTCCGGGACGGCAGTGACCTCGACGTCCAAGAGGTTCAGGCGGTCGCGGCCAAGGATCATGCCTCCGGATCCTTTTCGGCGGGCGCTGCGGGTTCCCGCACGTCCGGTGTGCCTTCTTCGGCGACGTCGACAGGCGCCTCGTCCGCAGACACCTCGTCCGCAGGCTCAGCCGCCGGAACTTCACCCAGGCCCAGGACGCCCGGGACATGTTCCCGAAGCCGGTCGAGGGACACGGCGCCGTTGCGCACCACCCGAAGGACGGGGCCGGTGGCGTCCACGATGGTGGAAGGCACAGCGTCCGTTCCTTCCACGGGCCGGAAGCCGCCTTCAAGGTAGACCTCAACGGAATCGGCGAGCTGGGCGCGCGCTTCAGCAGCAGTCTGCGCCGGTGCCTGGCCTGTCCGGTTAGCGGAGGAAACGGCCAGCGGGCCGGTCAGGGTGAGGAGTTCCTGGGCCACTTCATCGGCGGGCATGCGGAGGGCCACCGTTCCCTGCGTCTCGCCAAGGTCCCAGTCCAGCGACGGCTGTGCGTGCAGGATCAGCGTCAGGCCGCCCGGCCAGAACGCCTCGGCCAGCTTGCGGGCGTCCGCCGAAATGTCTGTGGCCAGCCCATCCAGGGCGTTGATCCGGGGAATGAGCACGGGCGGGGGCATGGCGCGGCTGCGCCCCTTGGAGACCAAAAGCATAGTGACGGCCTGCGGCGAGAAGGCATCAGCCGCGATCCCGTAGACCGTGTCGGTGGGGAAGACCACGCACTTGTTTTCGCTGATGGCACGCTGGGCATGCTCCAGGCCCAGGGCGCGCTGGTCCTCTGACGTGCAGTTGTAGGTTGTGGTCACTGGCCTATTCTTTCATCTGTCGTGGCGCGGACCGGCAAGCACGGCGCTGGTGGCGCGTTCCTTGCCGTTGAGGTCCAGGTGCGTGGTGATCTCTGTCCAGACACCGGTACGCCCCATCATGCGGGCAATCCAGGCAGCCTGGACTTCGGCGTGTTCCATCACAAAGTAGCCGCCGGGAACCAGGAGCCGGGCAGCCGAGGCGGCAGCCGCCGTCGGAAGTTCCATCCCGTCCGCTCCCCCGCCGTACAGGGCTTCGGGAGGATCGTGCAGGGCTACTTCCGGTTCATTGGGGATGGCTTCGGCGGGAATGTAGGGCGGGTTGGAAACCACGACGTCGAACGTTCCGTTAAGTTCCGGCAGCGCGTCCCGCAGGTCCCCCAGGGTGAGTGTGACGCCCAGCGGGGCCAGGTTCTTTTCAGCCCAGGCGTGGGCGAACGTGCTGTACTCCACGGCATGGACTTCGGCACCGGGCACCTCGTGGGCGATCGAGCCGGCAATGGCGCCCGAACCGGTACCCAGGTCCACAATCCGCGGATGGGCCATGCCGTTGACGTGGTCAATGACCAGCTGGACCACGGTCTCCGTTTCGGGACGCGGGATAAAGACCCCTGGCCCGACGGCCAGTTCCAGGTACCTGAAGTGCGCCACCCCGGTGATGTGCTGCAGGGGGATGCGCTGTGCCCGCTCGGCGACGAGTTCGGCGTAGCCTGCCGGCGCCGGGGAGTCCCCCAGCATCATCGCCCGGAGCCGGCCGAGGCCAACACCGAGCAGATGATCCGCGAGCAGCTCAGCGTCGACGCGGGGACTGGGGACTCCGGCGTTCCGCAGGATCGCCGTGGCCTCCCTGACGGCAGCCGCCAGTGACTGTTCCGGGCCGGATGTCATATCTGTGCAGTTCCCAGCAACTGGCTAATCGCCGATGGCGTCCAGGCGTGCCTGTTCGTCCATCTCGATGGCTGACTGGATGACCGGTTCCAGGTCGCCATTCATGACCTGGTCCAGGTTGTACGCCTTGTAGCCGGTGCGGTGGTCCGCGATGCGGTTTTCCGGGTAGTTGTACGTGCGGATGCGCTCCGAACGGTCCATGGTGCGGATCTGGGACTTCCGCTGGGCCGAGTTCTCGGCATCAATGATCTCCTGCTGGTGCGCCAAGATGCGGGCGCGGAGCACGCGCATGCCTGCTTCGCGGTTCTGCAGCTGCGATTTCTCGTTCTGCATGGCCACCACGATGCCGGTGGGGAGGTGCGTAATGCGGACAGCGGAGTCCGTGGTGTTCACGGACTGGCCGCCAGGACCCGAGGAGCGGTAGACGTCAATCTTGAGGTCGTTCTGGTTGATGTCCAGCTCTTCGGGCTCGTCAACTTCGGGCAGGACCAGGACGCCGGCAGCGGACGTGTGGATCCGCCCCTGGGATTCGGTGACCGGCACACGCTGCACCCGGTGCACGCCGCCCTCGAACTTCAGCCGCGCGTAGACGCCTTCGGCAGGATCATTCGAGCTTCCCTTGACGGCCATCTGGACGTCTTTGTAACCGCCCAGATCAGACTCCGTGGCGGAGATCAGTTCAGTCTTCCAGCCGCGCGATTCCGCGTACCGGGTGTACATGCGCAGGAGGTCGCCGGCGAACAGGGCAGCTTCGTCGCCGCCCTCACCGCCCTTGACTTCAAGAATCACGTTGCGGGCATCGTCGGGATCGCGCGGGATGAGCAGACGGCGCAGCTTGGCCGAAGCAGTCTCCAGGGCAGCCACCAACTCAGGCACCTCAGCAGCAAACTCGGGATCCTCCGCAGCCATCTCTTTTGCGGCGGCAAGATCATCGCGGATGCCCTCCCACTTGTGATAAGCCTCCACAATGCCGTTGAGCTGCGCAGACCGCCGCCCCAACTTCCGAGCCAGCCGCTGGTCAGCATAAACAGCAGGATCCCCCAGCTGCGCCTGGATGGAGTCATGCTCATCAAGCAGGCCCTGTACGGACTCAAACATTTTCATTACCTTTCAACGCCGTGGATCTAAGTTTAGTGATGCCCACAGCGATAGGTGACGGCGGCCCCGAACGACAAAGGGGTGGGGCCGGCAAAATGCGACGGCCCCACCCCCAGCGTAGCTACTTGTCGTTATCCGACTTTGCACCAAGCGTCGTCTTCTGCACCTGCATCAGGAACTCAACGTTGCTCTGGGTCTCCCGGATCTTGTTGGTCAGCAGCTCAAGGCTCTGCTGCGTTTCGAGTCCGGAGAGGACGCGGCGCAGCTTCCACATGATCTTGACTTCCTCGGGGGAAAGCAGGTTCTCTTCGCGGCGGGTGCCGGACGCGTTGACGTCCACTGCCGGGAAGATGCGCTTGTCTGCCAGCTGGCGGGACAGGCGGAGTTCCATGTTGCCGGTGCCCTTGAACTCTTCGAAGATGACCTCGTCCATCTTGGAGCCGGTCTCTACGAGGGCCGTTGCCAGGATGGTCAGCGAGCCGCCGTTTTCGATGTTGCGGGCTGCACCGAAGAAGCGCTTCGGCGGGTACAGCGCGGCGGAGTCCACACCACCGGACAGGATACGACCTGAGGCCGGTGCTGCCAGGTTGTAGGCGCGGCCCAGGCGGGTCATCGAGTCGAGGAGCACCACAACGTCCATGCCCATTTCCACGAGGCGCTTGGCGCGTTCGATGGAGAGTTCGGCCACGGTGGTGTGGTCATCTGCGGGACGGTCGAAGGTGGAGGCAATGACCTCGCCCTTGACGGTGCGCTGCATGTCCGTGACCTCTTCAGGACGTTCGTCAACGAGCACCATCATGAGGTGGACCTCAGGATTGTTGGTGGTGATGGCGTTGGCGATGGACTGCAGGATGAGCGTCTTGCCGGCCTTCGGCGGGGAAACGATCAGGCCACGCTGGCCCTTGCCGATCGGGGCAACCAGGTCGATGACGCGGGGGCCGATCTTCTTGGGGTCAGTCTCGAGGCGCAGGCGCTCGGACGGGTACAGCGGGACCAGCTTGGCGAATTCGACGCGGTCCTTGAGTTCCTCGGGCGTCTTTCCGTTGACGGAGGTGACGCGGACAAGGGCGTTGAACTTCTGGCGGGCGGTCTGCTGGCTGCGGTCCTCGCCGTCACGCGGTGCACGGATGGCGCCGACCACGGCGTCGCCCTTGCGCAGGTTGTACTTCTTGACCTGGGCGAGGGAAACGTAAACGTCGTTCGGTCCCGGCAGGTAGCCGGAGGTGCGGATGAACGCGTAGTTCTCCAGGACGTCCAGGATGCCGGCTACGGGCAGCAGGACATCATCCTCAGTGACCTCGACGTCGTCGACGTCCGGGCCCTGGGCGCGTCCCCGACGGCGGTCGTTGCGGTCGCGGAAGCGATCGTTGCGGGCGTTGTCGCGGTTGTCCTGGCCGCCGGAGCGGTCATTGCGGTCGTTGCGGTCGCGCCGGTTACGGCGGTTCCGGCGGCTGCCGCCATCAGAATCATCGTTGTCGCGGGAATTGTCGCGGTTGTCATCGCGGCGGGTACCTTCACGCTGGCCGGCTTCGCGGCTGCCTGCGTTGTCGCGGCCGCCATCGGCGTTGTCGCGGGCGTTCGTGTCGCGGGTGTTGGTGTCACGGGCACTCGTGTCGCGGCCACCGCGGGTGCGGCCGCTTTCACGACGGTCAGTGCGCTGGCCGTCGCCGGATTCCGCACCCTGCGTTTCGGTGCGCTGTGTTTCGGTGCGCTGCGTTTCGGTGCGGTCCGCCTGGCGGTGGTCCTCGGCGGGCTGCTCGGCCGGTGCTTCGGCGGCCTCGCCAGCCTGCGGAGCGGTTGCTTGTGCGGCTGCTTCGCCGCGACGGCGGTTGCGGGTACGCGGCTGGCGGCGTTCGCCGGCACCTTCGGCAGCTTCGCCGGACTCGGCGGGCGCGGCCACCGGAGCTTCGGCAGGGGCAGCAACCGGGGCTTCAGCGGCGGCAACGGCGGGAGCTGCTACGACTCCGTCGCTGACGGCGCGGCGGCTGCGGCCGCGGCCACGGGCACGGGTTCCATCGGCCGCGGGCGCCTCGGATTCGCTGGCAGTAGCCACGGGAGCGGCTGCCACCGGAGCGGCAGCGGTCATGTGGTTGTCAGTGGCTTTATCGGTTGCCTTGGCCGGAGCCTTGGTTGCCGGAGTGCCTGCGCGGTGGGCGGAAATGGCCGTAACCAGGTCCCCCTTGCGCATGCGTGATCCGCCGGAGATCCCCAACTGGCTGGCAAGCGCCTGCAGCTGGGCGAGCTTCAGGCCGGCAAGGCCACTGCTCTTGGCGGGTGCGGCCGTTGACGATCCGGCAGCAGAAGTTGTTGTGTCCACAGCTGAAGACAGCTCAGTGGTTTCGGTCACGAAGGATCCTTCCCCCTCGACGGCGTCCAGACTGGGAGCTGGACGCGATGATTTGATCTGGGCTGCAGTTCAGATCTGCAGCCGGGATTTTCGGCCTTGCCGGTTGGATTTCGGCCAGCAGGGCCGGATACTGATTCACCTCACGCACCGATTAATGGCGGGGCGCCGGACTGATGGTGCAGGGGCAGACATGTGAAAGGCTGCAGATTCCTGCGACAGACCAAGCAGGTGACACCGGAAAACATTGCGCAGTAGGAGACCGGTACAACTGAAATGCAGTTGCGGATCAGATAGGCGGAATTACCGCCGGTGTAAGTCCACCTTAGCACCTTCGACGTCCACTGCCAGCTTCAGCACGCGCCAGCCGATGCCGGGCGTGTTGGCCGCTGTGAAGGATTCGATCAGGGTCAGTATTTCCGCGGCTTCGGCTTCACCATGAGCAAGGACAAGCACGGTGGGCCCTGCACCGGAAACCACAGCTGCGTGGCCTGCGCTACGCAATGCCCCGATGAGGGCCGCACTGGGGCGCATGGCTTCTGCCCGGTAGCTCTGGTGGAGGTAGTCCTCAGTACCTGGGAGCAGGAATTCCGGCTTTTGGGTCAGCGCGTGGATGAGCAGCGCAGCCCGGCCGGAGTTCATCGCCGCTGCGTGATGGCCTATGGATGCCGGCAGCAGCGCCCTGGCCGCTTCAGTAGACAGTTCAAAGTCCGGTACCGCCACGATGGGGATGACCGAACCCACCACCGTGGCGCATGTGCTCCTGTACTGGTCACTGTCCTGCCATGACAGCGCCAGGCCGCCGAAAATCGCGGGGGCGACGTTGTCCGGGTGGCCTTCCATCTCGCTGGTGAGCTGCAGGATCCAGTCCCGCCCACGCTGTACCGCCGCAGGCACCATGGCGTTGGCGGCGGATACTGCGGCCACAACCGCCGATGCTGATGAGCCCAGGCCACGGCCGTGCGGATTGACGTTCGTCGCTATGATCCGGAGCCCGCCGTGACGGTAGCCCAGACGCAAGAAAGCGGCCTCCATGGCCCGGACCACGAGGTGGCTGGCGTCGCGCGGCAGGCTGTCCGCCCCCTCGCCGCTGAGTTCGAAAATGAGCTCATCGGTTTCGAGGGTTTCCACCGTCAGGGTGTCGTGCAGTGCCAGGGCGAGGCCCAGGCTGTCATATCCCGGCCCGAGGTTGGCACTGGTGGCCGGGACCCTGACGGTGACCCGTTGTCCTGCTTCGATGAGGGGCAGGACAACGGTGGTGGGCGTGGTGGTTTCCAAGGTTACTTTTCTTCCAGTCCCAGTTCAGCTGCAACGGTGACAACGTCGTTGGAGACCTTGACCGGCTGCACTTCGCTGCCGTCCTCCGTGCGCAGGGCCCACTGGGGGTCCTTGAGGCCATGGCCCGTCACGGTGATCACGATGATTTTTCCGGAAGGGACTTCACCTGCAGCGTGCTTCTTGAGCAGGCCGGCCACACCAGCGGCGGAACCGGGTTCCACAAAAACGCCTTCCCGGGCCGACAGCCAGCGGTGGGCGTCCAGGATCTGCTCGTCGGTCACGGCGTCGATGAAGCCACCGGACTCGTCACGCGCGGCGATGGCGCCATCCCAGGATGCCGGGTTGCCGATCCGGATGGCAGTGGCGATGGTGTCAGGCTCGGTGATGGGGTGCCCCGCCACGAACGGTGCCGCACCGGCGGCCTGAAAGCCCCACATCTGGGGGGTTTTGGTGGACACGGCAGGCAAGGTTCCGGCTGTTGCGGATTCAAACGGTGCCGAGTACTCCTTATAACCCTTCCAGTACGCCGTGATGTTGCCGGCGTTTCCGACGGGCAGGACGTGGATGTCCGGCGCGTCACCGAGAGCGTCAACAATCTCGAACGCCCCCGTCTTCTGGCCCTGGATGCGGGCAGGGTTAACAGAGTTGACCAGGAACACCGGGTAGGACTCCCCCAGCTTCCGGGCGATATCCAGGCAGTCATCGAAGTTGCCGTCCACCTGCAGCAGCGTGGCGCCGTGCGCGATGGCCTGGCTCAGCTTGCCCATGGAGATCTTGCCTTCGGGGACCAGCACTGCGCATTTGAGCCCGGCGGAGGTGGCGTAGGCAGCGGCGGAGGCCGACGTGTTGCCGGTGGACGCGCAGACAACGGCCTTGGCACCGGACTCCACGGCGGCGGTCATGGCCATGGTCATGCCACGGTCCTTGAACGAGCCGGTGGGGTTCATCCCCTCCACCTTCAGGTACACGGTGGAACCTGTCAGTTCGGAAAGCTTCTGCGCGTGGACCAGCGGGGTACCCCCCTCGCCCAGGGTGATGACCCTGGTGGATTCCGTCACGGGCAGACGGTCAGCGTATTCGCGGATAACGCCGCGCCATTGGTGAGCCACTTAGACTCCTTCTACCCGCAGTACGGATGTAACTGAATTGATGACGTCCAGGCCCTTGACGGCCTCGACGGTGGCTGCAAGGGCAGCCTCTGACGCGCGGTGCGTGACAATCCGCAGTTCGGCCGATGCCTTATTGGATTCGGCGTCCGTATGGATGGTCTGCCGCATGGTTTCGATGGATACACCGTGTTCAGCGAAGAGTTGGGCGATGCGTGCCAGAACTCCGGGCTGGTCCGCGACGTCCAGGCCGATGTAGTAGCTCGTGGTGGCCGCTTCGATGGGAAATGCCGGAATGTGGCCGGTGGTGGTCTCCGTGCGCTGGGGTCCGCCCAGCACCAGGCGGCGGGCCGCGGAGACAAGGTCGCCAAGCACCGCAGACGCCGTCGGGGTGCCGCCCGCGCCCTGGCCGTAAAACATCAGCTCGCCGGCGTTCTCAGCTTCTATGAACACCGCGTTGAAGGCGCCCCGGACCGCAGCCAGCGGATGCTCACGCGGCAGCAGCGTGGGGTGCACGCGCACCGAAACACCTTCGCCGCCGTCGGCATCCGTGAGCTTTTCGGCGATGGCCAGCAGCTTGATGACGAAGCCGGCGTCCTTGGCTGCCGCAATGTCACCCGCAGTGACGGAGGTGATGCCTTCACAGTGGACGTTTTCCAGGGCGAACCGGGTATGGAATGACAGCGTGGCAAGGATCGCTGCCTTGGCGGCGGCGTCGTGGCCCTCGACGTCGGCGGTAGGGTCCGCTTCCGCGTAGCCGAGGCGCTGGGCCTCAGCGAGGGCATCGGCGAACTGGGCGCCGGTGGAATCCATCTGGTCGAGGATAAAGTTGGTGGTGCCGTTGACGATGCCCAGAACACGGGTGATGCGGTCGCCGGAAAGGCTGTCGCGGATGGGCCGCAGGATGGGGATGGCGCCGGCCACGGCTGCTTCGTAGGACAGCTGCACGCCGGCCTTGTCCGCTTCTTCGTAGAGCGTGGGGCCGTCCTGGGCCAGCAGGGCTTTGTTTCCGGTGACCACGCAGGCGCCGTTGCTGAGCGCGGAGAGGATCAGCGTGCGGGCCGGCTCAATGCCGCCCATGAGTTCGATGACCAGGTCGGCGTCCTTGACCAGGGTCTCGGCGTCGGTGGTGAACAGTTCCTGCGGAAGCTCCACGTCACGCTTGGCGTTCAGGTTACGCACCGCGATGCCGCTGAGCTGCAGGCGTGCTCCGGTGCGGGCGGCCAGTGCGTCGGCGTCCTCAAGGAGAATCCGCGCAACCTGGGCCCCAACGTTGCCACAGCCCAAGAGGGCCACCTTCAGGGTTCGCAATTCAGTCATTCAGACTCCCATGTCGCGGTTGAGCAGATCTTCTTCGGTTTCCCCGCGGACAATCAGCCGGGCAGATCCGTCGCGCACCGCGACAACGCCCGGCCGGGCCAGATAGTTGTAGTTGCTTGAGAGGGCCCAGCAGTAGGCGCCGGTCCCCGGTACAGCAAGCAGATCACCGGCTGCCACGTCCTCGGGCAGATATACATCTCTAACAACTATGTCGCCGCTCTCGCAATGTTTGCCCACCACGCGGGACAGCTGCGGCGCGGCGTCGGAGGTGCGTGAGGCCAAAATGGCGGAATAATCCGCGTCGTAGAGCACCGGACGGGCGTTATCGCTCATCCCGCCGTCAACTGACACATAGCGGCGCGGATGCGTAACGCTTTCCGGCCCGGTTCCAGCTGTTTCGGCTGTTCCGGCGGCGACTGCGTCCACCCGCACGGTCTTAAGGGTGCCCACCTCATACAGCGTGAAAGTGGTACTGCCCACGATGGCGCGGCCTGGTTCGATGGAAATCCGGGGTGACTTGATGCCGAGCTCCGCGCACGTGGAACGTACGACGGCGGCCATCGCCTGCGCGATCTCAGCTGCGGGGCGGGGGGTGTCCACCGGGGTGTAGGCAATGCCGTAGCCGCCGCCCAGATCCAGTTCGGGCAGCACGATGGAGTACTTTTCCTGCATGGCGGCCAGGAAGCGGAGGAGTTTTTGCGCGGCCAGTTCGAAGCCGTCGGGCTCGAAAATCTGGGACCCGATGTGGCAATGAAGGCCCAGCAGTTCAATGCTGGAATAGGCGGTGGCTGCCGCCACTGCCTCCTCGGCCGCGGACAGGCCTGCCTCTTCAGTGGTGTCTTCCGCCATGGAAAGCCCGAACTTCTGGTCCTCGTGGGCGGTGGCGATGAACTCGTGGGTGTGGGCGTGCACGCCGGGGGTCAAACGCAGCATCACTTTGGCGGTTTCGCTGCGGCCTTCTGCGATCTTGGCGACGCGCTCGAGTTCGTCGAGGCTGTCCACGACGATCCGGCCAAGTTTCATGTCGAGGGCGCGGTGGATTTCGCCGTCGGACTTGTTGTTTCCGTGCAGGGCCACGTCCGCGCCGGGAATCCCGGCCCGGGCAGCGACTGCCAGTTCCCCGCCGGAGGCCGTGTCCAGCCGCAGGCCTTCTTCCTCGACCCACCTCACAACTGCGGTGCAAAGGAACGATTTGCCGGCGTAATAGACGTCCACTCCACCGCAGATATCGGCAAAGGCGTTGTTGAACGCATCACTGAAGGCGCGGGCGCGCGCCCGGAAATCACTCTCGCTCATAACAAACAACGGCGTTCCGTACTGCCTTTGCAGCTCGCTGACCGGGATGCCGTCGATGGCGATTTCGCCGGCGTCGTTCCGGTCAACGTCCTGCGCCCACAGCGGCTGGTGCAGGGCGTTCAGATCGGCCGGAACGGCAAGCCAATCAGGGGCCAACGGCGATTCGTGACCCGCGGAATTCGAAGGCTGCGCTGCCATGTGACTCACATCCGTTCCGGCGCGGAAACGCCCAGGAGATCCAGGCCGTTGGCCAGGACCTGGCTGGTGGCGTCGTTGAGCCACAAGCGGGTGCGGTTGACGTCGGTGACGGCTTCCTCGCCCATGGGAGCGATGCGGCAGGCGTCATACCAACGGTGATAGGCGCCTGCAATGACCTCAAGGTGGCGGGCAATGCGGTGCGGTTCGCGCAGCTCTGCGGCTTTGGCCACGATGGAGGGGTAGCTGCCCAGGTAGGAGAGCAGTTCGTTTTCGGTGGCGTGGTCCAGCAGCGAGGCCTCGAAAGCGCTGCGGTCCACACCGGCGGCCACGGCGTTGCGTGCCGCGCCGCGGGTACGCGCGTGGGCGTACTGGACGTAGAAGACAGGGTTCTCGTTGCTGTGCTTCTTGAGCAGGTCCGGGTCCAGCGTCAGCGGCGAATCCGCAGGGAAGCGGGCCAGCGAGTAGCGCACGGCGTCCTTGCCGAGCCAGTCGATGAGGTCCTTGAGCTCGATGATGTTGCCGGCACGCTTGGACAGCTTGGCCCCGTTGACCGAGACCAGCTGGCCGATCAGTACCTCGATGTTCACCTCGGGATCATCGCCGGCGGCCGCCGCAATGGCCTTGAGGCGGTTGATGTAACCGTGGTGGTCCGCGCCAAGAAGGTAGATCTTCTCGGTGAAGCCGCGGTCCTTCTTGGAGAGGTAATAGGCGGCATCAGCAGCGAAGTAGGTGGGCTCGCCGTTGGCCCGGATCATGACGCGGTCCTTGTCGTCGCCGAAGTCCGTAGTGCGCAGCCACACTGCACCGCCGTCGTCGAACACATGCCCCTGCTCGCGAAGGCGGGCAACGGCACTCCCGATCGCGCCGGCGTCGTGCAGTTCCTGCTCGGAGAAGAACACGTCGAATTCGACGCCGAAATCCGCCAGCGTGGCCTGGATGTCCTTCATCTGGGCCTGGTAGGCGGCAGCACGGATCACGGGAATCGCGGCGACTTCAGTCAGTTCACGGATATCCGGGTGTTCGCTGAGTACCTCATGGCCGAGGTCCGCGATGTACTGGCCGGGGTAACCGCCGTCGGGCACGGGGAGGCCGTGGAGCCGGTTGTAGACCGATTGGGCGAAGGTGTTCATCTGCGAGCCGGCGTCGTTGATGTAGTACTCGGCCGTGACTTCGGCGCCGGACGCACGCAGGACACGGGCAATGGCGTCGCCCAAGGCGGCCCAGCGTGTGTGGCCGATATGTAGCGGGCCGGTGGGGTTCGCCGAAACGAATTCCATGTTGACGGTGTGGCCGGCGAGCGCGGCATTGGTGCCGTATTTCGGACCGGCTTCCACGATGGCCTGTGCCAGGGTACCTGCGGCGGCGGCATCCACCGTGATGTTCAGGAAGCCGGGACCGGCGATGTCCACGGCCGAGACACCGTCGATGGTCTTCAGCCGGGCACTCAGGATGGTGGCGAATTCGCGCGGATTGATGGCTGCCCGTTTGGCCAGCTGAAGGGCAATATTGGTGGCCCAGTCACCGTGGTCCCGGTTCTTCGGTCGCTCCACGCGCACCTCAGCGGGAACAGCTGAAGCGGAAAGTCCGATTTCGCCGGCGGCGACGGCATCTTTCAGGCAGGCGGATATGGCGAGGGAGAGTTCTTCGGGAGTCACCCCTCTAGCCTACCGGCGCCCGCCACGTGGAGGAATTTGAGACGGCGGGTTCACAGGGTGAACCATTACGCTGAATCCGACGTTGAGTACACCGTAAGCACCCAGCCCACGAAACGAGCCCCGTTATGAGACCGTCAGTCCGCAAGAGTGTTTTCGCCGGAATCGCCGGCCTGTCCCTCGTCGGAACAGTCGCCGGCTGCGCGCCGACGGCAACCCAGGGAGCAACCCCGCCGTCAGCCGACAACAGCTCTGCAGGCGCCACCACGCCGTCCGGCAGCTCGTCATCGCTGGCCGGAAGCGGTTCCGTCTACCGGGACGGGACGTACAGCGCCGATGGCACGTACGTCTCCCCGAACGGCACCGAAACCGTGGGGGTGGAGCTGGCGCTGGCCTCCGGGACGGTTACGGCCGTCAACATCACCCAGCACCCCTCCAACCCGAACACCCGCAAATTCCAAGGCGAATTCGCCGGCGGGATCGCGTCGCAGGTAGTGGGCAAGAGCATTGACTCGCTGAAAGTGTCCAAGGTTGCGGGCTCCTCCCTGACCAGCGGCGGGTTCAACCAGGCGGTAGAAAAGATCAAGTCGGAGGCTCAGTAGGCCGTGCCGCATCGCGGCTGGGAGGAGTTCCGCTTCGACGCCATCGGCACACGTTGGGAGATCACCACGCCCCTGCCGCTGCAGGCCGGTGTCCGCACCCGGCTTCTCGCCGTGGTGGAAGCGTACGACGGCGAGTGGTCACGGTTCCGGCCGGATTCAACAGTCAGCGCCATGGCCCGGGAGCCGGGGCGGCATGAGTTTCCGGCGGAGGCTGCGGCGCTTGGCCGGCTCTACCGTTTGCTGTACCGCCTCTCGGCTGGGGCGATGACGCCGCTGATCGGCGGCAGCCTTGAGCGGTTGGGCTACGACGCCGCCTACTCGCTGCGGCCTGCGGGCTCCCCCACGGCGGCACCCCGTTGGGAGGACGCACTGGATTGGGACGGCACAGTACTCACCAACCGGGTGCCCCTGGTCCTGGACATCGGCGCCGCCGGCAAGGGCCAGCTGGTCGATCTCCTGGCCGCCGAATTGCGTTCAAACGGCCACAAGACCTTCCTCATTGATGCCAGCGGAGACCTGCTGTACTGCGGGCCGGACGCCATCACCGTCGCCTTGGAACACCCGTACGATCCAACCCAGGCCATCGGCACCATTCCGGTCTCCGGCGGCGCGCTGTGTGCCTCCGCCTCCAACCGCCGGGCGTGGGGCGACGGGCTGCATCATGTCCTGGACGGCACCACAGGACGGCCCGTCACTACAGCCGTGGCCACGTGGACCACTGCGGCGAGCACGCTACTGGCTGACGCGCTGGCGACTGCCCTCTTCTTCGTCCCCGGCGCCGAGTTGGAACGCACCTTTGATTTTTCCTGGCTGACAGTATTTTCGGATGGAAGTGCCGCCTATTCGGCCGGATTTGAAGGGACACTGTTCACATGAGCCCCGTTGATACCCCCACAGCCGTTTCACCGGCAGGCCGGCTGGACACCTTGCTGGGCAAGTACACGATGTACCGGCTGATCCTGCTGGTGCTCGCCGCCCTTGCCGTGTACAGCCTCCTTCTTGACGCGCTGGGCTGGCTGACCTTCGGTATTCCCCAGATGCTGGTCCATCTGGCCTTGTGCCTGGGCCTGACTTATGCCGCCAACCGTGCCCTGGCCGCGCTGTTCCATGTGCGGCCGCATTCAGAATCGTCGCTGATCACCGGCCTGCTGCTGTATTTCCTTTTCTGGCCATCATTTGCGCCCCTGGATGTGGCGGGTGTGGCCTTGGCCTGTGTGCTGGCTTCTGCCTCCAAATACGCGCTGGCCTGGCGGGGCCGGCACATCTTCAACCCGGCCGTCACCGGGGCATTCGTGACTGGGCTGACGGGCCTGAATGTCGCTACCTGGTGGGCAGCGACCCCTGCCATGCTGTGGCTCGTGGTACCCGGCATTCTGCTGGTGCTGTACCGCACCCGGAAAGTCCTGATGGCGGCTGTCTTCCTGGTGGTGGCCACCTCGATTGTTGCCTCGGAACTGCTGCAGGCGGGGACGACTTTGGGCGGGGCCCTCTGGCAGGCCCTCGCGCAGCGGCCGCTGCTCTTCTTCGTCGGCTTTATGCTGACCGAGCCACTGACGCTGCCGCCGCGCCGCTGGCAGCAGCTGGCGCTTGCTGCCGTTGTTGGTGTGGTGTTTGCGGTGCCGTACAACTTCGGATTCATTGCCAACTCCCCCGAGCTGGCCCTCCTTGTCGGCAACCTGCTGGCGTTTGTCGTGGGCCAGCGTGGCGCCCTGAGCCTGACGTTCGCAGGCTCCCGGGCTTTGACGCCCAGCACCACCGAGTTCGTCTTTCACCCATCCCGTCCGGTCCACTTTGTGCCGGGCCAGTACATGGAACTTGACCTGCCGCACGCCAAATCGGACGGCAAAGGCCGGCGCCGGATGTTCAGCCTGACCAGCGTCCCGGGTTCGGAGACAGTGACGTTCGGCGTGCAGACGACCGAGCCGCTTTCGGCCGCCAAGAAAGTGCTCCTGGCATTGAAGCCCGGTGACCATGTGGCGGCGACATCCGTGGGTGGTGATTTTGCACTCCCCCGAGACTCCCGCACCCCGGTGCTGCTTATCGCGGCCGGCATCGGCATCACGCCGTACCTCGCGCACCTGGCGTCAGGAGCCGGCAGGGACCGGGATGCGGTTCTGCTGCTTCTGGCACGGAACGTTCAGGAGATCGCCTACGCCAAGGAACTGGAAGCATCCGGCGCCCGGATCGTCGCCCGCCTCGCCGACGGTTCCATCCCGCCGCCGTTCATCACCGACGCCGGGACAGCGGTATCGGAGGCAACAGCCCCCGGGGCCCGGCTGGACGGGCCATCACTGAGGGCCCTCGTTCCGGATATTGCGGAGCGAACCGTCTACGTTTCCGGGTCCCCCGTGAGCGTGGCCTCGCTGCGCCGTGCGGCGAGGAGTGCAGGTGCCCGCCGGGTTCATGTGGACTCGTTTTCCGGGTACTGAGGCATCTGATACGCGGGGTTTCGGCACGGCGTCCAGAATCGCGAAGCCTCGTTTTTCATTGCGGGCCACCTTCCTGCTAAGCTCTAGGACGTCCCGCCAGCACCGGCAGGATCCCTGAATTGCCCTCGTAGCTCAGGGGATAGAGCGTCTGCCTCCGGAGCAGAAGGTCGTAGGTTCGAATCCTATCGAGGGCACAGCGAAAAACCCCTGGAATTCTATGGATTCCAGGGGTTTTCTGTTGCCGGACCACAATTGCGCAGCCGGACAGAACCGGGCAGGCCTTTGCAGAGTCGGAACCATCCTCCAGGCAGCTAACTTCCCAGCGTCGGTTTGTTCTCATGACTGTGCAGTTCCAAGCAAGTTGACCAGCGGCGGACACCAACAATCAGGCTTCTTCCGTCACCGAACAGGGGCGTGAGGAAAACCAGGTGCAGCCAAAACCAATAGTGGAGAGTCAACCCCGGGGCGGCGACAAAGAGAACAGACCCAACCAGGGCGGACGAAAGTGGGCCTGCCAGAGCTATCAGGACTATTTGCCAGCCGTAGAGATTGCCAACAGGTGACAAAGAGAAGCGGAGTACGCTCCAGCTCACGATGAAGGCCCGGACGCCTTGGCACTGCCGCCCAATAACGCCATGGGCGCCTTCATGTATAACGAAACTTAAAAGCAGGCAGAAGAAGTGAACGAGCATCCATGCGGCGATCTCGGCCAAATACGTATCACCCAGGACAAGACCCAGTAAGCTGCACGTTCCGGCAACTCCCAGCATTCCGGCAAGGGGCCACCTGCAGGAACGGATTACCGCCCGAACTATGTAGTTAGGCGTAAAGTCATTGGCTTCGATCTCAGCCAGGATGAACGCTTCCCTGCTGCAGTGATGCCTTATACGCCTTGAGCCGATCGAACATCATCGTGGTTGCCATCGCAAACACGGTCAGCGCCGAGAAGAGCATGAAGATTGGGATGGCATTTGACACGCCAAACTCCAGCCCGGTCGCTCCATTATCGAGCTCGTGGGGTTCGAAGAATAGCGAGCCAAATAGTCCGAACTTCCTGACCCCGAGCTCGGATGCAGAAAACATCGTTAGTACAAAAGCAATCACCACGACCGCCATGGTAATGACAAAAGACACAGTCAGGCCTACCAGGGATTTAGACAGCCATTTCATGACGCGCGATCATCTCCATTCGTTTCATTCCCAAGAGGCTGTAGACAACTACCACCGCATTGAGCAGCAGGAATATGACTGCATTTGCAGCCATGCTGAGATTAAAAATGTTCAAACCCAGGGCAACCGTCATGACAACAATCACCGTAAGGACCACCCCCATTAGCACGGTGAAGGGGTTTCCTTTCTCGGGCGGGAAGGCAATTCCTATCAATGTGGAAATCAGAATATTGCCCAGGCAAAACCCGACTATCAGCAGGCTCGTCGTGAACGCTGTCCCCTGCAATTGTGAGGCAGTCACTGTGGGCACAGCTAAGGCGAGGAAGAGCACTGCCTGTGACCCGACAAGACAAAGATAGTTTTTGAGGATGCCACCGGAGTAGGCAGTCAGTTTCCGCAGCGGTTCAGAGTTCGAATATGCATAAATGCCCTGGAACGTTATGAGTACCAAGACAAACGGCGGTAGAACGATGTTCTGCAGTAAGGCGAACACGGTATAGATGAACATGAACGCCACAGCGACCGTGGTTTCAAAGCTGCGAACCAAGACGAGTAGGTAGGCGCCGAACTTGTTAGCTGCCAGCCACGACGGCAACACCTTGAAGAAGCGCCGGACTGCCACATAACTGCGGGGCGCGGCCCCGACTATGAGGAGAAGCATGGCCGCGGAAACGGCAATGAACAGGCCAGCCGCCAGCCAGATGCCGAGATCGTCCTGGACTGACGCGTAAACCAACGGCGGGGCAAAGAAATCCTGACCGGAGAAGTAGCTGTCGACGATCCGGTTGCTCAGGTCGGTGGAGTACGGGAAGGCGAGGACCAACCCCAACGCGAGCACCATGGGAACCAGCAAGCCCCGCAGTCGGGCGAGGCCCACGGACAGAAGCAGGCGTTCCAGGAGGAAGTAACCGAGACTCAAGGCCAGGTAAGCCGTGATGGCGGGGAACCAGATGGATGCCAGAACCTTCGGGATGTATTGAGGTCCCTCAAGCAGCACTGTCGACAGTGAGAAAGCTCCGAAGATGAAGATCGTGAGGCAGAGGACGATGCTGGACTCAAAGAGGGTAAAGGCAAGTGTGCGCTCTTTGTTGGTGACCGGGAGGCTGAACGACAGGCGAAGGAGCTCATCAGCTTTCAGGAACAGAACGCGTATCAACGTGTAGACGATAAGGACCCAGAAGCCGACTGATGCATTGGCCACTTGGAGGATAGGGTCCAGCAGCCCGGTTCCGCCCAAGTACTGTCGGATGATCACGAAACTCATGAGGCAAAATCCGGCAAATGCCAGTACCACCAGGAGCAGTGCCGAGAGTTGCGCACTTCGGCTCTTCAGGAGGCCGCGACCGAGGACCCGGCGGACTATGAAGTGCCAAAACATTTTCGAGAGCAGTAACACACTTCTGATTCTCATTAGGGGACGTCCATGGCTGCTGCCAGCTCACGGGCCAGGCCGCCCAGCGAGCCGCTGACTTCGAGAATCTCGCTGGTGGCGGTTTTAGAAACAAGGGCGCCCATGTTGAGGAGCATGACCTCGTCCGCTATGCGCTCGAGCAGGGCGAAGTCATGACTGCAAAGCAACACTGACCTGCCCTCGCTGGCGAGCGTCCTGACATCCGCCTCAAAGGTGTATACGGCGTCCAGGTCAACGCCGTTCAGCGTCTCATCGATTACTGTCAACTGCCGTTTGAGCATCAGGGCAGCGATCAGTTGCACCTTCTTCCGCATCCCGTGCGAGTAGTCCTCGATCAGGTCCCGCTGGCGCCCTTTCATTGAGTACCGTTCAAACTGGTGGGCAACGTCGGACTGGTCAAGGTCGGCGTTGTACAGGCCATGCATAAAGCTCAGATACTCCCCGCCGCTCAGGAACTCCGGAAGGTAGTCGTTGCTCGCGAGATAGATGGAAGCCATCTTCGCTTTGCGGCCCTGATTACCGCCGCCCGCGATGGCGACTGTTCCTCGTTGCAGCTTCAGCAAATCCAGGATGATCTTGATCATGGTCGACTTGCCGGAACCGTTCGGCCCTATGAGTCCGACAATCTGGTTTTCCAAGATGTCGAATGAGACACCATGAAGCACCTGCGTACGCGAATTGTAGGAGTAGTCGAGGTTTTTGACGCTGAGAAGCATTGGTGTTCCCCTTTCATGCTTCATCGTGGTGGCCCCCGCACCAAGCGGGCGCCACCACGACGTCTAAGCTAAGGCAGCCTTAGCGGCATTCGATCAGTACAGAAACGCCCCACTGGCTCCACTTCCAATTGCCAGTAAACCGTCCCTTGCCCTGCGAAAGGCACCAGATTGCCATCGCTGCCAGCATTGCAAAAGCCAGTACCAGAAGGACGGCAAGAAGTACGAGGAACCAGCCGTCGTACCTCACGATCATTCCGTCGATCTTGTTGCGTACCATCGCCATTGTCATGCTTGCATTGCTTGCAGTTGCTGCCAGCATCTTTCCCCCATTTATTGTTTTTCAACGTGAGCCACTGCCCTAGTTGGCAGGGCCAAATGGAGCGTAACACCGTTCTTATAAACTCGGTAGCCAATATTTGGAAAGCCTTCTTGCTAATTCTTTGCCGAATAGCGTGGCATAACGTTGCGAGCATAAGTCTTGCAGGTGAACGGAGAAAGAATCATTGCTGCACGGAAAAATACAAACACCCAAATGCGCGTCTGCCGCGCAATGCCCGGCATCAAGCAGATGGTTTGGAACAGACGTGTCCCCATTCACGTTGGATGGGACCTTCCCGGCACGCGGCGCTTACGACGCTATTCGCCTTACGGCGCGAGCAACCAATCACACGTCAGAGTTTTTGGATTTTTCATTTGCCCCCCTCAAAGAAAATGCTTTCGCAATCTAACCGAGGGTTCCAGGGCAGTCAAGTCATACGGTGATGCCTGCGCGGTCGACATCGCCTGTCCTCGATTGAGTGCGCCTTCGCCACATTGTCGGTGGCCCCTCGTAGTCTGAATTCACCGATCGAGGGGGTACATCATTCAGTCGACAGACCAGCATTCGCTAACCCAACATCCGTCAGCCCGGGATCAGGCAAAGGGCTGCTGCTTCATCATCCCGCCCTACATATTGCGGCGGCTGGCCCGTCAGGACGCACCGTAGTTCTCAGCTGCCGCGCGGGCGGCCAAGGAAGCACTGAGCCATGTTCGGTCGTTCCAATCCGCCCGGACGGCACCAGTGCCTGCGGTTCCGCCGGGCCTGCGTAACGTCCAGCCCGGCCTGCCCATCCGAAGCATTTATGATGCCGCCGGCTCCGAGACGCTGCCCGGAAAGTCGCTGCGCAAGGAAGGCGACCCGGAGTCCGGAGATGTGGCCGCGGATGAGGCTTACGACGGCCTTGGGCACACGCATCGGCTGTTCGCGGACATCTTCGGCCGCAACTCGATCGACGGCCGCGGCCTCCCCCTTGATGCGAGCGTGCATTTCGGGAAGCTCTATGACAACGCCTTCTGGGACGGCCGGCAGATGGTCTTCGGCGACGGCGACGGCCAGGTCTTCGAGCGGTTCACCCGTTCGTTGAGCGTTATCGGCCACGAACTCACCCACGGAGTCACTCAGTTCTCCGCCGGGCTGGCCTACCGGAACCAGGCCGGGGCCATCAACGAGTCCATGTCGGACGTCTTCGGCGCGCTCGTTGAGCAGTACCTGAAAAAGCAGTCTGTCACCGAGGCGAGTTGGCTGATCGGCGAAGGACTGTTCACGCCACAGGTGCAGGGTTCAGCCCTGCGGTCCATGAAGGCGCCGGGTACTGCGTACGACGACGACGTGTTGGGTAAGGATCCCCAGCCTGGCTCGATGGACTCCTACGTGCGCACCAGCGCTGACAACGGCGGCGTCCACATCAATTCCGGCATCCCCAATCGGGCCTTCTACCTCACGGCGCAATCCCTGGGCGGCAACGCCTGGGACGCGCCGGGCCGGATCTGGTACGAGGCCCTCACCGGCCGTTCACTGCCGGCCACCGCAACCTTCAGCGTTTTTGCGCGGTCGACGGCGGCGGCCGCGGTGGAGCTGTTCGGGTCCGGTTCCGCCGAGCATGACGCCGTCCGCAAGGCGTGGGAAACTGTAAAGGTCAAGCTCTAAACCAACGCCTGGCTGCCGCGCAGCCGGCAGCCAGGCTGCAGGAAAGCCCAGGAACCACGCGATGAAAATAAGTGTGGAGCGCACCGGCGGGGTCGCCGCGCTGACACGGGTGTGGACCGTGAAGGCCGACACCGAACGCGCCAAGAACCAATGGCAGCCGATCGTCGAGGCCTGCCCCTGGGATGCGGTCCCCAAGACCGTCCGGGCAGCAGCTGCTGAAGCGGAGGGCAGCCAGCCGGACCGATTCATCTACGCCATCAGGGCAGGCCAACGGCGCGCGGCCTTACCGGAGCAGCAGGTAACCGGGCCCTGGCGGGTCCTCATCGACAGCACACGGGCGGCCTCAGAACAGTCCCGGTAGGCAGCAGCCTCCACTGGCGGGGCCGGAAATCAGGCGCTGTCCCAGTAGACTGGCTGCAGCCATGACATTTCATATCTCCTACCCTGCTGAGCTGCCCGTTTCCGAGCGCCGCGAGGACCTGATGGCTGCCATTGCAGCGAACCAGGTGACCATTATTGCTGGCGAGACGGGTTCGGGTAAGACCACCCAGATCCCGAAGATGTGCCTTGAGCTTGGCCTGGGCGATGACGGCCTGATTGGGCACACCCAGCCCCGGCGGCTCGCAGCGCGTACGGTTGCAGAGCGCATCGCGGAAGAACTGGGTGTGGAAATCGGCCAGGAGGTTGGCTTCCAGGTGCGATTCACGGGCGAAGTCAGCCGGTCCACGAAGGTCAAGCTGATGACGGACGGCATCCTCCTTGCGGAAATTCAGCGGGACAAGCTGCTGCGCAAATACAACGCCATCATCATTGACGAGGCCCACGAGCGCAGCCTCAACATCGACTTCATTCTCGGCTACCTCAAGCGCATCCTGCCACAGCGCCCCGACCTGAAGATCATCATCACCTCCGCCACGATTGATCCTGAGCGCTTCGCCAAGCACTTCGGCTCCGAAGAAGAGCCCTCCCCCATCATCGAGGTCTCCGGCCGCACGTTCCCGGTGGAGATCCGGTACCGGCCTCTGTCCCAGCCAGCGGGCGGGGCCCGCTCCGCAGGCGAGGACGCAGATGATGAAGACAACGCCTCCGACGACGAACTCGAGGAGGACCGCGATCCCTTGGACGCCGTCTGCGACGCCGTGGACGAACTCGCCGACGAAGCGCCGGGCGATATCCTCATCTTCTTCTCCGGCGAGCGCGAAATCCGCGACGCCGCTGACGCACTCCAGGCCAGGATCCAGTCCAACCGCCGCCTGGCCGGAACCGAAATTCTTCCGCTTTTCGCCCGGCTCAGCCTGCAGGAACAGCACAAGGTCTTCCACCCGGGCAGCAAGCGCCGCATTGTGCTGGCCACCAACGTGGCAGAGACGTCCCTGACCGTTCCCGGGATCAAATACGTCATCGACACCGGCACCGCGCGCATCTCGCGCTACTCGCACCGCACCAAGGTCCAGCGGCTGCCCATTGAGCGCGTGTCCCAGGCGTCGGCAAACCAGAGGTCGGGCCGTTGCGGCCGCGTCTCCGACGGCATCGCCATCCGGTTGTACTCCGAAGAGGACTTTGAGTCCCGGCCGCTGTTCACGGACCCGGAGATCCTGCGGACCAACCTCGCCGCCGTCATTCTGCAGATGACCGCCATGGGCGTGGCCCGTGGACCCAAGGACGTGGAAAACTTCCCGTTTGTGGAGCCGCCCGAGACCCGCGCCATCAACGACGGCGTCACGCTCCTGCGCGAGCTCGGCGCGTTGAGTCCCGTCAGGGCCGGTGACCCAAAGAGCGGCGGCCTGACCGCCGTCGGGCAGCAGCTTGCCCAACTGCCGGTCGATCCCCGGCTGGGCCGGATGATTGTGGAGGCCGGCAAGCGCGGCTGCGTCCGCGAAGTGATGATCCTGGCCGCGGCCCTGACCATCCAGGACCCCCGCGAACGCCCGACGGACAAGCAGCAGCTCGCGGCGGAGAAGCATGCCCGTTTCCGCGACGAGAACTCGGACTTCACCGGTTTCCTGAACTTGTGGAACTACATCCAGGAGAAGCAGCAGGAGCTCTCTTCCACACAGTTCCGCCGGCTGTGCCGCAATGAGTTCATCAACTACCTGCGGGTCCGGGAATGGCAGGATCTGTTCGCGCAGCTCCGGCAGCTGGCCCGCCCGCTGGGCATCAGCCTGGACAACAAACGCCTGGCCGATCCGGTAGGCAACAACGAGGGCATCCACATCAGCCTGCTCTCCGGACTGCTGAGCCACATCGGCATTCTGGATGACCGCAAGCGCGAGTACGCCGGCGCACGCGGCAGCCGCTTCGCGATCTTCCCCGGCTCTGCGCTGTTCAAGAAGTCCCCAACGTTCGTGATGGCGGCCGAACTCGTGGAGACGAGCCGGCTGTGGGCCAGGGTGGCCGCCAAGTTCGATCCCGTGTGGGCAGAACAGGTGGCGCCGGACCTCGTGAAGCGCAGCTACAGCGAGCCGCACTGGTCCACCAAGATGGGCGCGGTGATGGCGTACGAAAAGGTCACCCTGTACGGGGTGCCCATCATTCCGCAGCGCCGGGTCAACTACAGCCGTGTGGATCCGGTACTGGCCCGCGAGCTGTTCATCCGGCACGCCCTGGTGGAAGGCGATTGGAAAACCCACCACAAGTTCTTCCACCGCAACCGCGCGCTGCTCCTCGAAGTGGAAGAGCTTGAAGCCAGGATGCGCCGCCGTGACCTCATGGTGGACGACGAAACGCTGTTCGAGTTCTACGACGCCCGGATCGGCCCCGACGTAGTGTCCGAGCGGCACTTCGACAAATGGTGGAAGGACGCCCGGCAGAAGAACCCGGACCTCCTGGACTACGACAAGTCGCTGCTGCTCAATGACGACGCCGACAACCTGGACGAGGCCGCCTACCCCAAGACGCTCCTGCACAAGGGTTTCGAGCTGCCACTGACCTACGAGTTCCACCCGGTGGCTCCAGGCTCACCGCCCAACCCGTCCGACGGCGTCACGGCCGAAGTGCCGGTGCTCTTCCTCAACCAGTTGGACGACAAGGCCTTCCGCTGGCTGATCCCCGGCCAGCGCGTGGAATTGGTGACTGCGCTGATCAAATCCCTGCCCAAACAGATCCGCAAGAACTTTGTTCCGGCCCCGGACGTGGCCCGCCAGGCCGTGGCCGCGCTGGCGGCGGACTTTGATCCGGCCGGCGATGAGCTGGAAGCCTCGTTGGAACTGGCCCTGCGCCGGATCCGCGGCCAGGTCATCCCGCCGGGATCCTGGAACTGGGATGCCGTGCCCTCACACCTGCGGGTGAGCTTCAAAGTGGTGGACAGCAAAGGCAAGGCACTGGACGAGGGCAAGGACCTCACCGCCCTCCAGGAGCGTCTGGCGCCTGCAACGCGCCGCGCCATCGCCGAGTCCCTGGGGGCAACCCCCGGGACCACCGCGCCGCGGTCACCTGGAAAGTCCAGGTCCGGCAACGCAGGCGGGACGGCGCCCGCAGCCGGAGCCGCTGGAGCCGGAAATGGCAACGGTGCGGGCTTCAGGGAACAGACCGGACTGACCGAGTGGACCTTCGGCACCGTACAGCGTCAGGTGAGCAACACAGTCAACGGCCACACCGTCACCGGCTACCCCGCGCTCGTGGATGAAGGAACGTCGGTTGCGCTGCGCGTCTTCCAGACGTCCTCGGAACAGCTGGCAGCCATGCGCGGCGGTGTCATCCGGCTCCTTGCACTGCGGGTTCCCGCCCCGGACCGCTACGTGCTGGAACATCTGAACAACACCGAAAAGCTCACCTTTAGCCAGAACCCGCACGGTTCAGTCTCGGCACTGATCGCCGACTGTGCGCTGGCCGCCGTGGACAAGCTGACCCCGGCGGAAGTCCCTTGGGACCGGCAGTCCTTTGACGCCCTCTACGAGCAGGTCCGCGCGGAACTGATCGACACCGTGTTCAGCGTGACGGCCGTGGTGGAGCGCATCCTGGCCAGCACCCGGCGGATCGAAAAGCAGCTCAAGGGAACCACCAGCCTGGCGCTGATCAGTGCTCTCAACGACGTCAAAAGCCAGCTCGAGCAGCTGGTGTTCCCTGGATTCGTGGCCCGCACCGGCTTCGCCCAGCTGAGCCAGCTCCCCAGGTACCTCGCCGCCATCGAAAAACGCCTCGAACGCCTGCCAGGCAATGTCCAGCGGGACGCCCTGAACATGGCCGCCGTTCAGCGGCTGGAGGACGATTATGACGATGCCGTGTCCGCGCTGCTGCCCGGGCGGCGGGTGGGTGCCGAGCTGACCCAGGTGCGCTGGATGATCGAAGAGCTCCGGGTGAGCCTGTTCGCCGTCGAGCTCGGGACCGCCTACTCCGTCTCCGAGAAGCGCATCCGGGCTGTCCTGAACAAGGCACTCGCGCCGGCCTGACCCTTCGAGTCAACGGTCAGCCAGGCCGGCGCGGGCGTCCGCTTAACTCTCCGGAACAAACTCCTTGTAACCCGCTGCCCGGAGTCCTGCACGCAGCTTCTCGGCGTTCGCGTCCAGTACTGCCGGGTCCGGGTTGTGGTCCACAGAGGCGAAGTCGAAGTCAGCCATGCTCAGGGACGGCCACACATGCACGTGGAGGTGGTTGATCTCGTACCCGGCCACGATCAGGCCGGCCCGCTCGGCGGGGAAGATCTCCAGCTGGACGGCGCCGATCCGGCGGGCCACTTCCATGACCTTGGCGAGGGTTTCCGGTGAAGCATCGGTCCAGCGGTCCACCTCTTCGGTGGGGACCACCAGGGTGTGTCCGTCGGCCAGCGGGCCGGTGGTCAGGAACGCCGCGACGTCCGCCTCGCGCCACACAAAGCGTCCCGGGATCTCACCGTTAATGATTTTCGTGAACAGGGTGCTCATGCGTCTGCCTCCTCGGCCGGGGCCTGCAGGGTGCTGGTGTCCAGCACAAACCGGTACTTGACGTCGCCTGCCACCATGCGGCGGTAGGCCTCATTCAGTTGATCGGCGCGCACCAGTTCGATGTCCGCCACCACGTTGTGGTCTGCACAGAAGTCCAGCATCTCCTGTGTTTCGGCAATGCCGCCGATCAGCGAACCGGCATAGGCGATGCGGCGCCGTATCAGGGCTCCCGGATTCACGGGCGGCATGGCCTCCGAAGGCAGGCCGAGTTGAAACAGTGCCCCGTCCACACGCAGGGTGYGGAAGAACGGGTTCAGGTCGTGCGGCGCGGCCACCGTATCGATGATGAGGTCGATGCTGCGGTTGGCTGCGGCCATTGCCTCCTCATCCCGGGACAGGATGACCTCGTCAGCGCCGAGTTCCAGGGCCGCCGGCACTTTGGCTTCGGAAGTGGTGAAGACCAAGACCCGCGCCCCCATGGCCTTGGCGAGCTTCACGGCCATGTGCCCGAGCCCGCCCAGACCCACCACGCCCACCACGTCGCCTTCTTCGACGTCAAAGTGGCGCAACGGGGAGAAGGTGGTGACTCCGGCGCAGAGCAACGGCGCGACGGCGGCCGGGTCAAGGTTCGCCGGCACCCGCACCACGTAGCGGCGGTCCACCACCACGGAGGTTGCGTAGCCGCCCTGGGTGATCGCGCCGCCGTTGCGCGAATCCTTGGCGCCGTAGGTTCCGGTCATCCCGTTTTCGCAGTATTGCTCGAGGCCATCCAGGCAGCTTTCGCATTCGCGGCAGGAATCAACCATGCACCCCACACCCACGAGGTCGCCCGGTGCGAAGTCCGTGACGGCTGAGCCGACGCGGTTCACCCTTCCGACGATTTCGTGACCGGGCACCAAGGGATAGCTCTGGGCGCCCCATTCACCGCGGGTGGCGTGCACGTCAGAATGGCACAGGCCGCAAAATTCGATGGCGATCTCCACATCGTCAGCTTTGGGCGCGCGGCGGGCCAGCGTCAGGGGCACCAACCCGCTGTCCGCGGAGACGGCGCCGTACGCGGCGGCCATCAGGCCCGCGCCGGAATCGGAACCGGGGTTGTCGGCGGGCAACACGGGGCGGGCAAGGGGCGGCGGTACGGGGCGTCCTGGGGTCATACCTGCGACGCTACCCCCGCAAGCGTCGGCATTTCCACTCGGCGCCAGCGGCGCTGGACCGCTAAGTACAGTTATGCTCCTGCGGCCGTACCCGGGGTGTTTCCGGTGGCGATGGGAAGGTCTGGGTTGTTCGACCATTCGGAGAAGGAGCCCGGATAGAGGGCGGCGCGGAATCCTGCGATTTCCAGGGCGGCCACCTCGTGGGCCGCGGTCACACCGGAGCCGCAATAGACCGCCACCGGGACGTCGTCGCTGATGCCCAGCTCTGAAAACCGTTCCCGCAGCTCCGACGCCGGCAGGAAGCGCCCGGATCGGTCCCGGTTCTCTGTCGTCGGCGCGGACACAGCCCCTGGGATATGACCTGCGCGCGGATCGACGGGTTCGAACTCGCCACGGTACCGCTCGCCGGCCCGGGCATCGAGCAGGATGCCGGTGCGTGCCCAGCCCGCGGCTGCAGCCATATCTATGGCGGGCATGCCCACCCCGTTGAAGGAAACAGCGCCCGGCACGGCGTCAACCGGCCCGGATTCCAGCGGCAGTCCCGCCTCCTGCCAGGCGGCCAGGCCGCCGTCGAGCAGGTAGACGTCGGGGAAGCCCGCACTGCGCAGCATCCACCAGGCGCGAGCAGCAGCCATGTTGCCGCTGTTGTCGTACGCCACCACAACGTCGCCGGAGTTCATTCCCCAGCGCCTCGCGCTGGCCTGGAATTCCGAGGCCGGCGGCAAGGGGTGCCGTCCGCGCGCCGGAGCTGCGGGCGCAGCAAGCTCTGTGGCAAGGTCCACAAAAACAGCACCGGGGAGGTGCCCTTCAAGGTAATGGTCCCGGCCGTGCGGGTCCCCCAAGGCCCAGCGGACATCAAGCAGGACCGTTCGCCGGCCCGAGGCCAGCAAGGCCTGCAGGCCCGGTACATCCATCAGCGGGCCCATGGTGCTCCTTGGCTGTGTGCTTGTTTCAGTGACTGCTCCAACTCTAGCCGCGGCGAGGCGCCCGGCAGGAAGGGCCGGGCGCCGTGCCGCAGCTAGAGTGGTCCGGTGAAGAACGCACGCGCGGACCGGGCATGGGCTGATGAGGCCATCAGGAAAGTCAACGCCGAAACCAACCGGTCCGCTGACACCCACCTGTACTCAGTGCCGCTCCCGGCGCACTGGGGCGTCCAGCTCTACCTCAAGGACGAATCCACACACCGTTCGGGGAGCCTCAAACACCGGCTGGCCCGCTCGCTGTTCCTCTTTGGCCTGGTCAATGGCTGGATCCGCGAAGGTACAACCATCGTGGAGGCGTCAAGCGGCAGCACCGCGGTCTCGGAGGCCTACTTCGCCCAGCTCCTGGGCTTGCCGTTCGTCGCAGTCATGACGCGTACCACCAGCCCGGAGAAGATCGCACTGATCGAACAGTTCGGCGGCTCATGCCTGTTGGTGGAGCATGCATCCGACGTATATGCCGCTGCGGCGGAGGCAGCGGCCACGTCCAACGGCCATTACATGGACCAGTTCACGTACGCGGAGCGGGCCACGGACTGGCGTGGCAACAACAACATCGCGGAGTCCATCTTTGGGCAGCTGGCCTTGGAGGAACACCCCATCCCCCGCTGGATTGTGGTGGGTGCGGGGACGGGCGGCACCAGCGCGACCATCGGGCGCTACCTGCGCTACCGCGGCCATGACACCCGTCTTGCGGTGGTGGACCCCGAGAATTCGGCGTTTTACCCCGGCTGGCTGAACGGTTCGTCCGGAGTCACCGGCCTGCCCTCACGCATCGAGGGCATCGGCCGGCCACGGATGGAGCCGAGTTTTGTGCCCGCCGTCATCGACCACATGATCCAGGTTCCCGATGCTGCCTCCATCGCCGCCATGCGGCACCTGCACAACCTCGCCGGCCTGCACGCCGGGCCCTCCACCGGGACCAACCTGTGGGGTGTCTGGCAACTGGTGGCTGGCATGGTCGCCGAAGGACAGCACGGCAGCATCGTGTCGTTGATGTGCGACGGCGGCGACCGCTACACGGGCAACTACTACAACCCGGAATGGCTCTCGGCCCAGCACCTGGACCCTCGGCCGCATGACGACGTTATCCGTCGGTTTTTCGCGACCGGCAGCTGGAACGCCTAGCCGGTCAGACCTCAACCGATTCCCGCGGGGAAAGATGCGTGAATGTCGTGCCGTATTTTCCGCCGAGGCGGGCAACGTGGCCTTCCACCATCGTCAGGCCCGTCCCGTTCAGCAGCCCGTCGTGGATCTGAAAAGCACGCGGCGCGCGGACGCTAATGACGAAATCCACCACCTCGGCCGCTTTGCTCCACGGCGCGTGGATGGGGACCAGGAGCGTCTGGACGTTGAGGCCGTCCGGGATGATGAAAGAGTCCCCCGGGTGGTAAACGTTGCCATCCACCAGGTAGCCGATGTTTGCCACCATGGGAATCTGCGGGTGGATCAACGCGTGCTGGCCGCCGAAGCTGCGGACACTGAAACCGGCGGCGTTAAACGTGGAGCCGGGTTCAACCGGGTGGATCCGGTCAGCTGCCTCCGGCGCTTCCTCCCGCAGAGTGGCAGCCACGCCGGCGGGAGCGAACACGGCCAGGCCGGCCGCGGTTCCGAGCGCCCGGGTCATGGCTGGGACGTCCACATGATCAGGGTGCTCATGGGTGATGAGCACGGCATGCGCGCCGTCCAGGGCTTCGGCTGTCTCGGAGAATGTTCCTGGATCAAGTACCAGGACCTTTCCATCCTTTTCGAGCCGGACACAGGCGTGAGTGTATTTTGTCAGCTTCATAGCGCCAGCCTAGGTTCCGGCTCCGGGAGTTCCAAGGGGCCCGGCCGTGCGGCTCCGGCTGGTAATCTTGATGATTGCCATCGTCCCTCAGGGAAGCGAGTATCTCCATGCCGTTCGGCACCAAAGCTGATGCGACGCCGTCGAACGCTACCTCCGGTGTCGGTCCCAGTTCCCTGCCCGGGGCCGGAGCCAACGCCGGCAAGGAGCAGCGCGTCACGAAACAGCGTGTGGCCGTCAGCACCGCACTGGACGAACTGAACGACTTCGTCAGCACCCAGGAGCTCTACCGCATCCTGCAGAACAAGGGCGTCTCAGTATCCCTGGCAACGGCCTATCGGATCCTGCAGTCCCTTGCCGACGACGGTCTGGTGGACGTGCTGCGCAACGGCGAGGGCGAAGCGGTCTACCGCCGCTGCGCCGTGACCGGGCACCATCACCACCTGCTCTGCCGCAACTGCGGCAAGGCCGTGGAGGTCGAGGCCCCGGCGGTGGAAACATGGGCCGCCAGGACCGCCGCCGAACACGGCTTTACCGAGGTGGCGCACACCGTGGAGATTTTCGGCCTCTGCCCGGACTGCACTGCGCTCCGGGCCGCCGGCAAACTCTGACGGCTCAGGCCCGCGACGTTAGCGGGTGTGCACCAGCCGCCCGTTGATGCCCTTTTTGGCACGGGCGCCGCCGATGACACGGCACACCACGTAGATCAGGAATGACAGGGTGGTGACGTAGGGGCTGATCGGGATGCGTCCGCCCAGCGCAAGCAAAATGCCGCCCACCGTGGCCGTGACGGCAAAAATGACGCTGAGGACCACCAGTGCCACGGGCGAGGACGTCACGCGCAGGGCGGCCGCCGCCGGCGTGATGAGCAATGCAAGCACCAGCAGCGCGCCCACCACCTGGATGGACAGCGCCACGCTCACGCCCAGCAGCAGCATAAAGACGATCGCCAGGGTCCGGACGGGCACCCCGCGGGCCTCGGCCAGTTCAGGATCCACGCTGGCGAAGTTCAGCGGCCGCCAGATGAGCACCAGCGCTGCGATGACCACCACGGCAGCGCCGGCGAGGACCTGCAGCTGGACCGTGTCCACGGAGACGATCTGTCCAGTCAGGAGGCCAAACTTATTGGCGGCGCGGCCTTGGTAGAGGGACAGGAACAGGATGCCCAGGCCCAGCCCGAAGGGCATGATCACCCCGATGATCGAGTTTTTGTCCCGCGCCCTGACCCCCATCACGCCCAGGAGGAACGCCGCCGCCACCGAACCAATCAGGGAGCCGAACACAATGTCGCCGCCGATCAGCAGCGCGAAGGCCGCGCCGGCGAAAGACAGTTCGGAGATGCCATGGACCGCGAAAGCCAAATCCCGCTTCATCACGAAGGTGCCCACCAGGCCGCCGAGCAGTCCCAGGACGGCGCCTGCCCAGATGGAGTTCTGCACCAGAACCAGGAGTTCGCCATAGTTTTCGAAGCTGAAGATCGCTGCGAAGATGCTGTCCGCATCCATCAGGCCACCTCCCCCGCCGTTGCGTGGGCATCAGCGTGGTGGTGCGTGGTGGCGTCGGGCAGGCCGACGACGACGATGCGCCCGTTCGCGTGGATGACTTCCACATGGCTGCCATAGAGTTCCGAAAGGACCTCCGTGGTCATGACGTCCTCAGGCGTGCCCACCATGAAGCGGCCGCCGGCCAGGTACAGCACCCGGTCAACGTATTCGATAACGGGGTTGATTTCATGGGTGACAAACACCACGGCGCTGTTCTGCTCATGGCATTGCTTGTTGATCAGGGCGCTGACGGCCTGCTGGTGGTGCAGGTCCAGGGACAACAGGGGTTCGTCGCAGAGGAGGACCTTGGGGTCGGTTGCCAAGGCCTGGGCCACGCGGAGGCGCTGCTGCTCGCCCCCGGAGAGCTGCCCTACCGGAACCTTGGCGTAGTCGGTGGCGCCGACCAGCTCGAGGAGTTCGTCGATTCTGCGGTTGACCCGGGACATGCCCAGCCGCAGGCCCCAGCGGTGGCCGTCCACCCCGAGCCCCACCAGGTCGCGGGCGCGCATGGGTGTGTCCGGAGCAAACGACTTCTGCTGCGGGATGTAGCCGATCAGGTTGCTGCCGCGTTCCACCGGCCGGTCGCCCAGGGTTGCGGTGCCGGCCTGCAGGTCCTGCAGGCCCAGCAGGACCTTGAGGAAGCTGGTCTTTCCGCTGCCGTTGGGGCCTAACACGGCGAAGAACTCGCCGGGCCTGATGTCCAGGTCGAGATCCTCCCAGAGCGTGCGTTTGCCGAACTGCAGGGACGCCCCGCGGAGGCTCACCACCGGTTTCAACTATTTTTCTCCAAAACTTTGCTGACGTTGTCCACATTGTCCGTCATCCACTGCAGGTACGTCTTGCCTTCGGGCAGGGTTTCGCTGAAATCAAGCACGGGGACGCCAGCCGCTTCGGCGGCCTTCTTCAGCGCCTCTGTCTGGGGACCTTCTGTCTGTTGGTTGTAGGCAAGGAACCTGATGTCCGCGGATCCTGCCAGTTCGGTAGCGGCCTTCAACACTGCCGGCGGCACGTCGGAGCCTTCCTCGATGGCGGCCGTGTAGTCCTCCGGTGTCCGGTTTACCAGCCCGGCGGCTTCGAGGAGATACACCGGAACCGGCTCCGTCACTGCCACCGGTGCGCCTGCCGTCTTGGCCTTCAGTGCGGCGAGCCTGGCATTCAGTCCCTCCACACCGGATTTGAAGGCCGCGGCGTTGGCGGTGAACTGGGCGGCTGATCCGGGTTCCAGTTCGCCCATTTTGGCCGCCAATGAATCGGCCAGCCTGCCCATGGCGTCCAGGCTGTACCAGACGTGTTCATTGAAAGCAGCGTGCTGGTGGGCATGCGTACCGTCGGTTGTGGGGGCCGATTCGGTGTGGCCTTCCTCCGGAGCCAGGCCGGCCACGTCCACGGCAGTCAGGATGTTGCCGTGCGCAATGTTGCTGGCATCGGCCATCTTGTGGAGGAAGTCGTCGTAGCCGCCGCCGTTCTCGATCACCAGTTCCGCTTTGGAGATCGCCAACCGGTCCTGCGCTGTGGCCTCATAGGAATGAGGGTCCTGGCTTGCCTTGGTGATGATGGCGGTGACCTTGACCTTGTCGCCGCCAATCACGCCGGCGATGTCCCCGTAAACGTTGGTGGCCGCCACAATGTTGATGATGCCGGGCGAGCCATCAGTACCCGGCGACGCCGACGGTGAGCCGCCGCCGGTGCCGCACGCGGTCAGCAGAAGGCTGAACCCTGCGAGCGCGGCAAGGGACGTTCGGATGGCAGCGGGGTGGCGCACGAAAACCTCAGATCAACAGGGACGGACTTTAGCGGCTCACCACATTCTAACGCTAAATGGGAATGATTCCTATTTAGATCAGCCGGGCGGGGACCACAAGTCCCCAGCCCGGCTGCCCAAGCCCGGCGGTTAGCTGCCGTTGGGCTGGCCGAGCCGCCTGATGCCGGTGGCCTGCGTGGCGTCCCGGATCTCCCCCACGAGCTGTTCAATAACGTCTTCCAGGAACAGGACTCCGTGGGTCTGACCGTCTGCGCCGATAACGCGGGCCAGGTGTGAACCGGTTCGCTGCATGACCGACATCGCCGTTTCAACCTCGTCGCCCAAAGCCAGGTTGGCCAGCGAGCGGATCCTGCTCTCCGCGATGGGGTGCTGGTAGTCCTCGTCCGGAATGGAGAGCACATCCTTCACATGGAGGTAGCCGGACAGCATGCCGTCCTCGTCCACCATCGGGAACCTGGAGAACCCCGTCCGGCTGACAGCCTTTTCGAACTCCACCGGGGTGGTGGCCTCCTTCAGCATGACCAGCTTCTCCACCGGCACCATGATGTCCGCCGCCGTATATTCGGAAAACTCCAAGGCGCCCGTAATGAGCCCCGCGTCGTCATCAACCAGCCCGTGACGGGTGGATTCCTGCACGATCGATTGGACCTCTTCGAGCGTGAAGGACGAGTTCACCTCATCCTTGGGCTCAATCCGCAGGAGCCTGAGGATGTGGTTGGCGGACCAGTTCAGCGCGAAAATGACCGGGTTCACCAGCCGCGCCACGAACATCAGCGGCGGCGCGAGCAGCAGTGCAGCCTTGTCCGCCACCGATACCGAAATGTTCTTAGGCACCATCTCACCGAACGTCACGTGGAGGAAGGTCACCACCAGCAGGGCAATGGCAAACGCCACGACGTCCGCGATCTCCACCGGCAGCCCCACCGCCTCCAGCGGAGCAGCCATCAGGTGGTGGATGGCGGGTTCGGCGACCTGCAGTATCAGCAGTGAACAGACGGTGATGCCCAACTGCGCACAAGCCAGCATCAGCGAGACGTTTTCCATGGCCCGCAGCGTGGTCTGTGCCCGTACGGAACCGGCGTCCGCGAGGGGCTCGATCTGGCTGCGCCTCGCTGACATCACCGCAAACTCGGCGCCGACAAAAAACGCGTTGCCCAGCAGGAGGACTACCAGCCAGGCGAGGCCTGCCCAGTCACTCACGGTGCGCTCCTGTCGTCGGTGTGTTCAGTCTCGGGAGCAACAGGGTGGAAGCAGATCCGTTCAATCCGCCTGCCGTCCATGCGTGTCACGCTCAGCGTGCCGCCGCCAACCGGGACGGTATCGCCGACGGCGGCGATGCGGCCCAGTTCGCTCATGACGTAACCGCCGACAGTCTCGTAGGCGGCCTCATCCGGGACAGCAAGTCCGGGAATCTGTTCGAAAAGTTCGTCGGGCCGCAGCAGTCCGGGGAAATACCAGTCCCCTGAGGCGCTCTGGAGCAGTCCGGGCCGAACCTTATCGTGCTCGTCGGCCACCTCGCCCACGATTTCCTCCACGAGGTCTTCGAGGGTGGTGATGCCGGCGGTTCCGCCGTATTCATCGAGCACGACGGCGAGCTGCAGGTTCCCTTCCCGCAGCTCAGCCAGGAGCGCATCGAGATGGATGGTCTCCGGCACCCTGAGGACATCGGTCATGATGGCGCCCGCCTCCAGGTTGGCGCGCCGGTCCCACGGCACAGCGACTGCCTTCTTGACGTGGACCAGGCCTTTGATGTCGTCGGCGGAGTCGCCGATGACGGGGAAGCGGGAGTACCCGGTGCGCCGTGCGGCATCCAGGATGTCCGAAACAGGCTGGTCGGCGTCGATGGTTTCCACCCGGATGCGGGGTGTCATCACATCGGCGGCGGTCCTGGCCGAGAAGTTCAGGGTCCGCGCCACGAAGTTGGCCGTCCCGGCGTCGAGCGTTCCCATGGCGGCGGAGCGCCGCACCAGGGAAGCCAGCTCTGCCGGTGTCCGGGCACCGGAAATCTCTTCCTTGGCTTCAAGGCCGAAGATGTTGAGGACCTTGTTGGAAAAGCCGTTCAGCAGGACGATGGCGGGCTTGAAGATAGCCGTAAAAATCAGCTGCGGCCGCGCCAGCGCCTTGCCGACCGGGAAGGACAGCGCGATGGCCATATTCTTCGGCACCAGTTCACCGAGGAGCATGGACAACAGCGTGGCCAGCACCATGGCAATGACCAGCGAAACGGAGGCCGCAGCGACACCGGGAATTCCGATGGCGGCCAGCGGACCTTCGAGGAGTCGCCCCACTGACGGTTCCATCACGTAACCGGTCAGGAGCGTTGTAAGGGTGATGCCGAGTTGGCAGCTCGATAGTTGGGTTGAGAGGGATTTCAGGCATTTGAGCAGCGGCACAGCACCTGTGTCGCCTTTGTCGATGGCCTTCTGGACGGTGGCCTGGTCAAGGGCAATCAGGGAAAATTCGACTGCGACAAAAAAGCCGGTGCCGGCGATCAGCAACAGGCCTGCTGCGAGGAGCAACCACTCCATTCAGCATCCCGCCTGAGGGCCAGGGAAAACGGAGTGGATCCGGGGGAAACTGCCCGGCGGAGGATGGTCGGCCGAAGCGGACCCGGTTTCCGTTAGGGCTCCGTCGGAATGGACCGAGGGAGAGTGATGGGCGCGTGTTCGGGGTTTGCCGGCTCTGCGGGTGGACTGCGCGAAGTTCGTGCTCCGCTGACAGCCCCCAGGCCGGCACCTAGATTTACTGTCCATAAGAAGTTCAGTCTACAGGAGCGGATTGCGCCTTCCGCATGACCCTGACTTTTGCCACATTTCGGGATCTCCATGTCATTCCATGATTTGAGTCACCGTTATTGGCAGTTAACACAGAATGCTCATTAGACTGGCAAAGGTCCGGGTTCAGGACGCAGAAACTGGTTCGATTGTTGTGCTGAGGCACGTGGCGGCCAGAGGGACATCAAACTCATGGAAGAGGCGTATTTCAAGTGCCAGAGCAGCCTAGCCACCGTCTACCAGAGGAATTTGGCGGAAACGAGTGGCTCGTTGACGAACTGTACGAGCAATACCAAAAGGACAAGAACACCGTGGACACCAAGTGGTGGCCCCTGTTCGAATCCTTCGACTCGGGCAGCGAATCGTCTTCCAACGGGAGCTCGGCAGCTGCCGCAGCCAACCCCGCCACCCGTGAAATGCCCGCTGTAGCTCCGGCTGCGGCGCCTGTTGCATCTGCCCCGGCACCGGCGCCGGCGGCACAGGCTGCAGCACCGGCGTCCGCCCCCGCAGCGGCGAAGAAAGCCCCCGCTACGGTCGCCCGCGACGGCGCGAAGAAGGCCGAGCCCGGCAGCACTGTCCAGCCCATCCCTGCGCAGCTGCCCAAGAACCTTAAGGCGCCCACCGCCCCGGAAGAGAACGTAGTTTCCGTCCTTCGCGGCCCGGCCAAGGCCATCGCCACGAACATGATCACCAGCCTTGAGGTCCCCACGGCCACCAGCGTCCGGGCCATTCCCGCCAAGCTGCTGATCGACAACCGCCTGGTCATCAACTCCAATCTGGCGCGGGCACGCGGCGGCAAGGTTTCCTTCACCCACCTGATCGGCTACGCCGTGATCCGGGCCCTGGCGCAGTTCCCCTCGATGAACGTCTACTACGACGAAATCGACGGCAAGCCTGTGGCTGTCCAGCCGGCGCACGTCAACTTCGGCATTGCCATTGACATGCCCAAGCCGGACGGCACCCGCCTGCTCATGGTGCCGAACATCAAGAAGGCGGAGACCCTCAACTTCTCCGAGTTCTGGCACACCTACGAGGACCTGATCAAGCGGGCCCGCAGCGGCAAGCTGACCGCTGATGACCACTCGGGCACCACGGTCTCCCTGACTAACCCCGGCGGCATCGGCACCGTCCACTCCGTGCCGCGCCTATCCAAGGGCCAGGCTGCCATCATCGGTGTGGGCGCACTGGACTACCCCGCCGAGTTCCAGGGCGCAAGCGAAAAGATCATCGCGCAGAACGCCATCAGCAAGGTCCTCACCCTGACCTCCACCTATGACCACCGTGTCATCCAGGGTGCCGGCAGCGGCGAGTTCCTCAAGCTGGTGCACCAACTGCTCCTCGGCGCGCAGAACTTCTACGACGAAATCTTCGAGTCGCTGCGCATCCCGTACGAGCCCGTGCGCTGGAGCCCCGACCTGCAGGTCGACCCCGCTGATGAGATCAACAAGGTTGCCCGAATCCAGCAGCTGATCCACTCCTTCCGTGTACGCGGCCACCTGATGGCGGACACCGATCCCCTGGAGTACCGCCAGCGCAAGCACCCGGACCTCGACGTCCTCACCTACGGACTGACCCTCTGGGACCTGGACCGCGAGTGGCCCACCGGCGGTTTCGGCGGCGCCCCCATGCTCAAGTTCCGCGATATCCTCGGCGTACTCCGCGACGCCTACTGCCGCACCACGGGCATCGAGTACATGCACATCCAGGAGCCGGAAGAGCGCAAATGGTTCCAGGACCAGCTTGAGCACCCGTACTCGAAGCCCAGCCGCGAAGAGCAGCTGCGCATCGTCTCCAGGCTCAACGCTGCAGAAGCATTCGAAACCTTCCTGCAGACCAAGTTCGTAGGCCAGAAGCGCTTCTCCCTGGAGGGCGGCGAATCTCTGATTCCGCTGCTGGACGCCGTCATCTCCGAAGCCGCCGACGACGGACTGGACGAAGTTGCGATCGGCATGGCCCACCGCGGCCGCCTGAACGTGCTGACCAACATCGCCGGCAAGACCTACGCCCAGGTGTTCCGCGAATTCGAGGGCACCCAGGATCCCCGCTCCGTGCAGGGCTCCGGCGATGTGAAGTACCACCTCGGCACCGAAGGCACGTTCACCTCTGAAAACGGCAACGAGACCAAGGTCTACCTGGCCGCGAACCCGTCCCACCTCGAGGCCGTGGATTCCGTGCTGGAAGGCATCGTCCGCGCCAAGCAGGACCGCCTGGATCAGGGCGAGGCCTTCCCGGTCCTGCCCATCATGGTCCACGGCGATGCTGCGTTTGCCGGCCAGGGTGTCGTTGCCGAAACGTTGAACCTGTCCCAGCTGCGCGGCTACCGCACGGGTGGCACCATCCACGTGGTAGTCAACAACCAGGTGGGCTTCACCACCGCCCCGTCGTCCTCACGCTCGTCCACGTACTCCACGGACGTCGCCAAGATGATCCAGGCACCGGTGTTCCACGTGAACGGTGACGATCCCGAGGCCGTGGTCCGCATTGCCCAGCTCGCCTATGAGTTCCGGCAGCGCTTCCACAAGGACGTTGTGATCGACATGGTGTGCTACCGCCGCCGTGGCCACAACGAGGGCGACGACCCCTCGATGACCCAGCCCATGATGTACAACCTGATCGAAGCCAAGCGCTCCGTCCGCAAGCTGTACACCGAGGCACTGATCGGCCGTGGCGACATCACCGAGGAAGAAGCAGAGCAGCTGCTCCGCGACTACCAGGAACGGCTGGAACGGGTCTTCGCAGAAACGCACGCAGCCCAGACCTCGCCGATCCCGATCATCACCGCTGACTCGGCCGCCGTCGCTGACATTGAGCGTCCCATCGCCCAGCAGGCAGACTTCGGCACGAACGCCCCGGCCTCCACCGCCATCTCTCCGGAGACCCTGGCACGGATCGGGCACGCACACATCGAAATCCCCGAGGGCTTCACCGTCCACGCCAAGCTCAAGCAGCTCCTCGAAAAGCGGGAGCAGATGTCCCGCGAAGGCGGCATCGACTGGGGCTTTGGCGAAATCGCCGCCTTTGGCTCACTGATCATGGAAGGCGTTCCCGTCCGGCTCGCCGGCCAGGACTCACGCCGCGGCACTTTCGTGCAGCGCCACGCCGTGTTCCACGACCGCGCCAACGGCAACGAGTGGCTGCCCCTGGGCAACCTTTCTGACGACCAGGCCAAGCTGTGGATCTACGACTCCCTGCTCTCCGAATTCGCCGCCATGGGCTTCGAATACGGCTACTCCGTGGAACGCCCGGACGCCCTGGTGCTGTGGGAAGCGCAGTTCGGCGACTTCGTCAACGGCGCGCAGACCATCATCGATGAGTTCATCTCCTCGGCCGAGCAGAAGTGGGGCCAGCGCTCCTCGCTGGTGCTGATGCTGCCCCACGGCTACGAGGGCCAGGGTCCGGACCACTCCTCAGCCCGCATCGAACGCTTCCTGCAGATGTGCGCCGAAGAGAACATGATCGTCGCCAACCCCACCACGGCGGCATCGCACTTCCACCTGCTGCGCCGCCAGGCGTACAGCCGCCCGCGCAAGCCGTTGATCATCTTCACCCCGAAGCAGCTGCTGCGCCTCAAGGCTGCCGCCTCGTCCGTGGAGGACTTCACCACCGGCAGCTTCCGCCCTGTCATCGGTGACCATGAGCAGCTGGCGGCAAACGCCGTCGAACGCGTGCTGCTGGTTTCCGGGCGCCTCTACTACGACCTTCTGTCCACCCGGCAGAAGACCGACGACAAGACCACCGCCATTGTCCGCGTGGAGCAGCTGTACCCGCTGCCGCACGAGGAAATCGCGGCGGAACTGGCCAAGTACCCGAACGCCGAGGTTGTCTGGGCACAGGACGAGCCCGCCAACCAGGGACCGTGGCCGTTTATGGGCCTGCACCTGCCGGATGTGCTGGACCGGCGCGTGCGCCTGGTGTCGCGTCCCGCCTCGGCCGCCACGGCTGCCGGCTCAATGAAGCGGCACGCCGTCGAGCAGGATACGCTCCTGAAGCAGGCATTTGCTCGGAAGTAATAACAGTGGCTGCCCGGCCGGACGTCGAAATACCAGACTCCGGCCGGGCAGTTCTGTTTAATGGGATGAACCATAGCCACGCCGGCTGATGTCAGTCGGCACGGACGTAAAGAGGGACTTGTGGAAGACAGGAAGCTGCGGCTCGCAGCTGTTGGAGATGAACTGCTGGCCGGGCTGGGCGATCCCAGGGCGCTTGGCTGGCTGGGCCGGGTACTGGCCCGCACTCCCCACGACAGCGTGGCCATGGAAAGCTACGCCCTTCCCTGTCCCCAGGAAGGCACTGAGGGGCTCGCCGCCCGGTGGCTGGAAGAAGCCGGGCGACGTTTCAGCGACGCCCATGAGAACCGGCTGGTCATCGGCCTTTCGGGCCGGGACATCGAATTCGGCCTTTCCACCGCCCGCAGCCGGCTGAACCTGGCCAACATCCTGGATACGGCGTCGCAGAACCGGATCGAAGTCTTCGTGGTGGGGCCTCCCCCCACCCTGGACCCGGTCCAGAACCGGCGCCTCGCCGAACTGAACACCGCCTTCGCCGACGTGACCACGCGGCGCAAACACCTCTATGTGGACACCTTTTCCCCGCTGTTGAACCACGAGCAGTGGCGCCAGGACCTTGCCGCCAACAGCGGGACCCCTGGCCAGGCAGGTTACGGCCTGATGGCCTGGCTCGTCCTGCACCGCGGCTGGTTCCAGTGGCTCAAGATCGACACCCCCGAGTAAAACCCCAAACCCACTCTCATTAGATGCGGGTTTTTCGCGAACCCTCTCGCACTCCTGCAGACGCCGCCTCCCAGATTCGCGATATATCTTGACCTTCGCCGTGCCCCGATATACCGTGAGGGAATCAATCACGATATATCGCGGCCTTGGAGGATACATGTCAGAGAACAGCTGGACCGTCACCGGCCCGCAGGTCATCGACCTGGACGACGTAAAGTCACTGAAGCTCGGCATGGTCCGCGGGAGGTTCGACATCGTCGCCCACGCGGACTCCGTAGTCCGACTGGAGATCAACGACGTCCAGGGCGATCCTGTTGCCGTCTCGCTGACGGACGGCAGGCTTGAGGTCCGCCATCAGCTCCACGGCCCGCAAGGCTGGTTCAAGAACCTGATGGGCACGGTAAACCAGAACAGCAACAATTCCGCGGTGATCAGCATCGGGGTGCCCGCCGGGGTCGAGGTGGAGGCCGGCACCGTCAGCGGCGATGGCCTGGTGTCCGGCATCAGCGGGCACACCCGCCTCAACACCGTGTCGGGCTCTGTGATGGCGGACGGGACGTCCGGTCAGTTGCACGTCAACACTGTCAGCGGCGAGGTCATCGCACGGAACCACGACGGCGTCCTCACCGCCAAGAGTGTCTCCGGCGAGGTTACGGCTTCCGGCCGGTTCACAAGCATCAGGGCCAATACCGTCAGCGGTGACATGAGCTTCGACCTGCTCAGCTTCACGAACGATTTCGGTGCCAACTCCGTTTCGGGGGATGTCACCATTCGGTTGCCGCACGACGTCGGCGTGGACATCGTGGCGAAATCCGCCAGCGGTGTGGTGGTGATCGATGATCGTCAGTACTCCCAGCCCGGCGGCAAGGTGGAAACCATCGCAGGACCGGACCGCAAACTGATGCTGGTCCGCACCAACTCAGTGTCCGGCAGGACGTCCATCTTCCACGGACAGCCAGCCCGGAACGACGTTGCGCAAGATCCGGAGGCGGGGCACTAATGCCCCCGGTCTTCGCCCACGGTGCGCTGCGGCTGTACCTCCTGGCACTGCTGGAATCCGGGCCCAAGCACGGCTATGAACTGATCAAGGCCCTCAGTGAGCGGTTCGGCGGCACATACTCCCCCAGCGCCGGGACCATCTACCCGCGCCTGGGCAAGCTCGAGGAGGAAGGCCTGGTTGCCACCGAAACAGCAGGCCGCCGCACCAACTACCGGATCACTGCGGCGGGGCTCGCAGAACTAAACAAGCGCCGGGACGAACTCGCCGGCGTCGAAAATGACATTTCCGCCTCGGTCCGGCGGCTGGCGGACAACCTGCGCGCGGACATCCGCGCCAACATGCGCGGACTGCGTGCCGATTTGGCCGCCACGGCCGAGGCTGCCCGCTCCACCGCCCGCGCCGCCGACTTCAGGAAAGCCGGCAGCCGCCAGACGTCCGAAGGGATCCGCGAACTCAAGGAAGCCGAAATGCTGCTCCAGGCGTTCCGGGACGATCTCCGGGTGGAACTTCGCCTTCAGGCCAGTCGGCAGGCGCTCAGTCCCGTCACCCTGGAAACAGTCAGGACGGTACTCGATCAGGCGCGCATCGCCATCCGTAACTCGCTGCCAGGCTAAACCGCACGTCGCCATTATTGACGGGAAGCGTTTCGCGTTTCGCGGCGTGTCCCATGGTGTGGGAGACTTGAGGGCAGCTCTTTTGAGTACCAACATTTAAGGAGGCCAGCTATGAGCAAGCGTGCACGTAAACGTCGTGACCGTAAGCGTGGCGGCGCGAACCACGGGAAGCGCCCCAACACCTAAGCCAATGCTTGGAGTAACGGTTTAAGCGAAGGACCCCGGTAGCCACCTGGCTTCCGGGGTCCTTCGTCTTTGCGGCTGCTCACTCGTTACAGGCCGCCGCCGCACTGTCTGCCGGGGTCAGGCACCCACGGGACGGATGGCGTGGATGCGGTCCAGGATGGCGTTCTTCAGGTTGTCGGGCGCAGCCTCGGTGCAGGAGCGCTTGACCATGTTGCGGATGACGCACTCCAGGTCATACTGCTCGGTGCATTCAGGACAGTCATCAAGATGGTTCTTGATTTCGGTGATGTCCTCGCGGGTCAAGGCTCCGTCGAGGTACTCGTAGATGCGTTGCATCCGCGTGTCATCGCAGTCGCCCAATCCTTGGCAGTCGCTCATTTCCTGTTCTCCTGTTGTGTACTCGCGGCCGTGTCCTGTGATTCGACGGCGCCTTTGAATCCTCGATCGGCGGCATAGTCCGCCAGCAGGTCCCGCAACATTTTCCGGCCGCGGTGAAGCCGGGACATCACGGTGCCGATCGGCGTGTTCATGATGTCCGAAATTTCCTTGTAGGCGAAGCCTTCGACGTCGGCAAAGTACACCGCCAGGCGGAACTCCTCGGGGATCGACTGCAACGCCCGCTTGACGTCAGAGTCCGGCAGGTGGTCAAGAGCCTCGGCCTCAGCCGACCGCAGGCCACGGGAGGTGTGCGACTCCGCCCTGGCCAGCTGCCAGTCCTCGATAGTGTCCGAGTTGGACTGCAACGGCTCGCGCTGCCGTTTCCTGTACAGGTTGATGTACGTATTGGTCAGGATCCGGTACAGCCACGCCTTGAGGTTGGTGCCAGGCTTGTACTGGTGGAACGCGGAAAACGCCTTGGTGTAGGCCTCCTGTACCAGGTCTTCCGCGTCAGCGGGGTTCCTGGCCATGCGCATGGCGGCCGAATAGAGCTGATCCACATACTGCATGGCGTCACGCTCGAAGCGGATGCGGCGTTCCTCGGTTGACTCGGTGGCGACGTCCACGGGCTGCTCCGTCGAACCGGATTCGGCTGCTGCGGGCCCGGCCGTCTGCGGCGCTGCCGCCTCAGGTACGGGTGCCGCCGCTTCGGGTACGGCCGTCCCAGGCCCATCCACAGGCGTCTCCACGCCCGCCGCGGGGGAACCGGGCTGGGCGTCGCCGCTGGTTTTGGCGCCGCGTTGCGGGGCCCCATACATGGCCTCAACGGCCGGATCCACGGTACTCATTGCGCCCAAGTCTACTGTGACGGCCTTGGCGCGCGGCGTGCCGTACTCCGGAGGATCTGATTCCAGAGCCTGAAGCGTGAGTGGACCGGATGTCTCCAGCCCGTCTGTCAGCAACCTCAAGGGCCACTCCGTTCTCTTCCAAGCCGACTTGAGATGGGCCAGTGCGCCCGGCAAAGTATTTGGCCAGCTAGACCTACTGCCGCCGGTGTTCGACGGACCTGCAATTCACAACCTCCGGTGGCGGGCAAATATTCCTCAAAAGTGCAAGACTAGAACGGACTCCGCCGCATTCGACGCGGTTCGTTCAGCCAGGAGGAAATTCATGTCCTTTGTCCGTACCCTCGCCCGGCCTATGCTGGCCTCCAGTTTCGTTTTCGCAGGACTGGACAAGCTGAAGAACGCCGATGACACCGCGCAGCAGCTCTCTCCGCTCCTGCAGAAGGCCGCCGCGTCGCTGCCGTTCCAGGCCGACGAGAAGATGCTGGCCCGCGTGATCGGCGGAACCCAGGTGGGTGCCGGCGTGCTGTTTGGCCTGGGCAAGTTCAGCCGACTCTCGGCCACGGTACTGACAGTCATTTCGCTCCTGAACACCTTTGTGGAGTGGCGCAGTGCCGATATCAGCACCAAGGAAGGCCGCCAAGCCCGCCGAAACCAGCTGTTGAAAAACGCTTCCCTCAGCGGCGGCGCCCTGCTGGCCTCGGTGGATACCGCCGGCAAGCCCGGCCTCGCCTGGCGTGCCGAGCACATTGCTGCCGACGCCCGGAAGACTGCTGCGGGGGCCCGGAAGACCACCGGCAAAAAGCTCCATGAGGCAGACAAGGCTGTGCGCCGCGCCGTGCACGCGACGGGGGCATAAGGCCGAATGACAGGCTCCACCCCGCCAGCATCCCCCGATTCCGACAACCTCATCCCGAACTGGCCTGCCCCGTTTGCCGCCCGTCCCATCAACGCCACGGTTACGGTGCCGGGTTCGAAATCGCTGACCAACAGGTTCCTGGTGCTGGCCGCGCTGGCTGACGGCCCGTCCCGCCTGCGCGCACCCCTGCATTCCCGCGACTCAGCCCTGATGATCGAGGCCCTCCGCCAGCTGGGAGCCACCGTCACGGAGGTGCCCGGGGACGGCGCGTTTGGGCCCGACCTTGAGGTCACGCCGCTCAGCCAGGATGCTGCGTCGGCACGCACGCACATCGATTGCGGCTTGGCCGGAACGGTGATGCGTTTTGTGCCGCCGCTGGCGGCGCTGCGGAGGGGTGCCAGCGTTTTCGACGGCGACCCCCACGCCCGGAAGCGCCCCATGGGCGCCATCATCGAGGCGCTGCAAGCGCTCGGCGTGGCCCTGACAACGGACGACGGCGGCGCCCCCTCCGCACTGCCGTTCACTGTTGAAGGCACCGGCGAAGTCCGCGGCGGCCACCTGGTCATTGATGCAAGCGGGTCATCGCAGTTCGTTTCGGCCCTCCTGCTGGTGGGTGCACGGTTCACCGAGGGACTCCATCTGGAGCACGCGGGCAATCCGGTGCCCAGCCTGGACCACATCAACATGACAGTGGCCGTGCTTCGCGGCGCCGGGGTGTCCGTGGACGATTCCAGGCCAAACCACTGGGTGGTGGAACCGGGTCCCATCCGTGCCCTTGACCAGCGCATCGAACAGGACCTCTCCAACGCCGGCCCCTTCCTGGCCGCGGCCCTGGCCTCCGGCGGGACAGTAAGGATCCCGGACTGGCCCGCCGAAACCACCCAGGTGGGTGACCAGTGGCGGACCATCCTCGCAGACATGGGCGCAGACGTCAGCCTGGCTGACGGCGTCCTGACCGTCACCGGCGGAGCCGAGATCAAGGGCGCGGAATTTGACGAGACCAGCGAGCTCGCCCCCACCGTGGCGGCTCTGTGCGCACTGGCCAGTAGCCCGTCGCGGCTGACCGGCATCGCCCACCTGCGCGGCCATGAAACTGACCGGCTGGCAGCGCTGGTCACCGAAATCAACCGCCTCGGCGGTGACGCGGAGGAGACCACCGACGGCCTGGTGATCCGCCCGGCCACGTTGCACGCTGGCGTCGTCCACAGCTACGCAGACCACCGAATGGCCACCGCGGGGGCCATCCTGGGCCTGGCAGTGCCGGGCATTGAAGTGCAGGACATCGGCACCACCGCCAAGACCATGCCGGAGTTCCCGCAGATGTGGGCGGACATGGTGGCCCAGGGCGCAGTCCCCGCCAACGGGACGGAAGGTTCCAGCGGTGGCCCGCAGCACTGATTCGTGGGACGAGTCCGACGTCCGGATCCGCCCCAGCAAAAAAGGCTCACGGCCCCGCACCAAGGACCGTCCCAGCCACGATGACGCCGTCACGGGCCGCATCATCACGGTGGACCGCGGCCGCTACACCGCCGTGGTGGGCGAGGACTCGGGCGACGAGCGGATCATCATCGCCGCGCGCGCCCGTGAACTGCGCCGCTCCCCCGTGGTGGCCGGCGATTTTGTGTCCCTCGTCGGAGACGTCTCCGGGGAACCCGACACCCTGGCGCGCCTGGTCCGGATCCAGGACCGCCGCACCCTGCTGCGCCGCAGCGCCGATGACACGGATCCCATCGAGCGCGCGGTGGTGGCCAACGCCGACCAGCTGGTGGTGGTGGTGGCCGCCGCCAACCCGGAGCCGCGCACCGGATTCATCGACCGCGCCCTGGTGGCGGCGTACGACGCCGGCATTGAGCCGCTGCTGCTGGTCACCAAGGCGGACGTCAAGGATCCGGCGGAACTGTTGTCCAATTACGAGCATCTGGACTTCCCGGTCATCATCAGCCGGACAGCCGATTCCGCCGCCTCGGGCATCGATGCGCGCTCCGATGACGGCCTGTCGGCCCGTCTGGACAGTGACGCTGTTTCCCAGCTCCGGGCCTACCTGGACGGCAAAGTCACCGTGATGCTGGGGCATTCCGGCGTGGGCAAGTCCACCATGGTCAACGCACTCACCGGCGCCGAACGGGCTACCGGCGGCGTGAACGCGGTGACGGGCCGCGGCCGCCACACCTCGTCGTCGGCCCTTGCCTTGAAACTGGCAGGCGCACCGGCCGGGAGCTGGATCATCGACACCCCGGGCATCCGCTCGTTCGGTTTGGCCCACGTGGACGCGGACCGGATCCTGCGGTCCTTCCCGGACCTGGAGCCGGGCACGGACGCCTGCGAGCGGGGCTGCAAACACAACTCCGCCGCCGTCAACTGCGGGCTGGACTCGTGGGTGGCCGAGGGGCATGCCGGCCCGACCGGCCCCGCCCGGCTTGCCTCACTGCGGCGGCTGCTCGGCACCGACCCGCGGCTGGAAGGCCAGGAAACCAAGGAACTGGGCAGCATCAGCTAGCGCCTGGGCGCCGAGGTCCCCAACCCGGCGGCCCTTAGACGGTAGTTTGTAACCATGATCCAACCCGCTTCGAGCTACAACGATGACCTCCGCCTGGCCCATGTGCTGGCTGATTCCGTGGATGACCAGACCATGAGCCGCTTCAAGGCCCTGGACCTGCACGTCGAGACCAAGCCCGACCTGACGCCGGTCACGGATGCGGACAAGTCGGCCGAAGAGGCCATCCGCGGCCAGCTGTCGCGCTCGCGTCCCCGGGACGCGGTCCTCGGCGAGGAATTCGGCAGCTCCGGCCACGGCTCCCGGCGCTGGATCATTGATCCGATCGACGGCACCAAGAACTTTGTCCGCGGCGTACCCGTGTGGGCCACCCTGATTGCCCTCGTGGACGAGGGCGAACCCGTGGTGGGCGTGGTCAGTGCACCCGCGCTGGGTAAACGCTGGTGGGCGGCGAAGGGTGCCGGCGCCTACATGGGCAAGTCCCTCGCGGCAGCAACGAGGCTGCGGGTCTCGAATGTGTCCAACCTCGCCGATGCGTCCCTGTCCTATTCCAGCCTGGGCGGCTGGAAGGAACGCGGCAACCTGGATGAGTTCCTGGGCCTCACCGAGGACGTTTGGCGCACCCGGGCGTACGGTGATTTCTGGTCCTACTGCATGGTGGCTGAAGGCTCCGTCGACATTGCCTGCGAGCCCGAGCTGAACCTCTACGACATGGCTGCCCTGGTTCCCATCGTGGTGGAAGCCGGCGGCCGTTTTACGTCGTTGGAAGGCCAGGACGGGCCCTTCGGTGGCAATGCGCTGGCCACCAACTCCATCCTGCACTCCGAGGTACTCAAGCGGCTGAACCCGGATCTGGACGACCTGCTTTAGGCCTCATGCTCCGAATATTTGACGGCGGGCGCCTCCACTGAAGGGCGCCCGCCGTCGTTTCTTCGACAAAACTCCTGTTTCCTCAAGCAGTCGTAATAAACGCCTTAACATTCCATGGGGCTTTTCCGTTGCCGCGGAGATGTCCTACGCTCTTTAACAGGTCACGAGTGCCAGCGCTAAACCCCGGTTTGCTGGCCGGCAACCCTCCATTCGCGGTGGGGTGCCCCGGGTGACGACCAGGCCGGTCCTCAATGGGCACGGCAAGCGCGGATTCCCGGCACCGGGAGTCCTTTTAAAGTGAGGTCTCCGTGACAACTGCCACCGTCTCCCCCGCCGTCCCCAACACCGCCGCCGCAGCTCTTTCCGGCGAACTTGCCGCCATCGCCGGACGCCCTCTGTCCGCCGTCACCGGCGCAGAAATCCAGGCTCCGCTGATCCAGGGCGGCCATATCCGCTACGCCAACCTCGACTACGGCGCCTCGGCCCCCGCCCTCTCCGTGGTCTCGGCCTACCTCAACGAGATCCTGCCGTTCTACGCCAGCGTCCACCGCGGCGCCGGCTACGCGTCACAGATCAGCACCTCCGTGTATGAGAACGCCAGGAACATCGTGCGGGACTTCGTGGGCGGCCGGCCGGATGACTCCGTGATCTTCACCCGCAACACCACCGATTCGCTGAACCTGCTGGCGGGTTGCCTGCCGCACACGGAGGGCCAGCCCTCCGGCGACGTCCTCTACCTTGACATCGAGCACCACGCCAACCTCCTGCCGTGGCAGGGTGTCCCGCACCGCAGCGTGGTGGCCGCTCCAACCATCACGGGGACCATCGCAGCCCTGCGCGCCGAACTTCAGCAGGGCCACGTCAGCCTGCTCGCTGTCACCGGAGCCTCCAACGTGACCGGCGAAATCCTCCCCATCCGTGCCCTCGCCGCGCTGGCCCACGAACACGGCGCCCGCATCGTGGTGGATGCCGCACAGCTCGCACCGCACCGGCGCATTAACATCAGCTCCGACGACGTCGACTACCTCGCCTTCTCCGGCCACAAGCTCTACGCACCGTTTGGCGCCGGCGTCCTGGTGGGGCGCACGGACTGGCTCGACGCCGGCACTCCGCACCTGGCGGGTGGCGGCGCCGTCCGTGAGGCAAAGCTCGACGCCGTCAGCTGGGCCACCGGCCCGGCCCGCCACGAGGGGGGCTCGCCCAACGTCCTGGGCGCCGCCACGCTGGCCCGCGCCACGCAGGTCATCGCTTCATTGGACCAGGAACGCTGGCACGCCCATGAGGCTGCCATCAGGTCCTATCTCGTGGAAGGGCTGCAGAAGATCGACGGTGTGACGGTCCACCAGATCTTCTCGGACACCGATCCCGGCACCGGCACCATCGGAGTAGTGAACTTCTCCGTGGCCGGTTACGACGCCGGATTGGTCGCCGCGTACCTTTCGGCAGAGCATGGCGTCGGCCTGCGGGACGGTCGCTTCTGCGCTCACCCGCTGCTCAAACGCCTCGGCCTCCCCTCCGGTTCGCTGCGCGCCAGCTTCGGCGTGGGGTCCCGGCTGGAGGACGCCGAACGGCTGCTCACCGGCCTCGAACAGCTGCGCCGCACGGGCCTGGGGTGGGACTACGTAGTGGATTCAGGCCGCTGGGTTCCGGCCAATGACGCCCGCACCTACCCGCATTGGGCACCGAACACGCCCGGCACCGCCGGGGCGGCTCCCTGCCTCGACGACTGAGCTCCTTGGCTAGGCCTGGGCGGTGGCGCCGTCTGTGGGCTTCACGACCCGGGCCGGGTTCCGGATGCCCAACGCTGAGACCGCGCCACCAATGACCAGGAGGATGCCGGTGGCGATCAGCACCCGATGGAATCCGTCCAGGTTGAGCTGCTTCCCGGCGATGAGCCCGACGAAGGCGATGCCAACCAGGCCCGATACACGGGCAACCGCGTTGTTTACTGCCGAGCCAATGCCGGACTGCTGCTCGGAGATCGAGCCCAGGATGGCCGCGGTAAGCGGTGCAACTGTTGCGGAGAGCCCCGCCCCAAAGAGGATGATTCCCGGCAGCAGTTGATTCCAGTAGTTGACGGGTAGTTGTGATGACACCATCAGGAAGTAGCCGAGGCCGGCACCGGCCGGGCCCAGCGCCATGAACCAGCGCGGGCCGTATCGGCCGGCGAGTGAACCGAACCATGACGACAGGAAGATACTCAGCAGGCTGACCGGCAGCAGGGCGACGGCGGCGAGTGTCGCCGAGTATCCGGCCACCTGCTGCAGGAAAAGCACGATGATGAATCCGCCGATGGAGAGCGCGGCATAGATGAACATGGTGGCCATGTTTCCCGCCGCAAAGTTTCTCACGGCGAAGAGACTCAGCGGCATGAGGGGCTGTTTCGCTGTTGCCTGCCGCCAGATGAACGCCGCGAAGCAGACGACTCCCAGGATCAGGGGCACCAGGATGCCCGGGCTTCCCCACCCTTGTGTGGCCTGTTCGATCAGGGCATAGACCGGTCCGGCCAGCCCCAGCACACACAGCACGGCCCCGGGATAATCGATGCCCACCCCTGCCTCGCGGACGTCGGAGGCGCGAAGCACAGCCAGGAGACATAAGGTCACCACAATCGGCACAACATTGATGCCAAACACCCATCTCCAGCCGACAGAATCCACCAGGACGCCGCCCACGAGCGGTCCGGCGATGAAGGCCACGGTGGTACCGGCGGTCCACTGGCCAATGGCCTTGGCCCGGGCGGCGCCGTCAAAGTGCGAGGTGATGAGCGCCAGCGAACTGGGCACGAGCAGAGCCCCGGCGATGCCCTGCAAGGCCCGGGAAATGATCAGCATTTCAGCGCTGGGGGCGAACGCGCACATCAGTGACGTCACCCCGAAACCGATCAGTCCGGTGCGGAGAATGAGGACCCGTCCGAGTACGTCAGAGAGCGAACCCGCAAGCAGGATGAGTGACCCGAGCGTGATCAGGTAGGCGTCCACGACCCATTGCTGGGTTGTCAGGCCGCCGCCCAGGTCACGGGATATGGCAGGTAGCGCCACGTTGATGACGCTGCTGTCCAAGAAGGACACCAAAGAGGCGAGAATCGAGATCCACAGGACGAGTCTCTGTGCACGTGTCGTCGGAGGAAAGCCCACTCCTCCAGTAAACACCGCCCGGGCAACTGCGGGCGGTTCACTGGCATCAGGTAGTTTAAGTTTGAAGGATACCCATGGACATTAGGTGAAGGAGGCCGCACGTGGCACGGGGTGGCCCCAGGCTTGACCACGGCCGGCGCCTGGAGCTCGGACAGAGCTTCCAGGACGGCGGCGAACACTACCAACGCGTGCGCCCCGGCTACCCCGGTGACGCTGCCGACTGGCTGGTCCCGGCCGGCGCCCGTGATGCCGTGGATGTGGGTGCCGGCACAGGCAAATTCGCCGCGCTGCTGCTGGAGCGCGGCCTCGCCGTCTCCGCTGTTGACCCCTCCGATGACATGCTGGAACAGCTCCGGGCGCACTACCCGCAGGTGGCGGCAACCCAGGGAACTGCGGAGGCGACAGGCCTTGCAGACGCAGCGTTCGACGTCGTGAGCGTTGCCCAGGCGTGGCACTGGTGCGATCCGCTGCCGGCCAGCACCGAACTAGCGCGGATCCTGAGGCCTGGCGGAACGCTGGGACTGATCTGGAACCAGCTGGACACCTCCGTTCCTTGGGTGCACCGGCTGTCCCGCATCATGCATGCTGGAGATGTCTACAAACCCGGATTCCGGCCGGTGGTGGGTCCGGAATTCGAGGGCCTCGAGAGCCACGTGACCCGCTGGGAGGACAGCCTCAGCACCACGGACATCATGGAGCTGACAAAGTCGCGCAGCTATTACCTGCGTGCGGGCGACGCCACCCGAAACAAAGTCCTGGCGAACCTCGACTGGTACCTGCACGAGCATCTGGGGCATGGCGCCGACGAGGACATCAACCTGCCGTACCTGACCCTTACATGGCGGGCCTCTAAAGCGTGAGTGCCACGTGCCACCGGGTAGGCTTGACGTCGTGAAGACCAGYGCSCCCTCYTCCTCGATYGAGGACTACGTCAAGGTCATCTACGGCTTCACGGAGTGGCAGGACAAGCCCATCACGTCTTCGCAGCTGGCGCAGCGTCTCGGCGTGGCCAACTCCTCGGTCTCCGAGATGGTCCGCAAGCTCAAGGACCAGGGCCTGGTGGACCACAAGCCCTACAGCGCCGTCACCCTCACCTCTGCCGGCATCCGGCTGGCGCTGTCCATGGTCCGCCGCCACCGCCTCATTGAGACGTACCTTGTGCAGGAGCTCGGCTACAGCTGGGACGAAGTCCATGACGAAGCCGAACTGCTCGAGCATGCCGTGTCGGACACGTTTATTGAGCGCATGGCGGAGAAATTGGGCGACCCCCAACGCGACCCGCACGGCGATCCAATCCCGACCGCGGACGGTGCGGTCCTTATGCCGGAGGCCCACCTGCTCGCCGAACTCGATCCCGGGCACACCGGCCGGATCACCCGGATCAGCGACGAGAACCCGGACCTGCTTCGCTATCTTGCGGCAGAGAACATCGACCTCGACGCCGATGTGGAGGTCATGGGCCGCAAGCCGTTCGGCGGGGCCTTGGTGGTCCGGATCAATAACGCCGGCAGGACGCGGGAGTACGATCTCGCAGACGAAATCACGGCCGCGCTCTGGGTGCAGACCGACCAGCCGCACGCCGGTTGCATCCTCGGCGACCGCTGAATGAAGCACGCCGGAATGCCTGACTGGCGTGCCTGGCTGGCCGTGGCCGCCGGAGGGCTTGCCGGGACGGAGCTCCGGTACGGGCTGGGACTCGCGTTTCCGGACACCGCCGGGGCACTACCGTGGACCACGCTGGGCATCAACGTGGCCGGGAGCTTTGTGCTGGCCGCCCTCACCACCCTGTGGATCGCACGCCCGCACACGGCATTCTGGCTCCGTGCCGGCCTGGGCCCGGGACTGCTTGGATCCTTCACCACCTTCTCGGCAGTCGTCTTCTCGATTGACCAGCTGGCGCGGGCCGGCGAACATCCGGTGTGGCTGGTTTATCTGGGACTTTCGCTGCTGCTTGGCCTTGGCGCTGCAGCCGCCGGCTGGCGGACAGGGCGGCTCATGGTTGACCGGGTGGCTTCGTGAGGGGCGCTGTACTGAGCGCCTTGGAGACGGGCGCAGTCCGGTGATGGGCGCAGTCTTGGTCGGAGTATTCGGTGTGGCGGGCACCCTGCTGCGTTTCGCCGTCGACAGCTGGTTCGCCCACCGCACCCAGCGGCACGGCAGCAGCAGGGCCGGCCACCGTACGGGCGCTTCCGCCGGCACGCCCCGGCACTGGCCCTGGGCAACGCTGGTAGTTAATGTCGCTGGCTGCCTCGTCATTGGGCTGTCCATCGGAATCACCGGACGGCTCGGCCTGGCACCCGAGTGGCAGACCGCCGTCGCCGCGGGTTTTGCCGGCGGGCTGACCACGTTCAGTTCCTGGACGACAGCGACGGTGCGGCTCCTGAGTGAGGCGCGGTTCGGTGCCGCGGCCCTGAACGTGGGCGCCAACCTGGCCGCCGGCTTTGCCGCTGCGGCAATCGGCATAGGCATCGCGTCGTAGCGCCCCCCGGGGTCCGTTGGTGGGCGGGGCCGGGTTTGGTCCCGTCCCGTATCGTTGACTCTGATGATTAGCAGACGCGACGCGGCAATTGCCCTTGATGTACCGATGGAAATGGCCCAGCGCCACGGCATTCCCAAACGCCTCTCCGAGGCAGAGCTGGGCGAAATCCTGGACAACCCGCCGGCGTGGCTGGTGCAGTCCCGGGCCAACCGCACCGGCAAGCGCCCGGTATGGGTCCATCTGGAATGCGCCGTCTGCGGCTACGAGGAAGCGGCCCGGCCCAAGAAGTGGTGGCCGGAATTCACCTATGTGGTTTGCGAACATCACCGCAAGGACGAGGTGCCGAGGCTTCAAGAAGGCTTCATCCGGAGCGAATTCGACGGCGTCGGGACCCGCTTTGTGGGCATTGCGGACGTTCCCGCCCCGGCCTGACTCCGGGCATTACATTCGGGGCCGAAAAGGCGTAACTTACGAAGTGGGACGCAGCCCGTCCCCTCTCGTAAGGAGCACGCAATGCCGGACAAAGCACCACACCAGCTGAACAAGAAGCCAGTCAAAACCATCAAGGAAAAACGCGCGGAGAAGAAGGCCAAGAACCCGATCGAAGGCGCTCAGGATCCCGTGGCACACCTGAAGAAACGCCGGTAGCAGCTAACCGTTTGCTGCCATCTCTTCCGGTACGGCCACCAGGTCCAGCTCTTTGCCGTCCCTCAGCATCCTGACCGGCAGCGGCTGGCCGATTGCGTCGGCGAACAGCAGCTTCTGCAGGCTTTCGGCATTGCTGACGGGGCGGCTTCCGGCTGTCAGGATGAAGTCACCCGCCCGCAGTCCGGCCCGGTCCGCGGGCGATCCGGCCAGCACTTCCACAATCCTGAGTCCGTCGCGCTGTCCGGTCCTGATCACCGCGCTGGCGCTGAGCCTGCTGGGAGTGCTGACAACGCCCAGGTAGGCCCGCCTGACGCGGCCGTCCTTCAGCAGCGCCGAGATGATCCGCCGTGTGGTGGCGTTGATGGGTACGGCCAGGCCCAGCCCGGCGCCGGCCACTGCGGTATTGATGCCCACGATCCGGCCGTGCGAGTCGGCCAGGGCCCCGCCTGAGCTTCCGGGGTTGAGCGCCGCGTCGGTCTGGATGACGTCCTCGATCACCCTCCTGTTTCCGCCCTGCCACACGGGAATGGCCCGGCCGAGGCCGCTGACCACGCCTGCGGTGACTGAGCCCGCCAGTCCGAGGGGGTTTCCGACGGCGATGACCAGTTGGCCCACCCGCAGGGTTTCGGCCTCGCCGAACTGTGCCGGGGCCACTTTCGGGGCACGCCCGCGGACCACCGCAAGGTCGGACAGCGGATCCGCGCCCACCAGCTCAAGATCGGTCCGGCTGCCGTCGGCAAAGGCGGCGTGGCCGTGGATAGTTCCTGCCACCACGTGTGAATTCGTGAGCAGATAGCCGTCCTCGGTGAAAAGCACCGCAGACCCGGCGCCCACGTGGAACCTGCCGTTCCTGCGGTTCCCGGACATTTCGATGGCCGCGACATGCGGCGTGACGGTCTCAGCCACGCGCATGACTGTTTCCGAATACGAATCCAGCTCACCGCCGTCGTACTCTTCTGGATGGGGTTCCCGGGCCGGTTCCATGGCGCACCTCCTGGCTGCCTTTGTCGACTCCGGCCGCCGGATTTGGGTGCCGCCGGATTCTCTTTGCGACAACCACGCGGGGGCTGCGGGTAGTCCCGAGCCCACTACGCCGTCGGTGAACAGAAACGCACGACGGCGGCGGCTGGCGGGGTGGCGCGCAGCGCAGGGGCTGATACGAAAGACTTTTAACGCCAAAAGACCCGGACACAAGGTCCGGGTCTTTTGGCAATGTCTTGCGACATTCAAAATGTGGAGATGGGGGGAATTGAACCCCCGTCCGATGTCGTGTTGTCAGGGCTTCTCCGGGCGCAGTTTGCGTCGGACTTTCTCGGCCCCGGCCACGCTGCAAACAGCTGGCCGATCCGGGCCCAGTCATCTAAGAGTCCCGCTCACCCCGATGACGGGGGTAAGCAGCAGTGGCTATCTAAATGACGCCAGGATCCGGGGCAATAGCAACCTCGGGCTGACGGACTGTCTTACTGCTTAGGCAGCAAGAGCGAAGTCAGTGCGATCGTTAGATTTGGCACTTATTGTTTTGCAGACAGCGTTTACGAGATAATTCTGCATCCTCGGCCCGCTTCACCTGTCGCGACTAACATCGTCGAAACCGATCATCCCCGTATTTTGTTATCAAACCGGCTGAGCGGTGCACACCAACCCTGCCGGACTACCTATCATAACGCATCACCGGCGGAAAACATTCCAGCCTGGTTGGCCCCTACCGGCGGTTGCGTTCCCGCATCACGCGCTGCGCTTCACGGTTGTCCTGCTGTTCCCGGAGGGTCTGCCGCTTGTCGTATTCGCGCTTACCGCGGGCGACGCCGATTTCCACCTTGGCCCGGCCGTCCACGAAGTACAGCTGCAGCGGAACGATGGTGAAACCGGATTCCCTGACCTTGTGGGAGATCTTGATGAGCTCCTCCCGGTGGAGCAGGAGTTTTCGGCGGCGCCGGGCTGCGTGGTTGGTCCAGCTGCCCTGGTTGTACTCAGGGATGTGGATTCCCTCCATCCACAACTCGTCGTTGTAGAAGGTGCAGAACCCGTCCACCATGGACGCATGGCCTTCACGCAGGGACTTTACTTCGGTGCCCATCAGGGCAATGCCGGCCTCATAGGTGTCGAGCACAAGGTAGTCATGCCGGGCCTTGCGGTTGGTGGCCACCACTTTACGGCCACTTTCTTTGGGCACGGTGGAACTCCTCAGTTCTTGGATCCTGGTTGGCTCCGGCCGGTCCGGCGCGGAGTCATACCAGTGTACGGCAGGCGCGGACCGGCGTTACAGCAGCCGCATCGGGTCGACGGCAACGCCGTTGAGCCAGGTTTCAAAGTGGGCGTGGCAGCCCGTCGAGTTACCGGTGCTGCCCGAGTAGGCGATGAGCTGACCCTGGGATACCTGCTGGCCGTTGGAAACGACGATGCTGCTGTTGTGGTAATAAATCGTGGTCAGCGAGTTGCCCTGAACCACCCCGTGGGAGATCTTCACCCGCCAGCCGCCGCCGTCCGCGGAGTTCCAGCCCGACGAGAAGACTTCACCGGCCGCCGCAGCGTAAACAGGGGTGCCGCAGGCGGCGCCGAAGTCGATGCCCGTGTGGACATAGCCGCCCTGGCCATAGAAGTCGATGGTACCTGGCGGAGTTGAGCGCCAGCCGAAGCCGGAGGTGATGGGCACGTCGCCCGCGAACGGGTGCCGCAAGCCAAAGGCCGACGGCGATCCGGTCACCGGCGCGTACGGTACCTGCGGGGGCGGCGCCTGTCCCTGCGCAGCGGCCTTCGCAGCGGCAGCCGCGGCTGCCGCTTCGGCGATCCGGCGCTGCTCTGCTTCCCAGGCTTCGCGGAGCCTGCGGTCGCGGTCGGCGATCTCGCCGGCCACGGCATTCTGGCTGGCAGACACTGCCGCTATTTGGCTTTGGATGCCGGGTTTTGCGGCCTGCAGCTCGGCGTCGAGCCGCGTGGTGTCGGCGATCAACTGATCAACCTGCGTTTTCTTCGCCTCCGCCTCGTCGCGGGCCGCCTTTTCCCGTTCGAGGGCGGCGTCCGCCTTGGCCTTGAGGTCCTTGATTTCCGCTTCCACCGCTTCGAGCCTGGCCTGGGAGTTCACGTTGGTGGCGCTCTGCTGGGAGAGCTTGTCCATGGCGGCGTTCTGGCTGCGCATGGCCTGGTCCGCGAGGTCCATGGTCTGGGTGAGGCTGCCGCCGTTGTTTGCACCGAAAAACAGGCTCAGGTTCGAGGGCACGCCGCCGGACTTGTAGGCCTGGGTGGCAATCTGGCCGATCAGCTTCTTAGTGTCGGAGATCTTCTGCTTATCGGCCTCAAGCTGCTGGGTGATTTTGGCCTTATTCTGCTGCGCAAGGTCAACCCGTGCGGTCAGGGCCTCGACTTCCTTGACGGCACCGGCCACGCGTCCCTGGGCCTCCAAGAGCGCCTGCTGGGCTCCGGGCAACTGCCCCTGGTAGATCACCAGGTCACCGGCTGCCTTCGCGATGCGGGAATCCACGAACTCCAGCGACTGCTGCACACGGGCCGCCTCGGCTTCGAGGGCGGCGCGCTTGTCGTCCAGCTCGTCGGCGTACGCCGCGGGGGCTGACGCGCCCAGGCTCGCAGCGAGGATAAGGACCATGACGCCGCTGATCAGGCCGGTGCGGCGGCGTGCCGGTGCCAGGCGTGGGTTTGCCGGGCGTTCGGCCCGGTGGCGGGGCGCAGTTCGGTGCAATACGTTCATGAGGATTCCTTGGTCGGTTTGCACAGCCTAAACCTTCAAGTATCTGCGCAAGGTCAAGAGAGACGAAATTCCTGCTAAAGATCCGCCAAGGATCAGCAAGGCCGGCGCAAGGATGAGCGTCTGCCCGGGCGAGATGAACGCCGTGTCCGGATACTGCTTGGAGAGGTACTCGCCGAGGAAGAAGTGCGCTACGGCCCACAGCGTCCCTGACGCAAGGGCCGCTCCGATGACGGCAGCGATCACGCCCTCGAGGATGAAGGGAAGCTGGATCACCATCTTGGATGCGCCCACCAGGCGCATGATTCCGGTTTCGCGGCGCCGGCTGAAGGCCGAGAGTCGGATGGTGGTGGCGATCAGGAGGATGGCGCAGACGATCATGACACCGGCGATGCTGACAGCCACGAGCGATGCCGCGTTCATGGCCGAGAACAGCCGCTCCAGCAGCTGGCGCTGGTCAATGACTGTTTCGACGCCCGGCTGCGAGGAGAACGTCTCGCTGATGATCTGGTACTTTTCCGGATCCTTCATGTTGATCCGGAAGGAAGCGGGCAGCTGGTCCGGCGTCACTGAATCGACGATCGGAGAGTTGGAGAACTGGTCCTTGAAGTGCTTGTACGCCTCGTCCTTGGACTCGAACTGAAAGTCGTTGACGTACTGGGCCACGGCGGGTGATTCCAGCAGGGTCTGCAGGTTGTCCTGCTGCTCCTTGGTGACCGGCCCTGTGGCGCAACCGGCCGCCGTCGAACCGTCACTGCAGAGGAAGATGGCCACCTGGACTTTGTCGTACCAGTAGCCCTTCATCTGGTTGATTTGAAGCTGCAGCATGCCGGCGGCACCCACGAACGTCAGGGAGACGAAGGTGACCAGGATGACTGAGACCACCATGGAGACGTTGCGGCGCAGGCCGCTGCCGATCTCTCCGAGGATGAACGCGAGCCTCATCGCTGCCCCTCCCCTGCGCCGGGCTGGCGGTCCCCCGAAGTAGGCGGTTCCTCGTCCCGGCCGCTGGCGTCCCGCAGCCGGCGTGACTGGCCCACCACCGGAATCATGGAAGTGTACAGTGCCTTGGCTTCGTCGCGGATCACGACGCCGTTTTTGAGCTCCACCACGCGTTTGCGCATCTCATTGACGATGTCGTCGTCGTGGGTGGCCATGACCACAGTGGTGCCGTTCTGGTTGATCTTGTCCAGAACGCCCATGATGCCCATCGACGTGGTGGGATCCAGGTTGCCAGTGGGTTCGTCGGCGAGGAGGATGCCGGGGCGGTTGACCACGGCGCGGGCAATGGCCACACGCTGCTGCTCACCACCGGAAAGCTCGTGCGGAAGGCGGTTTTCCTTGCCTTCCAGGCCCACGGTCTTGAGGACTTCGGGCACAGTGTCCCGAATGACACTGCGGCTCTTGCCGATGACCTGCATGGCGAAGGCAACGTTGGCGAACACGTTCTTCTGCGGGAGAAGACGGAAGTCCTGGAACACCACACCGATTCCGCGGCGCAGCCTGGGCACGCGCCAGCTGGAGATCTTGGCGACGTTCTGGCCGGCCACGTAAACGGCGCCCGACGAGGCCCGGTCCTCCTTGAGGACCAGGCGAAGGAACGTGGACTTTCCGGATCCGGAAGCGCCCACGAGGAAGGCGAATTCACCACGGTCTATCTCAAGGCTGACATCGTCCAGCGCAGGCCGGGCCGTCTGGTCGTAGACCTTGGTGACATTATCGAATCGGATCATGGCCCTAATTACCCTGCAGGGCACCGCTGATGCAGCCCAGATCTGCAGCCGGTGCGCGGGCATTCGTTTGGGGGAATGGGAGGCCCCGGCCCCTTGACTATACGCAGTCTTTTTGCCGGATTTCGGGGGTTTCAGGGGTGTGTCGCGGGATGGCAGTGACGGGCCTGCCAGCGCCGACCGCCGGGTGGTGCTACTTCTCTGCGTTGCGGTTGTCGGTCCGCCAGCGGATCCCGGCGTCGATGAAGTCGTCAATCTCGCCGTCGAACACTGCAGACGTGTTGCCGACTTCGTGTTCAGTGCGGAGGTCCTTGACCATTTGGTACGGGTTCAGGACGTAGGAGCGCATCTGGTCGCCCCAGGAAGCCTTGACGTCGCCGGCGAAGGCCTTCTTCTCGGCGTCCTCCTGCTCCTTCTTCAGCAGAAGCAGGCGGGACTGCAGCACGCGCATGGCGGCGGCCCGGTTCTGGAGCTGCGACTTTTCGTTCTGCATCGACACCACGGTGCCGGTGGGGATGTGCGTGAGGCGCACGGCGGAGTCAGTGGTGTTCACGGATTGCCCGCCGGGGCCCGAGGAGCGGAACACGTCCACGCGGATCTCGTTGTCCGGGATATCGATGGAGTCCGTGGACTCGATCAGCGGGATGACCTCGACGGCGGCGAAGGACGTTTGGCGGCGGCCCTGGTTGTCGAAGGGGCTGATCCGCACCAGCCGGTGCGTTCCGGCCTCAACGCTCAGGGTGCCGAACGCGTAGGGTGCTTTGACTTCGAAAGTTGCGGATTTGAGGCCCGCCTCTTCGGCGTAGGAGGTGTCCATCACGGTGGTGGGGTACCCGTGGCGTTCAGCCCAGCGAAGGTACATGCGCATCAGCATTTCGGCGAAGTCGGCGGCATCCACGCCGCCCGCCCCGGCCCGGATGGACACGACGGCTTCACGTTCGTCGTACTCGCCGGAAAGCAGTGTCACCACTTCCAGGTCCTTCAAGGATTTCCGGATCGACTCAAGTTCAGCGGCCGCCTCGCCCATGGAGTCGGCGTCGTTCTCGTCCTGGCCGAGTTCCACCAGGACTTCCAAATCGTCAATCCGCGACACCAGCTTGTTCAGCCGTTCCAGCTCGGACTGCCTGTGCGAGAGCCTGGAGGTGATCTTTTGGGCCGCTGCGGGGTCGTCCCACAGGTCCGGTTCGCCCGCGCGTTCGCTCAGTTCGGCGATGTCTTCCTTCAGGGCCTCGACATCGCTGACGCGCTCGATGGAGTTGTACGTGGCGCGAAGGGCGCGGATTTCTGCGGAAAAATCAATATTGGCCATGGTTGTTTAAGCCTACGCTATGCGGCCAGGGCCCGGGCTCCCGGCGTGGGCGGCGGTTACGGGTCGGGCTCCCGGTGCGGCGGAAGGCCTCCGGTCAGCGCGTGAGCCGGGAACGGGCCGTGGATGCTGCCTCGATTCGGATCCCGTCAGGTACCAGGAAGTTGACCACGGGTGGGTGGACCACCGAGCTGAGAACCACGACGGCGGTGGAACCGTCGGGGCTGCCGGTCCCTTGCGTAACGTCGAGGCCGTCGAACCGGGCGGACGCCGGGCTCCGGGCCACGAAGTCTGCGGCCACGGTCCGGACACGCTCGGAACCGAGGACGGCGGACGGGCTTCCCGTTTCCCCCGTGACCTCCCCCAGGGTGTAGCTGTCGGCGGCGGCGAGCGAGGCGCCGTCGGCAAGGGACAGCAGCCGCTTGTGTTCGAGGTAGACGCTGGAGATGCCGATGACCACGGTAACCACGAGCAGTGCCAGCAGGGCATAGCCGATGATCATGACGATCATCTGCCCGTCTTCTGCTGACTGGTCAGGGCTCGCCGTCTGGTCGCCCATGGGAGCGGTTGCGACGGTGGGATGCCGGTTCATGCTGCAGTCACCTGAACCTGCCGACCAACTGAGTGGATGATGCCTCAACTTCACTGGCCTGCAGCCTGAAGTCGTCGTTGAAGGGAATGAAAGGCAGCGGCACGGTGAGGTTCACGGTGACGGTGACGGCCGTTCCGGCGACCCCGCAGTCAGCGGGATCGCAGCGGGTGGAGACTTGGGCGGCGCCGGCGTCATGGCCGAAGTCCGCGAGGGCGATGAGAACTGCCTGCTCGGCGGCGGCCCGTCCGGATTCTGCATCCGGCTGGGCAACGAATACTTTCGCCGCCTGGTCTGCCGCGCCCACCACAGCGAATGAACCACCCTGGATCTGAGCCACGGTGATGATGAAGTACACGAGGGGAACCATCAGGAGCAGCGCCAGGAACGTGAACTCGACGACGGCGCTCCCCTGTTCCCGGCGTCCCGGCTCCAGGTGTTGTATTTCCCCGCGCCGCCTGCAGAGGGCCTCACTGAGCCTGTTCTTGAGGCATGCCCGAAGCCTGCGACCAGAGATGTTGCGGGCGGACCGGACATCGACGCTGGCAGGGAGTTCGTCAGGGCTGGATGGCAGCATGGCCCTTCACCTCCAGAAGGTCCCGCGGGCCGATGAGCCCGATGACGGGCATGGGCGCCCTGATGGTGACTTCGAGCGTGCGCAGACCCTGGAACGTCACTTCGGCAGTGCTGATGTCCCGCGCGAACTCGGCGTTCAACGCAGTCCCGATCAGGACCGCTGCCCGCTCTTCTGCATCTGAGGCGCCGCGGTCCGCGAGTGTTCCGTAGTGTGCGCCTGAGGCGGCCGCATCAATGAGGGTATTGCGGACGTGCAGGACCAACGTGAGTTGGATGATGGCCAGGAAGAACATGGTGAGCAGCCCGCCCACCAGCACAAAGTCCACCACCGCGGACCCCAGTTCCGCCCTGCGCCAGTCCTCGCCTGCGCCGGAAGGGCGCCGACTGGAACCGTGCCGGTCAGCGTCGGCCATGCCCTAGTTTCCGATCTTGTCCATGGCCTGGTTGAACATCGCCTCGAGAGCCGGGCCGGCAAGGGCGAGCAATGCCGCCACGAGGACGGCTGACATCAGGGTGATCATCACCCAACCGGGCACATCGCCACGTTCCGGGTGGTCAGCCAGGTCCGGGCGCTCCGAGGCGTTTCGGTGGTCCGTCACGTCCGGGCGGCCGGAGGCCGGGACGCCGGCCTTTGCCTGACGGCGGCCTCTTCCTGATGCAGAACTGCCGGCCCATGCCCAGAAGCCCGCCAGCAAAGTAAGGAGCAGCACGCTGCTCGAGATTCCCAGTTTTTTCATTTCGGTCCCATTCAGTAAGTAATGCAGTGGTCGGGAGGGTAGACGTCGTTTGGGTTTCTGACAGTTGAGTGCAGGTCATGATTACAATCCGAGGCTGATGGCAGCGATGCCGGGGAACACCGCGAACACCACAGTTAAGGGAAGGACTCCGAAGACGAGGGGCACCATCATGGCGATTTCTTTCTTGCCCGCCGACTCCATCAGGTCCCGTTTTGCCGTGTCCCGGACATCCTGCGCCTGGGCCCTCAGAACATCTGCCAGGGGTGTTCCGCGCTCGACTGCGACGATGATGCCGTCCACAAATCGGACGAGCGGTCCAAGGTTTGTCCGGGCGGAAAACTCCTGCAGTGCTTCCACCAGAGGTTTCCCTGCCCTCGTTTCGGCAAGGATTTTTGAAAATTCCTTGGCCAGTTCGCCGTTAGCGCTGCGGCATACCCGATCGAGTGCTCCGGTGGCGCTTTCGCCGGCGCCCACGGCAAGGGCCATCAGTTCTGCGAGGCTGGGAAACTCAGCCATCATCCGGGCCTCGCGCTTGCTGATCTGCACACCCAGCCAGAAGTCGCGGAAGAGGAAGCCGCCGAGTGCGCTTCCCAGCACGGCCAACACTGCGAGGAACGCAGCGAAGCGGCCGGCCACGGCGCTCAGAACCACTATGGCCAGCGCAGTGACAAATCCGGCGGCCGCCCAGAGCAGCTGCTCAGCGCGGAAATCTACGGGCGATTTGTTCAATCCGGCCTGCGCCAGCCGGCGGGTCAGCGCCTTCGAGCCAAGGTTCAGCCTGCCGAGGGCGGTGAGGCCGTCGTGAAACAAGGGACGCACAATCCGTTCCAGCGGACCGAAGGGCGTGGCATTTTGTCCGCTGGCGCGCAGCAGACGGGATTCCAGGTTCTGCGACTTCAACTGCGGTTCAATGCGCTCGACGAAGGTGAGCGGACGCATGAAGGGCAACCTGACGAACAACAGCCACAGGCCGACGCCCAGGACGATGCCGCAGATAATTGCGGCTGCCGAGATGCCATTCATCGGAGCACCCGCTGGTCCTGGGGGAGGGCGCCGATGCGCAGCATGATGGAGTAGCAGATGAGGGAGACCACCAGACCGCCCAGGAGGACCCCTGCGCCCATCGGCGTGTTGTACGCGTTCACGGCCTCGGGGCGGGTGGCCAGGAGCAGCATCACTATCCAGGGCGCGGCAACTGCCAGCCGGGCGGCGTTGACTGTCCAGGACTGCCGGGCCTCCAGCTCGCTGCGCGTGCGGGCGTTCTCGCGCAGGAATTCGGCCAGCGTGCCAAGGAGCTTACCCAGGTCCGAGCCACCCACCTCGCGGGTCAGCCGGAGCGCCTCGATGATACGGTCCGCCACGGGATCTGCCAGGCGGTCCTTGAGCTTGTTAAGAGAGGCATCAAACTGGCCCCCGGCCCGGTAATCAGCTCCAAAGTCGCGGAACACGTGCCGGAGCTCTGCGGGCCCCTTCTCCGCCAACTGGATCAGGGCCTCCGGCAGGGAAAGTCCGGCGCGGATGGCGGACCGTAGGTGATCGACCACGTCCGGCCAGAGCTGGCGCAACACGGCAGTCCTTTTGCTGGCCCGCCAGCGCACAATGCTGACGGGCAGCCATGCGCCGAACAGCCCGAAGCAGACGGACATGGGCCAAGACCCGGAGATGACAAAGAACACCAGTGCCACAAATACGCCCAAACCCAGACAGGAGGCGACGAGTCCTGCGGCCGTGACCTTCTCGATGCCGGCGGCGGCGAGCAGGTCCTCGATGCGGCTGACCCTGGGACTGCGCTTCCCCGCGGACGGCTTTTCCCAAAACGACCACCAGATGAGGAACAGGCCGGTCCCGGCAAGTACCCCGAACAGCGGCGCCATCAGCGCGGCTCCAGCAGCGCCGCGACGTCGTACCCTGCGCGCGCAAATTTCTCGGCCGCCGGCATGGAGTTGGCACGCGGCTGAAGCTGGCCTTCCGCCATCGCGAAGACCATAGACGACTCGATGATGCCGTTTTCCACCCGACGGCCCAGGGAGAGGATCTCAGTGACCTGCCGGCGGCCGTTGGCGTGACGGCTACAGTGGACCACCAGGTCGATGCATGATGCCACCGTGGGGACGACGAAGGCCGAGGAGATGTTCTCGCCGGCCAGCAACGGCAGCGTGCAGATCTTCGTCACGGCGTCGTGGGCCGAATTTGCGTGGACGGTACACATCCCGGGGAGCCCGGATATCGCTCAGGCACAGTACATCTCTTCCAGCGTCCTTACCTGACGTAGACCGAAAAACGCACTAACCGCGGCGTCGAGGGTTTGTGCCCCAACATCACTGAAAAATTGATGCCTATCCTGGCCGGGCGAGACTCCTCCGGCTCCGGCATGGAGTTGTCCGCGGCTGCAGCTGGCCGTTTGTCATCGCGAAGACCATTTACGACTCGATGATGCCGTTCTCCCCCGTCGGCCGAGAGACAGGATCTCGGTGACCTGCCGCCGTCCGTTGGCCTGCCTGCTGCAGCGGACTACCAGGTCGGTGCAGGACAGGACGCCACCGTGGGCACGACGAAGGCGGAAGCCCTCTACGTTATGTCACTAACGTCGCCACGCCTCGACAACTCGTCGACCCGCATCTTTGAGACGTCTCGATTCGCCCGAAAGAATTATTTTGCCCTCAGTCTCGTTCTTGAAGGTGGCATACTCTGTGAACGAGAACTATATGCATTAGACGCCGCACATCAAGGAGTGGATGGGTTTGCCGCAAGAAGTCCCCGAATCATTCAGGGAACCCCTCGAACTACTAGGGAAATTTACTCCTGAGCAGACCGAGCGAGCCTTGACGGACCTAGCGAGTCAGCCCTACATCCGGACCCGCATGTCAGTTCGTGACGCCCTCTTCCGGGCCTTTCCAGATCGGAAACTGCGTCCAGCGCTGCGAGAGCTTTCAGCCATGCTGATGGCCTTCGCCCGTGTGAGTTACACGCAAGGGGACGAGGCACAGGAAACCTTCGAGAACCTTTCGGCTGGAACAAATCTTAACCTTACTGATGATCAACGTACGGACGTGAGGGACCGACTACTCGCGTTCGTGGCAATACCCGGACTTGTTTTGGCAGCAAGAGCAGCACACATGGAACGAAACCATGAGCGGCTCCTGACGAGCTCAAGCATTGAGACAGACCTGCGGCCCCTCATGGACGACGACGGAAAGACTGCCTTGGTCATTCCTTGGCACACATTGAACCTGAGATATACGTCTGGTCAGTTCGACGAAGATCAGTCAGAGTCAATCGTTCTAGACCACGAGGATTTGGTTTCCTTGCAGAAACAGATAGAAGCGGCTCTGGATACACAACTCCGCGTTCAGAGTGACATGGAAACCCGCAATATACGCGTGTGGGATCCATATACATCAAAGGCTCAGACGCAGTTGCCAGAAGAAAAGAGCTAAACAATGTCGATAAGTTTTGATCGAGTTGCATCTAGCCGTCGGAGCGACTCCCGCGTCGATGACTTCCTAGAGGACCTTCCGCACTTTAAGGAAGAACGCGCGGAAGCTCTAGCCGAACTGATGCTCTCCAACTTCCAGGCCGACGAGAAAAGTTCCCCGGAACCTCACACCGAGTGGGCACGTTATGAGTCTCTTTGGTGGCTAAATGGGACACAAACGACGAGTACCAGGTGGCAGAATTCAGTCGTTCTCGATTTCAAAAAGAGCGATTTTCGAGAAGGCTTGAAAATGTGGGAAAAGCTTGACCGCAACTACACCCCGGACCAAGTCCAAGGGGAACACGTGGCTACTCGGCCTCGTGAAGAACGTCCGACGGATGAGAAGCCTTATACGGACCAAGCCGTTCGAGTCGTGAGCCTTGGGAAGATGCACGCGGTGATGTGGACGGGCTTAGTTCTTTTTGCTCTGATCTGGGGTGTCGCAGCCGGGGCCGCATTTTTTGCTGGGGCCGGTGTGACTCCGTCCGTTGCAACTTTTGGAGTCTTAGGCACCGTGGCTCTGGCTGCGACCCTATTTGTCGTCAGCGTTCAGGATGCACTCCACAGACATGGCAGGTGACGACCCGGACAAGATTCTCAAAACGCTGCCGCGTATTCTTAAATTCGCTCTCAATGCCGAAAAAGACACACTAGCAGGGCGCATAAACTTGGTCAGCCTTGTGTTCGTATTTGTCTTGACGGCCGCTTTGAATGCTGGACCTAAGCTAATCGACCAGATCGCACAGGCGTTAATAACTCTAAATAGTGGGGGGAAAGAACTACCAAAGCCGCCCGATTTTGACTACGGACTACTTTGGATGTGGCTGCTTTTCATGGTGATTTGCATGACCTTTACCTTTTTCAGTGAACGCGCCCTTCAAGCCGCAGTCCGTACCTCGTCCGCAGGCAGTAACGACGACCAACCCGGCGCGCCCACTTCATAAGCCGTGAAAGTAGTCCTCCCTAATCAGGCCGACCGTCTGGCGTGAAGTTGGCAAGAGCGGATGCGACTACGCTGTGGAAATGACTGGGGAACAGATAATTGGGGCAGCAGGTATCGTCGCGGGACGCATCGTCCAAGAAGCCGTGAAGGACATTCGGGAAGCGGATCAGACGATCCGGAAAGAGCTAGTGGCGGCGGCCAGGGATACTGAACCCTTCAGACAAGGTGCTCACATTCGCGCTAGGCGCATTGCGGTGAAGGAAGCTTTCTTCTTACAGGTATTTCGGCCCATCCGAAAAATGCTTGGACTCAGCGCCGAGTACTTCGAGTACGGCTTCGAAGAGGATATGAGATCCCGGGTAGAAGCAATTCCTGAGGAACACAGGGTTGCACCGAAGCCATCAATTGCTGCACCGGCCATGCTGGGACTTGCGTTCAGCGTGGATGAGCCCGAACTGAAGAAGCTGTACTTGGATTTGCTCGCGTCCGCCTCCGATGATCGGCTCAGTAAGGGCGTACACCCGGCCTTCGTTGAAGTCATTCGTCAACTTACTGCTGAAGAAATTCCGGTGCTGGCCTACCCCTTGGGAACCAACATGGTCATGCCAGTGGCCCGCATCGTTGGGAAGACGGAAGGGGGAGCAGAAATCAAGCTCCTCACGCACTTAATGGAACTTGTAACCTCCTGTCCTGGGCTCGACACCGCTCCTGCACTCCTCCCAACGTACGTTGACAATTGGATTCGCCTTGGGCTTGTGGAAGTCATCTACAGCGGTGAGCGACTGGCACGTGCTGGAGCGTATGAATGGGTAGACACGCGGCCTGAGCTTCAGCATCTTCGAGAAAACCACGGCGATCCAGCAATCCGCAGCGTTGAAGCGGTTATGGGAGTTTTGAAGCCCACATCCTTCGGTGTCGCATTTGCTAATGCTGTCGGCATGGAGAAGTCCGACGCGCTTTTGGATTACCTCAGCCTACAAGTGCGGGCGTACTCGGAGGCAGTGGATGCGCCTGGCGGCTCAATGACTAACTAACACGAACGCAGGGGCATCCCGTCCCTTTAGACGGGCGCTGGCGGTGTCACTGGCGAAGGGAGATGACCAAACCTGCCCACTATAGTTCCGAGGGGTCATGTCGGCAAACCTCTGGTCCCCGGTGACGTTAGCGCCGCGTCGTTATGCCCTCTCGTTCGTCGAGGCCTTTACTGAACGCTGGCTTGGCTTATTGCAGCACTTGTCGGCCTGTGCGCTGGCGGGCTGGTAGCGGGCCTTCTGAACTTCCCGCGCCCATCCTGGCAGCGCTTCTCTTGGCACAAAAACCGGCTCTGCGTCAGTGCGCCACCATACAGATCTGCCCGTTGTCGATATGTTAAGTCACTCCCAAGCGCGTCTAGTGCGGCTTTCATAACGATCACATGTGCCGTACCCTCCACCTGCCGACCGGCAAGGGCGGAAAGTTGTAACTCCTAGCTACATGACCATGGCGACGGGCACAGCTAACCAGAACGGGACGGTCTATTTAGAAACACCGCCGTGCCAAGAACAGGCGCCACGCTTGCCGCCGGATTGAGACATGGTGCCGTCTTTGCACATCGTCGAGTAGCCCGAACCAGACGAGCCGGTGCCCGAATAGCCTGAGCCGGACCCTGCGTAGGTAGCGCTGGGGGCGGACTCGGATAGTGATAGGCCAGCGGCCTGTAAGCGACGCTGGTACTCCGGATAATGCTCCATCATCGAGTCAGCAATGGCTTCCATGTCCGCATCACTGTGGACGTAAGCATCCGGGTAACACGATAGAGCAAAGACCAGCCACATGGACCTGGCGAGGGATTCCTTGCCGGACTTCGACAGGCGACTTACGTCGCCGATTGTGAAATACCCGCCCCCTCCCGTCTGCATGTCTTTGCAGACATCGTCGCTCAGCCGGTCGTAGTCGACTCTGCTCAAGGCCAGGCCGTACGTTCTGTAGTCAGCCCTGACGGTTTCGAACATCAGGTCGTCCAGGACGCTGAAGCTGGTCTTCTTGGCCGGCGGAGGCGCTGCGACGCGGGAAGGGGTTGTAGCTTTGGGCGTGGCGGTCGCGACATATCCCGAAATCGCGGGAGTCGTTGAGGCTGTTGTGGCGTCTGGGCTACTCGCCCCAGGCTGGGCGCTGCACCCGGACAAAACAAAGGCCGCTGCCAAAGCGACCGTCAGGCTACGCCTCACGTGATCCCCCAAAGTTGATTCAGTACGCGAAACGTACCAGAACCAAAGGGAAGGACCAATACACTAACCCCCTAAATATCAGACGGTTCATCTGGCACTTCCCCGGCGGCTATGCGTTCAGCAGTCACCCGGTAGGCATGCGCGATGTAGTCTTCGAGATCCTGTGTTGCTACGCGCCACATCCCACGACCACCAATCTGCAGCCCACGCAGGTCACCCGTCTTCAACAACATCCGAACAGTGGGCAGACCAACAGCCAGCTCTTCGGCTACCTGCTCAGTCGTCAAGAACCTCGGTCGCTTCGGCGCAGCATCATCAGTCACTTAGCAACCATAACCGCGAGCAACTTGGGGAGTTTACTCAGTACCGTCAGCGGTTGGGCGCCAAGGGACAATTGGAGCTCCGGATTCTTTGCCGAAGCTGCCAATCTCTAGGAGAGTTTCCACTCAAGGATCGACGATGAGCCGGTGTACCTGACCTTCGTCATCTGGGTTGTGGCTTGGCCCTGAATGATGACCCAGCCCCGGACACAATCTCCCCACGCCAGCTGCTCTTGAGACGGGTAGGCAGGTTGCGCACCTTCGTGTTGCCAGGTGCCCGAAGCTGACGTGTATCTCCGGTTCTCAGCATCCAGAAGCGCCCACGGCTGGTTGCTGACAATCGGTGCTTCGGCTGCAGCAGACGGCGGCGTTGCCGGCGTACAAACCTGCACGTCGATTGCTTCCTGGTTAGGGTCCTGAGGCTCAACATTTTTCCGATGCTCAAAAACGATGACAGACGAGCCATTTTTTGAGGTCTGCGCTTCGCCCAAAGCGGCGGGAGATGTTCGTGGCGTGGGTGCTGGCGGAGTGGCCGTTACTGTTACGGCTGGCTGCGTCACAGTCACCGTGACAGTGGGCGAAGCACTGCTCTCGCCGGCAGCACTGCACCCCGCCAAGGCTACGGCCGTGACCGCAAGGACGATAAGGTTCCTTTTCAAAGCTGTTCCCCAAAGAACTGTCGGCCTATGGACGGCCGAATAAGTAGTCGTACGAATTTAGCAGGGCCGCCCTAGGAGCGGACTAACGTCGCGGCCATGGCGAAATCGGATGCGGAGGCGACCGAGAAGATAATGTACGACAAGAGCTGATACCGCAGCCGGACTCCTAGCCGATACAGTGGTGGTTTGTTTTCCTTCGACATGAAGTGCATTGCCGGTGTTGCAACCCCCTTCATAAGCACACTCTAGGTACCTGAATCCTCAGATCTGCGGATAGGACGATATTCTGTCCGCAGGCTACGGGTGCCAGAGGAACCCGGTCATAACGAGCTGTTAGCCTCACCTGTTTTACCAAGTCGCGCATCGTGTAAACGGATGAGGCTGAGGGAACGTGACGAGGACGCGTGCCGCCTCAGCTCGGGCCGCCGCCATCCCGCTTTTTGCGCCTCCGGATTACACGGAAGCACAGAAACGCAACAACCGGTCCGGTCACCAGCATGAAGAGCCCTGTCCCGACACCGCTTTGGCCAAAAGCGTTGAAAGCACCAAAAAACATCAGTATGCCGAAACCTACGCCGAGCCAAAGCCACGGCACTTTTCGTGCCCCAGTCTCGCGGGAGACAACACGATGCTGCTGTGCGATTGAACCGTTTAGGCTGGCGGCCTGTGCCTTGGTCGCGGGCTTCGGCCTACTCTCCGGCTGGAAGGCTGGTGGTACCTGATAGTCCTCCTCCCATTCCGCTAGCGTTGGGGCATGGTGCGGCGAGGAGGCGAGCCAGGCGTCGTCTACCTCTGTCGCCTTCGCCACTTGGAGCGTGAGTTCGGCTGCGAGCGCTGAACCCGTGATCTTGGCTATGCACACAGGTATCCAGCCCATCGTTTCCGCGTGATCTATCACCGGCAGCACATGAGCTGAGCTCACAGTCGAAAGTTCGCCGACTCTGGCGCCATCGAGGCGCACTTCTACATAGGGCTTTTCTGTTCCGTTTTTAAGCGTCCTAAGGCCTTTGTGCAGAGAGACGTATAACAGTCCCCGCCCCTTAGGGGGCACGTGGTCGAATAGGACATCGAAATGATCGGCCTCCTTGGTGACCTGAATTGCGCTACCCCAAGGCAGAAGTGTGTGTTCCCCTTGCGGCGGATTGTTTACGGGAAGGAAGAGGTCCTGTTCTGGCATCGCCAGCGAAATTCGGGCGCGAAACTTCATGCCCTGCCCGTTCCAATCATCGTTGGAAGCCCAAATCCTTGATTCGACCGCAGCAACCCTGCCGCTGGCACAGATACGGCGAACGGGCTGCTTGTAAGTCAGCGCATCCTCCCGGCTGAGGTAACCGACGACCATGTTATTGAAACGAACGCTAATGGCATTGGGGTCGAAGGGGTTGTCTGGTTCTGGAACGAGGGAGAGTATCACTCCCTCTCGTTCGATATCACGCCCTGCGCTAGGTCGTTGCCCGAGTGCCGCTACAATCGCTTCCTCCCGAGCGAATTCCCCTTCAACTTCAGTGTTACGCCATAAGTCCCGTCCAAGATCAACGGCAAAATTCATTTCTCCCCCATCCGCAGCGATTGAGTCGAATCGCCGAGTTGTCCCTGTCCAGGCGTCCGACGCCGTTGAGTTGATACTAACCACATGCGGGGAAATCCCTGTTGTTGCCCGTGCGGGATCCGGTGAGCCTCGGCGAATTAGAGGCCAGATACCAAGCGGGAGTGCCAAGCGAAGTTCGCTGATGTGGCCTTGTTGAATGCAAGACAGAACCTTCCCGAAAGCGCCTCAACAGCGTTCTTCACTGTCCGCGTCTCTGGACGTTTGCCCGGGCGCACTCGGCCCCCTCCGTCGACGACAAGATAACCCCATTCGAAAAGGGCATCGCAGCCCAGATTGCAGATAAGCATGGCGGCGGCCCTGTAGTCCCTGCGCTCGTCCTCAGTGCATTTGCTTCGCGTTTTGATGTGACCGGCAATAAGCAGCCGGGTGGGAAGAAGTTCGCCGCAGATGGAGCACTCCGCAGTCAATCGCCCTCGCAGGAGGTGTTTCCGCAATTCAGTTTGTTCGGCACGGATAGTTTTAAGGCTGAGTACGTCAGTCTCGTCCCCGCCCCAGGAATCCGCCGGACGGCCCATCAGCCCATTGTCAAATACGGGCGGACTGACGTTCAGCTCGGCCAGGAGCGTCAGACCGTCCGTTTCCGATAGGGGCGAGAGGTACTTCCTCGCCGGCTCACCGTTAACGTTAAGGGGCCCCTTCTGTCCCAGCGTGATCAGGTCGCTTACTCGTTCAAAAGGCAGGCTCAATCCCGTAGCGATTGGCTCGACCCTTACCAGCCAACCGTCGTCGCCCTCGCCTTCCTGTGCCTTGTATTCCTCCGGTCGCGGGAAGTCTTGCCACTCCTCGACGACCGTGCTGACAGCCTTCAGATGGCCCTGGTGGTGATGAAAGACAATGTCGCCGAGCCGCAGGTCTTTGATAAGCCGACGAGATTCCTTCAATGGCTTCCCTTCGGCACGGGGACACGTCCACAGGGTGCGCCGGGCAATGGCCTCGGGGTAGTTGCTCGTCTGAGTTGCCCACCAGTACCTCACTTGACTGCCCCGTCTAGGACGGCCAAGGCATTGGTTGAGCCGCTCTTCTCGATGGAACCAGAGATCGCAGTCCCAGAGCCATTGCCGCCGCCATCTCTGGGGCTATTCCTTGTGGCCCATTCCAAGTCGGTCGCGTGCATCCACAAAATAACGTCTAGAACCCTGAGAAGGGACGGGTCCTGTCCTATCTCCGCGTTCTCTTTGATCTGTTGCAAGCGCTCGGGAAGCCGGCTGCTGTCAGTCAAGGCCATGTACCACTGGCGCCAGTAGTCTCCCTTGCGCCCGACCAAGTCCCCCACGCGCTCGTCGGTGATAGGGATGAGGTTCGGGCGTTTCCTGGCCATGATCTTGCTGGCGGTTGTGGGTCCGATGCCCCATTTGTACGACGCATTGCGCTTGGGCGACGGCTTGCTTGTGAGTAAATCCCACAGCTCTTGGGCTGGGCCTTCCGGTCCCAGGTACTTCTGATACTCGTCCGACGATAGATCCGCCAAATGCCTGTCATACGGTATCTGTTCCAAGAGCGCCTCCACGTCGGGCTTGCAGTCGCCAAGCAACCCGATGGCGGCTTCGGGTGGAACATTTACATACAAGAACGACACGGCCAGGAAGTCGTCTGCGGTCAGTTCGTTCCGAATCTCAGAGCGGTCTCCGCCCCCGTCCCAATGATCAAAATGGCTTCCAGAACGGGGCAGCCCGTACTTGGCTTCGCCTGAGTAGTAGCGAGCCACCAACTCGATGCAGGCGTCGGTGTCGTCAAGAATGGGATGCAGGTTCATATCTTCTCGAGTCCTTCTACGTACGAGCTCCATCTAAAGTTCTTGCCCAATAGATCACGCCACCGCCGCGAACCGCCCCAGACACGCTCGCGGCTCACACGTTGAAGGGTTAGCTTCAGGACATTTTTCGACACTGGATAAGGCCAATGCACGCACATAGTGCGGAACCGATCGTTGGTGGACTCCGATAGCTCGCGGCAGGAGCGGCCCATCCGTCGTTGACGGTACAGCCCGATATGCTTCAGGGCGGAGAGGCGAAGTAATTGAACGACATGACGTTGAATTTCACAGCAATAGACGTGGAGACAGCCAACTATAGCCGTGCATCGATCTGCTCAGTTGGCATGTGCAAAGTGCGAGACGGCCAGATAGTGCTCAGCACATCTTGGCTCGTTGACCCGCCCGGAGGACAAACCTTTGAGAGGAGCAACATCAGCAAGCACGGGATCACCGCTGCCGATCTGGAGGAAGCTCGTTCATGGGTTGACTCCTTGAGTGCCATCCTGGAGTTTGCCGATGGGGACGACTTCGCGCACCACAGCATGTTCGACAGGCAGGCCATCGAGCAGGCCTGCGTACTCAGCGGCCTTAAAGTTCCCGCACTGACTTCGATTGACACCCAGGCACTGGCCGAAGCCCTTCTGCCCATTGAAAGGTTCACCCTCAAGGACGTGGCGAGAAGCCTTGCGCTGCCTCCGTTCAAGCACCACAACGCGGAAGAGGACGCGGTGACTTGCGCGCGAGTCCTCATTGAATTGGCACGGTCGCATAGAGGCCTGGACGACCTATTTTCATCCACGCCAATTGCTAAGGCGGGCGCCCCCGGATCCGTCCGTTCACGTGCTCGCACCTCCGCCGAGCTGCATTCGTGGATAAAACAAAAAATCGACGATAACCCCTACTCAGAGGACAACCACAATGCCTGGCTGGACCTTGTTCTGGCACACCCAGACGGGCGTGCCGCCGAGGGAACGCCCTGCATCGAGTGCGGCTCGCCCATAGATAAGAAGACGAACTACAAGTTCAAGGACCGACACTGCTGTGTGGCCTGTTCGGAAAAGCTTAAGAAGCGTGCCAAAAAATACGCCGCCTCCGTTGCCCCCGCTTTGACCCAGGAAAGCGGGCATTAGACCCCCCGGCGCTCCCGCCGTCTACTGTAGGTCCATGACGCTAGGAGAACTTCAAGACTTAGTACGCCGCTTTGCCGAGAAAAGAGACTGGGGACAGTTTCACAGGCCACGAAACCTGATTCTCGCACTTTGCGGCGAAGCGGGAGAGCTCGCCGAACTGCTCCAATGGACCGCGGATGCAGACGTTGACACTTGGCTGGCGGACCCAACCAACATGGAACGCCTGAGACATGAGATGGCAGACGTCCTGTCTTATCTCCTGCGCCTAAGCGACGTGTGTGGAGTGGATCTTGAAGAGGCGTTGCTAGAAAAGACGGAACTGAATGAGACTCGCTACCCCGTGGAGTTAGCGAAAGGTTCAGCTCAGAAATACACTCAGCTCAGAGGGTCCGACTCGTAGGACCCGATACTGGGGGTCCAAAGAGCATGTCCAATGTCGTACTTCAGCCGTGTGCCAACAAAGCAGCCCAGGCGCATTACACAGATACTATTGCCACACCCGTCCAGCTCGACGGCATCCTTCCCCTGCTTTCCCGTGCGGATGAGGCTGCGCTGCATGCCTTCTCCGAGGCAGGCGGCATACGACTTTGGGGTGCAAAGCCGGGTGAGGACGGGCGCAACGAGGGCCGATGGAAGCGGGTGTCCCCTGGCGACTACCTCTTGTTCGTTCACGGCGGCGGAAAAGTCTCAGTAGCCGAGGTCAGCCACACCCTCCGCAACGAGACCTTGGCCAAATCCCTTTGGGGCGAAACCAAAACCGCGAACGGCAAAGTGCAGACGTGGGAGTTCATGTTCGCACTGCTTAAACCACGCGACTTGGACCTTCCCACGGCAACCCTGAACTCGCTCATCGGCAGAAAGCCGAACGCGGCCGTCCAGGAATTCGTGGTCTTGGCACTCGAACCCAGCGCTGCCGTCGTCGATTACCTGGAGCTGCCGGACAGTCCGGCTAACCCCACCGTCCCGTCGCCGGCCACTCCCGGTGGCCGAAAGCTTATGACCCGCGGCACACCGGATCGTGAGTTCGACGAGCTGGACGAGCAGGCGACCGTTCTAAGACGCAAAGAGCAGGCCTACCTCCGCAAGTACATTCTGCCCGGCAACAGCGGGACGTGTGCACTGTGTGAGCGAGTACTTCCCATTGAGTTCCTCGTGGCCGCACATATCAAGCGCCGTTCCCAGTGTTCCGATCGGGAGAAGCAGGATTTCGCCAACATTGCGATGCCGAACTGCAAGCTCGGTTGCGACGAACTTTTCGGGCGCGGGCTGGTTTGTGTTAATTCCGAAGGACACATAAACGTGAGCTCACAAGCTCCCGACGTTGGCGCGGTAGCGGTCTACCTAGAAACGCATCTCGCTGGCCGGAGGCTTGACTTTTGGGTCGCTCGCCCAGCGTCCCGAAATTATTTCGAACATCACCGGATAAAGGACTTCATCGTATAAGTGGATGTACCAGTATTGGTGCGCCATGCTTTATTTCCTGACGGTTGCAAGACCCGAAGAAAATAAATGACTCATTCTTGGATATAGTGCTGGAACCGACGGTCTAAATTAGCTGTCGTGTCAACGAAGATGTTGCAGGGGGAACAATTGACTGACAAACCTGGTGCGAAGGTTAGCTTTCTAAAGAAATCAACCGTGCTTTCGCCGTCCGTAAGTCCGGAAGCGCTGTTTGGCGACCTTCCCAAATTGCCTACTGGGGTGCCCGCTTTGTGGTCACATCAGGCTGATCAACTGAGAACCTATTTTGAGAAGCACACCGCGTCAGCAAACGTTGCTCTGGAGCTGCCCACGGGGTCCGGTAAGACACTCGTGGGTCTGCTCATCGCTGAATGGAGAAGACGCACTCTCGGCCAAAGAGTTGTATACGCCTGCCCGACCATCCAGTTGGCCAAGCAGGTTGCAAAAGCGGCTGCGAATCAGGGCATTCCCGCCGTCTGCTTGGTCGGTAGAAGCGTAGAGTGGGACACCCGGGAGTTCCAGAAGTACGTTTCCGGACAGGCCGTCGCAATCACGGTTTATAGCCATATTTTCAACACCAATCCGCGGTTCGATGACGCTCAAACTTTGTTGTTTGACGATGCTCACGCCGCGGAAAACTATGTTGCGGATGCTTGGTCTATAGAGGTGAAGAGTGACGAGGCGCTTTTCCGTGTGTTGCTTGGCGTCCTTGCGGATTCACTGGATGGCCAGCTTGTAACTAGACTTAATACGGCAGAAGAGGGTGGCCGCTCTCCCGATGCAACGGTGAGGCTCCTACCCGCTTCCGTCATCGCTGCGCACGCCTCTGGCATCGAAACCGCACTTGCGTCGGGATTAACGGACAACCGGAAGTTTCCGCTGTCTTGGCTCAAAGAGAATCTGACGTCCTGCTCTTTCTTCATATCGGGGCGAGGCCTCTACATTCGGCCCATGATCCCGCCCACCAGTGGTCACGCACCATTCACGACTCCAAATCAACGTGTGTATCTCTCCGCAACTCTTGGCGATTCGGGTGAACTTGAACGTGCCTTCGGTGTGGCGCGAATCAAGCGAGTTGCTGTTCCAGAAGAGTGGAGCCGCACCGGAAGCGGCAGGCGTTTCTTCGTCTTTCCTGACCTCGCAGACTTCGGGGACAGCCCTGACTACGACAGCCTTCAGCTGACGCTGGACATTCTGAGGCAAGCTGACAAGAAACTGATTCTTACACCAAGCCAAGCAGAGGCCGAGAAGATCGCTGAGGAACTCCACATCCCTGAAGCCGAAAGGTTCGAGGTGAAACAGGGATCTGACTTCACAGATTTCCGAGAGTCGAGCAAAGGTACGTTGCTGGCAGCAAACCGATATGACGGGATGGATTTGGCGGGTGACGCATGCCGTCTCATGTTCATGCTGAACCTCCCTTCGTACAGCCACGACCAGGACAAGTTCCTAGACGAACGCCTAGGGGCTAAGCAGGTTCTTGCCGAGCGGATTCGGACGCGCGTGGTCCAAGGCTTTGGTCGATGCACGCGGGGTCCGCGCGACTACTCTGTTGTCGTGGTGGCGGGGGACGATCTCGTCAACTACTTGTCGCGTCGAGAAAATCTCGACGCAATGCCCGTCGAGTTGCAGGCCGAGATTGCGTTTGGCAAAGCGGCCAGCGACAACAGCCCGGACACTCTGAAGAAACTAGTGGAGAGCGCCCTCGCACAAGACGAGCTATGGCAGGGGGAAGCCGAGCCAGCGATCACGAGCCGTCGATCTGAAATGACTCGATCCAACACGCCCGCAAGCTCCCAACTGGGCTCAACTGCGACAAATGAGGTCCTCGCTTGGCAAGCTGCCTGGAGCCAGAACTGGGAAGCGGCGGGAACATACGCCCAGAGCGTGTTCGAATCCCTCACAGACCCTTCGCTGAAACCCTATCGCGCGCTATGGGCCTATCACGCTGCAAACTGGCTCGGATTGGTCAACGCGGACCCGACCAACGCACTAAAAGCCGCAGCGCTAATGAGGGAGGCTCGGTTGGCCGCCGCGGGTACAACGTGGCTGCGAGAAACTCTCCCGACTGCGAGTGCCCCCGTGACTGAAGAGATGGACCAAGGTGGCGTCGACGGGGCAGTTTCGTTGTTGCGCGGGCGTTTCTCGCGACTCGGTAAATATGACACGACAGTTGCCTCGATGGTCGCCGGGCTGCAAGACATCGACGCGAATGGCTACGAAGCCGCACTTGTGCAACTGGGTGAGTTCCTCGGCGCCAAATCGTTCAAACCAGTATTCGAGGGCCAGACGGATGCCGCATGGGTTTGGCCAAACTTGTGGATCACTGTCGAGGCGAAGAGCGAGCAGGAATCCAAGGGCGCCATCAGTATGGACTACATTCGCCAAACTGACTCGCAGTTGGATTCCCTGGCAGGCGACCAGAGGGCACGGAAAATACCTGAAACGAGCATCAGCGTTATCGTTTCCCCTCGGCTAGTTGTCAAGCCCGAGGCTGTTCCCATTGCGAGGGACCATGTTTATCTGGGCTCCCCATCGAATGTCTTGGCGCTTGCCATCGACACTGACCGAGCATGGAAGCAACTTCGAAACCTCGAGACGACCCGACCCGACTTGGCCGGGGCCGTTGAAAAGATCATGTGGACTCATCAGGTTCTACCTTCGCAGGTGAGGGAACGGTTGTCCCTCCGCAAGGTGCGCTAGTCAACGCGTAGATCCGTAGTTCAAAGCCGCCTGTGGGTAGGGGCCCCGCCCCTACCCACAGGCGGCCACCCCGGTTGTGGCGTGCACTGGAAACTTAGCTGTTCAAGGACGCTACAGCGCCCTATAGCATGCGGGTGCTTACCGCCGGCAACTTGGGTCCGCTGGTGAAAGCTGTGCGCTCATGTTCTGGTGGACCGCCCTAAGCAGTCTAGGGTGGCGACGAACAGCGTGTCGCCAGCATGCAGAACACACCAAAGCGACGAAGCCCGCTCTCCCTTTCACGGATGGCGGGGATTCGACGTTGGGCAGCCCCAGCCGCCCGCGGCTGGGGCTGGCACAGCCAGCGATCACACCGCTGTCAGGGGCCTTGAAGCCTTCCGGCTTTCCCCTTCCAGCTCGCCACATCGTCATCCAGTTCCGGCCATGCAGAGGATGCAGACAACTGAGCAGCGTCCCGAACGACGGTTGCCAAACGCTCGCGCACGTGAGCCTTCAGGTCCCGGTGGTCTAAGACCTCGTTGGCAAAGTCCAAAAGATCCCGGTGAACAACGAGATTGAGGGATCCGGCTACCTCTGCAGCGAAGCGACTCTCCATGGCCGTTAGGGCTCCCAACAACGCAGCATGCGAGGCTCGTCCGCCGCTCCGGGCAACGACGCGGATGCTCGGCAACCAGGCGTTGACTATGTCCTTAGACATCGCTGAAGAAGGATTTGCCCGCGCAAGTTCTGTCCCAAATGCAATGATGAATGCCGCCTTGTCCGCTGTTTCGGGGCCAGGCACCAGCCTGTGCTTGTCCGTGACGAAGCTCGACGCATTGATCGCGCACTTCGTATCTGGCGCATCGGCAAAGACTTTGCGCAACAGCGTCGGCCAGTCTCCAACGCTGCACGTAGCGGCAAAAACCTTGACATCGAGCCTCTTTGCTTCCCGAATGGCGAGAGCTTCGGTACCCGTAGGCGTTTTTGCGCCCTCGAGGTAAGGGTCCAGCAGGCTACGAACTTCGTCAGGGGTGTAACGTCCGATGTTGAATCCGTATGTGAGGACTTCTATGGCAGCAAGGTTCTCCGCTCCTAAACCTTGCCGTAGCTGAAGACGCTCATCATTACGCGGCGGAAGCGCGAGCGCTCCGTTGGTCACTGCCGCACTGAAAAGTCGAGCCGCGAGACTTCTCTCTGTGCTTGAAGCAGACGCCAAAGAGTCCATTATGTTGTTCTTCAGGAGGGCCCGGTTCTCGGCGGAAAGCTCAATCGGATGCAGGGAATTAAGGCGTACGAGATGAAGCATCGCTTGGTTGTCTTTCAAAATCAGTACGAGGCTCATCACCAAAGAGTCCTCTTCCTCAGCGCCTTCCCGAGATCGAGCCCTCTGAGAGATGTAGCGCTTCCCCGCGTCCGTGATCCGCTCTTCGCCCGCAACGGCTGCCTTTAGAGCCTGATGCGCTGTCTCACCTCCCCCCGCCGCTGCCTTTATAGCGACCGTGAGTAGCATGTCAGGGTCGAGCCATATGGATGAGGGACTCCGATGAAGGCGCGCTTCAAGCTCTGAGACTACCGCTCCTCCGACATCTGCGGCGATGGTGGGCGAACACTCCGGACGCTCCAGTGTTCGCCGCAACGTATCGGACCAGCGCGCTGCGAAGCCCACTACCTTCCTCTTAGGAACAGGAAGACCGGCTGCCAGTGTGGACACGATTCTTCTTCGGGTGGCCCCCCGAGCGAATTCCACCAAGGGGACGAGTAGACCGTGGTGAAACTCCGCATGGACCAAAGGCGATTCCACTAGCAAGAGCGACGCCAGTATCTGCCCCACGGCGGTTTCTGGCGTACTCTCGTCAATGGCCAAGAGCATACCGATCACCAAATCAAGGTCCCTAGCGGGGTCTTCGGCTTCTTCTGCCCTCGCCAGGGCTTGTGCAAAGAGTCGGCAACCTTCTGGCCACCCAACCTTGCTAATCAACATCCGCGCCCCATTGCGGTGTATCAGAGCCAAGGAAGGACCCACCCCTGACGCAATCTTGAGGCCCGACCTAACTCGAACGCACCATTCGACGATAGTTTTTGTCAATTCCCCTTCAAGTGCCGACAGTCCACTAAATACATCCGCCGCTATCGCAGGTTGGCGGGTAAGTATTGCGTGCCGAACAATCCGCTCCAAAGCGGCCAAAGCGGCTTCAGCGTCCAAAGGAACCAAGTCGATAATCATGCTTGTAAGGCGAGGGTCGACATGGTACTTGACTTCCGAGGTTGCTTGAAAGACATCTTCCGGAACAATCGCCAGATTCGCTAGGAGACCGAGCGCGACGCCCGGAGCCGCCTCCGCGAGCCTGCCAAAAGCATCAATAGCGGGAGTCCTCCCCCTATCCCATCGATTGGCGCACGCCAGAATGGCTTTGGACTCCACGGACCCTACCGTCCGGCCAGGAGTGGGCAGAAGTCTCAAAGCCTGTCGAGCAAGGTCCACAGCACCGTGCGCGATGATCTTCTCAAACAACTCGAAAAGGTTCGGAGAACCTGTCGGCACTTGCGCGACCACCCGCATCGCCGTTTGTTGCAAGGAGACAGGCAACTTTGTGCCCTCTGCCCCGGCGCCGGCCTCGGCATCTCGTCGCAACGTTGACGTCATCTCTGACAAAAGAATCTCTGCTTCTCGCAGGGCCGGAAGTCTTGATTCGGTATATTGCCAAGCGCAAAGCCACGTCTGCTCCAAGACTGCTAGCAAAAAGTAATCTCCCGTATGAGTGCGGGCACGATTCAAAAGGACCTGTAACCCTGCATGGCTGCCCGCGGCAAGCAACCCCTGAGCAGCAGCAAATTCGAAAAACGTTTGATGGAAGAATCTGAACGTTCCGGCCCGGGTCTCCCCCACGCCACGCCCGATTAGGGCTTCCAAGTCTGTTGAAAACTGGTCAGGGTTCATAGTTCGTGGCAGCGCCACGGAGCGCGGGTTGACCTCCGGAGATCCCTGGCGAATCATCTCCAAACCGACCAAGCGCGCGGTATCCCCAAGGTCGCGGCCTTTAGCCGAAGACGGGGAAATTAAATCGCGCCGATCCTGCTGAACTCGATCCTGCCAATATTTCTGATAGAGACCTGTAACGCTGAGATCTTCCGGCACGGAGTTCGGCGCATAGAGCTGGAAGAGCATTTGCAAGAACAGCGGACGGAGGCAAAGTATCGCCATAGACTGTCGCCGTGCCACTGTGTTCACCAGTTGATGAATCAACACGTCAATCTTGGCGCCGTAGTTCACGCGGAACAATTTCGCGTGGGAAGCCACAGCCCTTTCAAATTCGGAAGTACCGCCCCTTGAAGGAACATCCTGCGAATAGTCCCCAAGATCCGTGCTCAAGCCTGAAGCAAGCCGGCGACTCCAGCCTGGAGGAAGCATTTTCGCTTCCTCGGGCCTCGAGGTAACAACCACGGAATGGCCTGCGGTCGCCAAGGAGTCGACGAGAAAGAGAAGGGATGCGTGACCTTGTTCATCAGCTACTAACGTGTCGGCTGTGTCAATAAGCACTATTACACGTTTACCCTCGACCGCAAGTTTATGGGCAGAGTCAACGACGACTTCGGGAGAGAAAGGGGCTTCATTGCGGCCCAGTAGCATCCAAGGAGCTCGTATAAATAACACCGCCACTCCAGGATCGGCGGCCAGGGTGCTACCCAAACCCCAAAGGAGACTCGTTTTACCGACACCAGGCTTGCCGGTAATAAGTAGGGGAGCTACATCAGGTTCTTGCATCGCCGCAAGCAAGGGCGCTTCCAAGTCTCGGCGGACGTAGAGTCCCCCAGCGAAAGCAGACTCTCCATCATCCAGCTCGACCCCGGGAACACGTCCAGCGTCAATTAGGGCCATGCGACTCCGAAGGAAAAACCGTTGCACGGCCCCGTCGGTTAAGACCCCGACATCGCTCGCACTGGAGCCGACCCTGGATTCTGTGTCCGAAATCCTGCTCATCATTTGTCGTGTCTTCTGGGACTCTACCCATTTTGTTATTGTTCCGAGTCCCGGTGCGCTGTAGTCCATACAGACCACTGTTTGCTGACCAAGCTTTCTGTCCATCAAGGCCTGCATCCGTTGGTGCGTTTCCTCAAACACGTCAGTCAAGTTAACAGGCCAGACATCAACTTGTTGTGAGAGTACCTCGATGAGCATCTTCGAAAAGTATCCCGTGCCTCCGGCACGATCATTTCGAGCACGTTCACCACGGTCCGCAGCAAATATTGCAAACTGGTTCATAGACGGCTGTTGCTGGCCTTGGCTGCTAATTCTTCGGGGCAGAGTACTGAACTGTTGGGAAACTTCCTCAAAATTTGCGCATGCATCAATGATTACCTGCTGAACACGGTTGCCTATGTACTGATCAGTCCTCAGAGCGGATAGCAAGGCTGTGAGTTGAATATTCGCCTTATGTGTTTCGTTGGCATCGCTGGTGAACAGAACACGGTTTTGATCATTATCCATAAGCCCGTGTCCTCCCCAGTAGAGCACCAGAAGCTCATTCGACTGTAGCGGAAGTTCCTTCAACAGGAAGGCATGTATTATGTCCTCTGTCGGCATCTTAAAGTCAATGCCTGCGGCTAATTCCTTGCAAGTGCTAATATTCTCCGGTAGTGGCGCAATAAAAAGCTCGATGTTGTCCTTTGGAACTCCCCGCGAAACCAACCAGCTAGCAAACCTGCAGGCGTCCACGGCGGGCCCATTGAGGTCGCTGAGAAGTGGGTGATCATACCGTTCCACTCCCACGACCACAGCTCGAGTATGTTTGGGAATCGCAGTCATGGAAGAATTTCGTCAAGTACTGAATAAAACTTGAGATTTCCAAAGTAGGCGCTGTGATTTCTTGGGAAAGGCGCCTTGTTATCAATATAGTGGTCGGTGGCAAATTCCGGAAAGACGGCCTGCGAGCTGTATGCCAAGAGGTCACGGGGATCAACAATGTTATCCCAACGTGGAAACGAATTAGGGGGCCGCTGACCGAATTTAAGCCCTGGCAGAGCATCAATTTCGTAGAGCATTCCCACCTGGGTTCCCACTGTGACTAGCCTCACAACCTGCCGTATATCCTCCTCGACCAGCAGGTCCACGGCAGCTATTCCGCCTAAGCTGTGGCCCAGGACTACGACGTCCTCATCCGAGTCAGCTATGCATGCTCGCAGGCGAGTGCGCAACCCCTCTCCCCGGACAAGGTATTTAAGGACGTCTCCCATGGCGGGAACGGCCTTTGGAACCAGGGCAGCCCTATGTTTCTCCAAAGGAGAGAGTATCCCCAGATGCAGTAACAGCCGGCCAGCAGAGCTGAGGGCGGTGGTCCCAATGCCCCGCGAATCTCCCCCTAAGGCGTCAATTAGAGCAGCAACAACTTCATCTCTGTGAGAGCCGTCGATAGAAGCTTTTGCCCCCAGTTGCTCATCCAGCTCATTCATGCTTATTGCCACCAATGCTCGGGACAGTGGCGCAATGTGGTCGACAACGTCAATGGAGGGGTTGCCGATGAGCTGCTGGAACACAGGTGTCACCACAAGTGCCTCCAGTGAGGGAGCTGCCACATGCTCAAGTCCAGCAAGTTCTAATGCCGCCGCCACCCTGGCATCTCCCGACACAGCGGTCCTAAACGCTGCTGCCACGTCGTTAGCTGAAACCGACGAATTGAACAACTGCCTTCCCGATGACTTAGCCAAGTCGTCAAGCTCCGCTAGGGGATCGATTTCCAATATTGTCCATACTGCGGCCCTAATGTCCTCAGGGTCTCGTAAATCTCCGGCCTTTGTCACGCCGGCACCGAGGGTATCCCTCTGCTGGCCCCAGAGTTTCGGTATGGAGTTGCCCGCGGCCAAGAGACTGGTTCCTTCCGTTTCTCCCCAGAGGCATGGGTCGACCTTGTATCCCGGGCGAATGCGATGCATACCCTTGCGGAATGTGGAAAACACGGAGTCAAAGGCCTCCCGTCTAACGCCCGTCCCATGAACGAACAGAATCCTGGTCAATGCGTTGGTCCCCCCTGCGGCTGTCCCTCGAAATCGCGGTTGGGCTGGCCCCCAAGCGGTAMTGCGAGAGATGTTGTCAGCCGAGCCTCAGTTTGCCGCTGGGCCCGGCACCTTCAATTACCAAGGCTCATAGTACAGAGGGGGGGAGGGACCTCTGCTGGGCGCGCCACAGCCCGGTGGTGGTTAGCGCCTTTTTTCGCGAACGGGTTCAAAAGTTTCCTCATAGCCGTACCACGGGAAAAGCCGGCGAGGTGGTGACCCCGCCGACCATCCGTAAACCCCTGGTTATGCAGTAAGTCGTCGGCGATCGACCTCGTCCAGGGCAAGCTCCACTGCTACCTTGACCACACCCCGGGGAACATACTCCGGATATTCCACACCCTTCACCTCGAAGCGGTCTGGGCTGCCAGACCTGTGGAATTGCAAAGGCGAGTCCGGCTGCCCATGGGGCAGCATATAGCTCGGCCCGTGTGCCGTTGTGACCGCCAAGGAACTGATTACTTCGCTCCGGGCACTCATCGCGTGTTCAATCTCTTCTTCAATGTTGCCGAAGAGATCGGCCAGTTCTGAGACAACGGGAGCAAGGCGGTCCTCCAGTTGCTTTTCGGTCACTAGCCCGACGGCGCCGGATTCGATCCTGTCGACGAGGGCATCCGTCCGGGCCAGACGAAGCGCTCGCTCTGCGCTGCTTACGGCCTGCCTGTAATAAGGGACGATGGCAGCGCGGCGCTCGGCCTCAGGGGCGGCGCGCACCATGTCCTCGACGGTGATTGTCGTGTCACCTGCACTAACCCGCTTGTGAATGTCGACAGCAGCGCGTGAGGCTTCTGCCGCTTCATTCTCAACTCCCGACAGCTGGTCTATCGCGTCAGCAAGACGCGCTTCGGCTTCTGCCACAGCCGACTTCGAATTGGGTTCCATTGGTTCCTTCTTGCTCATTACTGTTCCTTGAATTTGGAGGGTGGATTGCGTCTAAAACAGCACTTTGGGTGCTGGTGGGTGTTCAACCGTGTGGCTTGTTGGCGTTGATGCTGAAGGGCCTTGTGTGACCTGCTACGGCCGTGCGAAGCCCAGGCGCGCCTGCGGTCAGCAATCCGCTTGTTTGGTGCGGCCAAGACATAGGAAATATCCGCACTATCCGTGCAGTATGGCTGCTCGGTGGCCTCCTGGCTGGCGTTGCTATCAGATCGGCTCTGGAGGCCTCTCAGAGGCCAAGGCGGGAGACATAGGCGCCTTCCGCCGTGGCGAACTTGAGCGCCACTCCCCCGGCTCGTTGACCGGGAAGCCAATGACTACATAGAGGCAGCCAGCACATGGCGGGTTCACCTCCGTGAACCCGGTCTGGTGGCCCCAGGAAGCCTGGGCGGCACATACCGAGCAAAGCCCCAGCGCCATGTAGTGGCGCTTGTTCCTGTCCCACGTCTCGGCTTGCCGCAGCGTCTCAGGACGCCAAGGCGTCTTCCTACGGTCACCTGATGCTCGGAGCCTATGGTCTCCTCGGCGGGAGTCCGTGCGTTCCAGAACGTAAGCGTCCTGTGCCATTACGGGGACATGAGTAAGTGCCCCGTCTGGGGTCGGCCTTGAGCCGACCATTGTATGGTTCATGTTCTGACTTTCGATGTTGGTGGTGTTTGAGCGAGCCCCCCTTCAGGGCTCGCCTTCCTCGACGGTTGGAATTGGTCTGGTAGGAGTACCTCCTTGATCGCAAGACTGGGCGGGCACGCCCAGACTTGGGGGTGTGGTTATCGGTATGCCGTTTTCGGCGTGACCGCCTACACGGTGGGTTGGCCGGAGCCCTCAGGCGTAGGCCATGGTTCTTCCGCTAAGGCTTCAGAACCTTTTCCAGCCAAGGCAATGACTCCGGTACCGATAGTGGGGTTGAGTGGATGCGTCAGCATTCACGTAATAGGGGGTGAGACCGTGAGAGCGTGAGAGCGTGACGCAAGCATTTCGCCCATCCATCCACTGGGCGAAAGATGGTTTTGCCACGATCTGGCATTTCCCCCGAATTGTGCAGCAAGTTTCCTGGCAGCCTCAGCCTTACTCACGGCGGCACAGTGCTCCTGATACCACTGAAGTTGTAGAGCTCGTTGGTCCAGGGTCTTGCCTGAACGAGTCCTGGCCTTTTCGGCCCGCTGTTCCGCCGTGACGATGTCTGCAACGGACAGGTCAGCAACGTGCGCCCCCACATCCAATAGGAGAACTTCGCCCTTGGCCCCGTTCCCACTCGTGGTCAGTTTGCGTCGGTCCCCACCTCGCTCCTCAACGTGAAGGATCCAGCGCGCCTTTGCAGCTATGACCGTGGACCCCAAGGCCTTCGTGGGCGCAAATCCGTTCTGTCCTGTAGCAGTACTCGAGTGGGCCACCACCACTATTGCTGCTTCCCCTGCGGCATCCCGCATCGCAGCAAACACTGACGACACGTCTGACTGCGAGTTGAAATCCCCCGCCATGTCGGACAAGTGGTCGAAGATCACCAAGTCACCAGCCTGCGGAAGCAACTCCGCCCGGAGTCGGGCACAAAATTCAGCATCTAGGCGTGAAGCAGGTACCAGAACGAGCCGGTTCCCAGCCAACTCCGGCGTTACTCCGGCCTCCACCAACCGGTCTCGGTATTCATTGACGGCACCGGCATCCGTCCCGATAAGGATTACACGCGCTACCGGGCCAATCTCGCGACCTAAAAAGCTTCCTTGCGAAAAAATAGAGGAAATTAGGCTGACCACGATGCCGCTTTTACCTGATTTAGGCTTTCCCGTAATTAGTGTGAGCATTGCCGAAATTAGACCATGCACTAGCCACCGAGGCTTCTCTAGCAGGAGGGCTTCCGCCAGGCTGTAGCTAACAAAATGCTCCAAACTCATCTCAACATTTATTCCTTACCCCGGCATGGAAGATTCCCTAATAAACCTGTTTTTGATTTCAGCGTGATCCCGAAGTTCCGATCGGCACCCGCTTACATCTGGAATTATGCCCATAAGTTCTATGGCAGAGTCAAGCGCGAAATATGTCAAATTCATGGATCCATGACTAGATCTTGAGGTCAATTATATTTACGATTAACCATAATCCTGAAGAATATACGTTAGACAATAGGAACGCGCCGGGTTTGGTGGTTTTTATTCCTATTCATCGGCACAAGACATCCAAACTGAAACAGCTCCGCAGGTACAACACAACCTTCAGCAGGTCCGCAGAAAGACGCTGTGGGAAGTGGGTTCGGAAGGGAGCACAGCCCAGAGCTAAAGTCACCGGACGACCTTCACAACTATCGAGAAGCCACCCAGACGAAAGAGCGCACTGCATGCGGCAAGACCCTGTGGTCGCCGGGGACGCCTAAGGTGGGTCTATTTTGGTAAACGTGCGCCGATTCGGCACTGTCCAGCCCAACACGCCGCCGTCGCGTGTTTGTCGTGGTTCTAATGCGTGCAACATCGACCAGGATCTGGGAAGCAGGTTCTTTCGCGCGGCCGCGTCGTGAGCTGCCGCTGATCACGTTGCCAGCAGTGAGTGCCGCCTGTATGACGACTACGCCGTAGGTACCACGACGGGGGCCACATGGTCGAAGTCAGCATTCAAGCCGAGTCTTGCGAAATCTTCTCGCACTTTATAACCGAGCCCATAGTCACCTCCACTCCGGTTCCTCCGGAACCGGCTAAGCCATTCAGCGGCATCCCCGCCTAGGGAGGTGCGCTCCAGCTGCTCTATATCCGTCCTGCTTAGAACGCGGCGGGACTCCCCGGGTGCCTTTACGTGCACGCTCACGGTGTTGGGGTCAAATACTCGTGCCGACCCAACTGTATGGCTGTGCAGGACGACATGGAGCTTGGAACGAATGAAGTCACGTCGTTCGTCGATACTTAGCCTGAGCCATGACCGGAACCGCTCCTGTCCTTCGTGCTGCTCCCAGTCTGGCGGCAGCACACCCGAGGAAGCACCCGGGCGGTCAAGACCCAACTGTGTCAGACGTTCCTCGAGGTCTTCGCGCTGTCGGCGGATGGCCGCATTAAACTCCCGCATCTGCCCCATGGTCAGATCTCCCGAGGCTAACAAGGCCCCGCCCTCCTGCTCACGGACATGGAGTGCCTCAAGTTCAGCTTCAATGGTCTCAGACTCGGCCAGCACCTCCGGGGTATCGGGTTCTGCTCGGTGCCATTGCGTCAAGAGCCGGAACAGCCACAACTCCACCGTGGCATCGACAAACTCCTCGCGCTTTCCAACGTGGCCGGGGCCCTTGGCTGGACAACGGTAGACCGTGTGCTTTGCCTTCACTCCCGTTGCAGGATCACGGCGCCCAAATACCGTTGCCGACCTCACGGCCTCTCCACACTGGCACTGGGCAATCCCAGAGAGCAGATGGACAGCCTTGTTAGTCTGCGAACGTCGACGCTCCGGAGCATCGAGCACGGCCACTACCGCCCGCCAAATGCTTTCCGAGACGATAGGCGGAATCTTGTCACGGCTTACGATCTCCTCGTTGAACACGTATAGCCCCGCGTTTCGGGGACGACGGAGAGCCTGGCAAAGTTGTGGGTAGCCCCACGGCTTCCCGGCCGTTGTTACCAGGGCCTCGCCGTTCCAGCCATCCTCATTCCAGCTCCTTACGATCGATCCGAGAGAACGACCCGCCAAAACATCCGCGTGAGCTGCGGCCAGCGCCTCTGCCTCCCGTTCGTTCAGCACCAGACGCCCTTCTACGACATGCCACCCAAACGGGCGACGGCCACCAGTCCACTTTCCCTCGGCCGCAAGCTGCGCCGCCTTCGAACGGGCCCGGTCCCTCTTCGTTGAGGACTCGAATCTCGCAACCTGGCCCATAATTCCCGCCCGCAGGAGGCCATCCGCTGTGGAGAGGTCTATTTCACCTCCGCCCGTCACCGGATATGTGAGGATCGGCGCCGACCGGCGCGGCCCCTGACAGATTTCCGCGTACTCTTCGAGTTCGATCGGCCGTCGGTGCAGCCGGTCCATCCGCCAACAAATCACCGCGTCGGCGTCCCGGGCCTGAAGGCGCTTTAGCATCGCCGAGTAAGCAGGCCGAACTCTTCCGCTGTACGCCGATACGGAGTTATCACTGAAGACCTCAATCACCTGCATACCGTGTTTGACAGCGTACTCGCGGCAGGCATCTTCCTGCCGCTGCACCCCGAGCCCCTCGGAGCCTCTGTCTTGGGAGATGCGGGTGTAGATGAAGGCTCGCCTAGTCATACTGCGAGCTTAGTGCACTGTGCATGAGATTGGTTCGGGAAGACCACTATTAAGCGCGATTAGCATGTCCAGGCTTTCAGCCTCACGCACTTCGCCCACCACCAGACGGTCCGGTCGCATCCGGAGCGCCTCCTTAACAAGCCTGCGCAGTGGAATCTCGCCCTCGCCCTCGAGGTTAGGCTGCCGGCATTGCAGTCCCACCACGTCCCGGAGCGGAAACTGCAGTTCGAAGATCTCCTCGACGGTGATGACCCGCTCGCGGCTGCCGATGCTCGCGGCCAGGCAGTTAAGCATCGTAGTCTTGCCGGCCTGCGTGGCGCCCGAGACGAGGATGTTCAGTCCACTGGATACAGCGGCACCGAGGAACCGGGCGGACTGCGGCGTCAAAGTGCCCAACTCGACCAAGTGCTCCAGCCTGCTGGCCTTCACCACAAACTTGCGGATGTTCACTGCCCAGTGGCGGCGGGTAACATCCGGGATGACAACGTGAAGTCTGGAGCCATCAGGGAGGGCGGCGTCGACAAACGGTGAGGACATATCCAGGCGACGGCCGGAACTCTTCAGCATGCGCTCCACAAGGTCGCGCACCTGCTGGTCCGTAAGGCTCAGCGACGTCAGCTCTGACTCGCCGTTCCGCGCCACATAGATTTCGTTGGGCGCATTGATCCAGACCTCCTCGATGGAGGGGTCGTCCAGCAGCGGCTGGAGTACGCCGAATCCGGCTACGGCATCGAAAACAAACCTGCGTGCGGTTTCCAGTGGACCAATCGGCGGCAGTGGTCCCATGAGGGCCCGCTCGTCATAGTCACTAACGGCCGCCTCCACCAGGCGGCGGACCTCGCCGGCCTGACGCAGCGGATCCAGACCCCGACGGCGGATCAGCTCGCGGACTTCGTCTTCCACGATGCGCACGGCATCCATAAGTTCCCCAATACAACTGCCGCCCCCGGTGGAGGCAGTTCACTTGGGATACAGCCTAGGGAGCTTCCAGCACGCCGCCAAGTCAAATGTGGAGCATTGTGGAAAACAAATGGGGCCAGAGCCGCCCTAGTAGTACTTTGTTAGGTTGGTGGGGCGTGTTGGCAGTAGGGGCAGCGGCCGAGCTGGCGGATGAGGATCCGTTGGAGTTCCTTGAGGACCCCGTACAGGCTCAGGCTGCCCCCGCCGCTTTTGGGGTGGCGAGGCGTTTCCTRGTGATGAACAGGTGCGCCGCGGAGACGAGGGTGGCGTGGTGGTGGAAGCCCGGAAAGGACCGTCCTTCAAAGTGGGAGAGTCCGAGCCCGGTTTTCAGTTCGCGGTAGTCGTGTTCGATGCGCCAGCGGATTTTTGCCAGTCTGACCAGCAGTCTGACCAG